>NZ_JAJENU010000444.1:0-62442 GCF_035615495.1 Lyngbya sp. CCY1209 | reverse complement strand
ACCACGACGGAAGACGGGGGGACGGCAGAATTTACGGTGGTTCTCAATACCCAGCCGACAGCCGATGTTGCGATCGCCCTGAGCAGTTCCAACACCGCAGAGGGAACGGTTTCCACGGAATTATTGACTTTCACCCCCGAGAACTGGGATACGGCCCAAACCGTGACCGTGACGGGTGTGGCGGATGACGTGGTAGACGGGGACCAAGCCTACACCGTCGCACTGGCTGCGGCCACCAGCGACGATGCCAACTATGAGGGTATCGACCCCGATGATGTCACGGTGACAAACCAGGATGTGGTAGCCGGGAGCGTGACGGTGACGCCGACAGAAGGGTTGACCACGACGGAAGCCGGGGGGACGGCCACATTTACCGTTGTCCTCGATCGCCAACCGACGGCCGACGTGACGGTTCCGATCGCCAGTTCGGACCCATCCGAGGGGACGGCTTCCCCCGCGTCGTTGACTTTTACACCCGACAACTGGGATACGGCCCAAACCGTGACCGTGACCGGTGTGGACGACCCCGTGGACGACGACGACCAACCCTACACCGTGCAAGTGGGACCCCTCACCAGCGATGACGAGCTCTATCAGGGGATCGACCCCGGCGATGTCGCCGTCACCAACACCGATGACGATACCGCCGGAATTACCGTCGTTCCCACGACAGGTTTGACCACGACGGAAGAGGGGGGGACGGCAGAATTTACGGTGGTTCTCGACAGCCAACCCACGGCCGATGTTGCGATCGCTCTGAGCAGTTCCAACACCGCAGAGGGGACGGTTTCCACCGAATTGTTGACTTTCACAGCCGAAAACTGGGATACCCCCCAAACCGTCACCGTGACGGGTGTGGCCGATGAGGTGGTAGACGGGGACCAGGCCTACACCGTCGCACTGGCTGCCGCCACCAGCGACGATGCCAAGTACAACGAACTTGACCCCACCGATGTCGCGGTGACAAACGTGGATGTCATCAACGCCCCGCCAGAACCGCAAGATGACACGGCCCGGGCCTTTTTCAACGAACCCCTGACCATCCCCGCCGCCACTCTGCTGGCCAACGACACCGATCCGGATGGGGATACCCTGACCGTCACCGCCGTCGGCAACCCCGCCAGCGGCACGGTGCAACTCAACGGCAACAACGTGGTTTTCACCCCCCAAACGGGCTTTACGGGAAATGCCAGTTTTGAGTACACCGTCAGCGACGGGACCGAGACGGCGACGGCTACCGTGGCGGTGGCTGTCAACCCGACTCCGGGGGTCACGGTCGATCCCACCAGTGGCTTGGTGACGACGGAAGCCGGGGGAACCGCCACATTTACGGTGGTCCTCGACAGCCCGCCCATCGCCAACGTTTCCATCGGCGTCAGCAGCGACGACGACACGGAGGGGACCGTCAGCGTCAATCAATTGGTCTTCACGCCGGCTAACTGGGATACACCTCAGACGGTAACGGTGAGGGGGATCGGCGACTTCGGCCGTGTTGACCGAGATCAAACCTACAACGTCGTTTTAGATCCGACCGTCAGCGACGACCCGGCCTTCGTCAATATCGATCCGGCCGATGTTTCCGTTACCAACCGGGATTTGGATGTCGTTCCTGTTCCCTTGCCTCCTCGGCCGCCGACACCGCAGAACACCCCCCCCACCATTTCCGATATCGGCGATCAAAATGCGATCGCCAATAGTTCCACCGGGGCGATCGCATTTACCGTGAATGATGCGGAAACCACGGCCAACAACCTCACCGTCACGGCCACTTCCAGCAATTTGGATTTGGTTCGGAATCAGGATATCGTTTTCGGCGGCGAAGGCGAACGGCGGACCATTCAACTGACACCCGTCGAAGGTCAATCGGGCAGCACGACCGTTACCGTGACCGTCTCGGACGGCAGTTTGAGGACGACAGACACCTTCGATCTGGATGTTATCCCCGTCAACCTCACCGGCGAGGTGGATACACTCCGGGGAGGGGACGGCGCCGATACCTTTGTCCTCGGCGAAACTCGACCGCCAGCAGCCATTTCTTCGGCTACGTTTGATAACTTTGTCACCCAACCTTCGGAAGAATTTCCGGGCCAGTTTTTCGGCAGCGATAACACTGACGTTATCATTGGCAGTGCCTCGGATGAAACGCTGTTGGGTTTCCAAGGGGATGACTTCCTGAACGGACAGGGGGGCGGCGATACCCTCTTCGGCGGTCAGCAGAACGATACCCTCGTCGGCAACCAGCAAAATGATATTTTGTCTGGAAACAAAGATAATGACAATTTGTTCGGAGGCGATGGCAACGATACCTTGTTTGGCGGCCAACAGAATGATACCCTCGTCGGCGGTGCAGGCAATGATGAATTGTGGGGCGACAAAAATAATGATGTCCTGTACGGGGTTGAAGGTGAAGGTTACAGCCTCGTGAATGACTTCGAGCCCAATGTCGATATTATCGAGTTGTCCGGTACTGTGGCTGACTATCAACTCGGGGATTTACCGGAAGGCTTTACCAATGCGACGGCGATTTACCGCATCACCTCGGAAACCGCCGGATCTGACATCGGATTGGTGGCAATTTTGGAGGGTGTCACCGATGTGAGTTTGGAAGATAGTAATATCTTCAGCTTTGTCTGAATTATATAGCGCTGCGCGCTGGGGTGTGGGGTGTGCGGGCGTGGGGTGTGGGGAAGGGAAATCCCCTTTTCATCGGGGTTTCGAGGTTTTTCCCCTTTTCCGGAACTGTAAACACGCGAGCGCGATACCTGCGATAAATCCAGATGCCGGTCAATTGTGAGGGCGAAGTAGCAGGGATTTCATCCAATCCCTGCTATTTTATAGCTTAATAGGGAATCGGGAATCGGGAATCGGGAACTGAAACGGCTTTTCGATCAGAGTTTGAAGGTTTCTTACCGCATTTAAACTGTTATATCAAATCCGGTTGAATGCCCGAAAAAAAACGGGTTCGATATCAAAACCGCTTGGGAATCAATTCCCGAGGGCGCAAGCCAGGGGCCCCTACCAGCTCAAATCATCGGTCGATGATTGGGGAGTTTGTGCGGTCAAATAACCGGATCTGATATTACCACGATCTTCGCTCGTTGCTATGGTTTGTATTTTTGTCTTTTAATCTTGCCTTTTTTTGTCCAAATTCTCACCGGGTAAAATTTGTTTGGTGTCCGGGACGGCGGCGGGTTTGAGGGCGGGTTTCCGCTTCGGTGGGGGCGTTTTGGCGGCGTTGATTTTCGCCTGTTCCAGCCAGTCCACCAAAATCACTTCCACCTCTTCGATGGTTTGGTTGTCTTGCAGTTCCGATCGCAGCGTATCCATAAACCGCGTCACCAGCCGCTGCTGCAATTTTTGGGCGATGGGATCGGGTATTTTCGTTTGGGAGGCTTCGTAGGATTTTTTGGGCTGCTGGGTGACGATCGCGGTAATTCGCGTCACCAAATTTTCGGTAATTTGATCGGGAAGTCGCCGCAGGAAGGGGATGCGTTGCAGGCGTCGGGCGATCGCGGACTGTTGGACGGAGCGATCGACTTGGTAATATAAAAACGCCTCCAAATCCGGCTGCACTTCCGGCAAAACGTGGCAGGCGGTGACTTGCAGCAGCCGGCCGGCGATCGCGCTCAGTTGGGCGACATCATCATCTTCTGTCTCGGGTTTGGATTCCTGGGGGGATTTGAAAACGGCTTTTCGCAGGGTGCCACCGCTGACGGTGGATTGCAGTTGGTTGATGCCTTGATTGACGGTGACTTGAATCAATTCATCGGAAAAACTGGCGATCACTTTCAGGCGAATTTGGGCGCGCAGAGGTGCCATGTCGGGCAGTTTGGCGCGATCGAGGCGGATGAAAGCAGGAATCAAACGGGTGAGTCTGGCGATGGGAATGAGTAGAAATAAATGGTGCCACAACTGTCGGATTGCCGCCCCGACGGTGAGGGTGGGATTTCGGGAACGGATAAACCAAATTTCGATCATAAAGATCGCCCAAAAGATAAATAACCAGGGCAGATCCACCAGCCAAAAGCGATCGATAAATTCGCCGTTTATTCCCAGGTGTCGGAAGTACATCGACTGCATCAGCAGGGAAATTTCATCGTCGAAAAAAGCGAGTTCGGATTGCCATCCCTCCCGTTCCAAGTTCTCCACACTCCAGAAGGTTCTAAAGGCTTCTTTGGAGGATTTGTCCGCCCACAGCACTTCGGGGGAAAGAATATCTAAAACGCCGATTGAGTAGAGAAATTGTAGGGTCGGTGTCAGGTGTGATGTGGAGGAGGGATCGCGGCTGAAGATGTGCTCGATCATCCGATATTTGATGTGGGCGAGAATTCCCAGGGTGTCTTGAGCTTGCACCATGAAATCGCGATCAACCATCTCGACGCTGAGTTCCCGAAGTTGTTCTAACATCGGTTCGACTCGGGGAGAATTCAAGCCCTCGTAGTTGAGGACTGCCCGCAGATCGGCGACGGTTATCAGATAATTTTGGGAGTCGCGATAGGGTTCGATGCCTTTGATGAGGTCGTATCCCAAAAAAGGTTCGTATAGCGTCAAAATATATCGTATATTTAAATTGAAAAATTCCAGGGCATTTTCCCACCCCACCTCGGCGAAATAGTCCCGACTCCAAAAGGTATTTAGCGCCTCTCGGAGATCGTCGGTTTCGAGATGTTCGGTGAACCGAGTTTCGATCGCCGCCCAAGTTCCGTAGGCATCCCGGACGCGAAACGGCGGATTTTCGATCAGGATCTCGATGCCGGACCGTCGCAATTGGGCCAGGAGGGGTTCGACGTCGGGGGAGTCCAACCCCTCTGTTTCGAGGGTATTTTTGAGGCGATCGACTAATTGTAAATAGTCTTTTTGGGGGCTGTCGGTGCGGGTTTGGTGGTAGCGATCAAGGCGCAAATAGGACGTGCGATGTTTGATATAAGTGAGGTCAAATATGACCAGGGTGACGTTGGCGAGGATCAACAGGGCGATCGCGCGATCGTAAAATAGGCGAAGTTGCGATCGCACCGCATCTCGATCGGGAAAATATTTCCGTATCGCGGCGGAGAATGGCGGAAATGAAATGAGTTTCTGACCAAACACCGCTTTTTTCCTCCCTTCCCCTTGGGTGTACGACTGATCTCGTCGGCGATCGCGATCGATCCCATCTTACAGTATAGCGGATCTCGGTATCATTTATTCCTCGACCTTCGTAAATTTTCGCCTTCTACATTTCTCTTTTCATTTTTTTGCAAAATTCCAAGAAGGTTTGAAAACTTTTTAAATGGTCGGGATTGTTTGTGACTCTTCTCTTGAGTTCGTCCAAGTAATACTGTTTCTGAGCCTCCCCGGGTCTTTTTTTGGTATAAATGATATTTTTTGCTATAAAAATTTCTCTCAAATATTCAAAATGAAAGTCAGCATGATTTTTCATATTATACTGACCCATCAATTCCGGATCGTTTTGAGAAACGTCATAATAACTAACATAATCTGACAATGGATATTCCTGGGGTTGCCTCGAATCAAAAATTTTACGATTTCCCAACAGCCAAGTTTCTATACATCGATTCTGTGCAATAATTATAATTTCCGTCCCGCCCAAATTAATATTTCTATCTTTGATAAAATTTTGAATATAAATCACTCGTTCATCGACAGTATCTTCATCTACATCTACACAAATCACCAAATAATCATAATTGTTGGTTTCATTAATTTTGTTAATTGCATTATCTAGACCATCATATAAAATATTGGGATAACCCCTGCCACTAATGATATAATAGTTGTTTTTGATCGCTTGATCATGATAATCAACTCTTTCAAGTTCGGGGATAAGATACTCAAGCCATTTGGGATAAATCTTCTTTTCTGTACTTCGTCCCTCCACCAAAAAGTAAATATTCATTCATCGTCCTCATCTTCAAGAATATTGATTAAATCAATAAACGCTTTCTGTCGCGATTCTGAAATATGAAAATCTTTGGCATTTTTGACTGTTACCAAGCTGCCTTGTCGAGTCACGATTTTCCAAAATGCCGGACTGATATTGTTAATGATATACGGATGATGACTGGTAATAATGAATTGTGAATTCTGATGATTCAAAATTAAATCGGTCACACTATCCATACAATTGACACCCAAACTATTCTCAAATTCATCAATTAGAATGACAGAATTATCGGGAGATAAATACAACTCGCTGATATACATCAATGTTTTGTACATTCCCGATGAAATATTGTCAATCCAGGTCGATACGCCTTTTTCTTTAATGCTGACAATCGTCGCCTCTTTTAAGAGTTGAGATAAAGCGATCGGTAACTCTTCATTTTTAATGGTTTCAATCTTAATGTCAGATACCTTATTAAAAATATTGGTAAAAGTTTTTTTGATGATTGCAAACTCTCGGGGCAGTGTTCGATATAGTATGGCTAGTTTGACGAAAATCGGAAGATCACTTTCCTTGAGTGTTGACAAAGAAGCATTTTCATATTTCTTAAAAATAGAAACTGGCAGTCGCCACATTTGATCGAAATCACGCTCTGAGTCAGTCAGAATAATTTTATCTAACTCTTCTTTGACGGGAATGATACTGTCTTCTTGCTTGAATAATTCGATAACACTTTCAAAAGGAGAGAGTTTTGGCGTTTTTACATCATCAAAAAATATTTCTTCTCCTGTCCTTTCTACGAGAGTCTTTCCGTTACATTGTAATTTCTCGTGGAGAATTTTAACTGGCTCGTTTTCGTCCGAATCAGTATCAATCGGTGTAATATTTTCTTTTGTTTCAAATTGACCACTCCAATGATACTCAATATTTTGATTCGTCTCAAAACAAACACTCCATTGGACTCCATTCATCGGTTTACCATTGGCGATCGCTTTTAACCGACGGATTGATTTTAAGATTTGCGTTTTTCCGGCCCCGGATACCCCAACCAGTAGATTCAGATTGGGCAAAAACTCGACCGGTTCCAGTTTCCATTGATATTCATCATCAAAATACTCTAATTTTTTAATTTTCATATTGGCATCAGTTAATCTACACCATATTACAGTATGCCGGATCTCGGTATCATTTATTCCTCGACCTTCGTAAAATCGACACCCTCGTATAAATCGCCGAAAGGAATTTCAAATTCTACCGAATCAAATTTCAATAAATTATCCTCGCCCTCGTACTCAGTCAACACCCATTGGCCGACTGAGTTTTTAACAAATTGCATGACATAGAATTGTTTGGGGTCGATTAAAATATATTCCTTCATTTCCGGAATCGAACGATAGTATTTGAATTGATCACCCTGGTCATAATTTTGGGTCGATTTGGATAAAACTTCCGCGACAACTGAAGGATTCATCACGGTGGTTTTTCCTTTTCCGGCATAGACGGGTTCGCCCCGAATCACCATGACATCCGGATAAGTGTATTGTCGATATCGGGGAATCCAAACTTTGACATCGCCGATATAAACGCGAAAATCCTTTTTCCGAAGTGCGAATCTCAGATAGGCGTACAAACTGCCCGCCACTTCGTTATGATTGGTCGTTCCGCCTGTCATGGGAATAATCTTTCCATCTCGATATTCGTGTTTAACTTCGGATTTTTCTTCGAGTTCCAAATATTCTTCTGGCGTATAATAACGAGTTTCCGTGATAACCATATATTTTGATTGAAATCTATTGCACCGGAATCGGAATAGAATTAACTCGTTGTTGCGCTTTAGCGCCCCCGAAAGGGGCTGAAGCACAACAACTCAACCCCAACTTACCGCCGCTTTGCCGCCGCCTTCTTCTTCGCCGTCTTAGCCGCCTTTTTCGCCGCCTTCTCCGCCGCTATTTTGGCCTGCCGTTCCTGTTCCTTCTCCTCGGCGAGTTTGTCGAGATAGTAGTGGTAATCCCCCAGATAGACGCGGAATTCCCCGTCGCGGATTTCCACAATTTTGGTCGCCACTTGGGAGATAAAATAGCGATCGTGGGAAACCAACAAAACCGTCCCGTCGTAATTCTGGAGCGCTTCCTCCATCATCTCCTTCGCCGGAATATCCAAGTGGTTCGTCGGCTCGTCCAACATCAGCAAATTGACCGGTTGCAGCAACATTTTCGCCAGGGCCAGCCGCGCCTTTTCTCCCCCGCTCAACGCCTGCACTTTTTTAAACACCGTTTCCCCGCTGAATAAGAACCGGCCCAACAGCGTGCGGACCTCCTCATTTTTCCAGTCGGGAACCTCGTCGTGGATGGTTTCCATCACCGTCCGGCTCAAGTCCAGAGCCTCGGCTTGGTTCTGTTCAAAGTAGCCGGGGATGACGTTGTGAGAGCCCAGCGTCACCGTGCCTTCGGTGGGTTTTTCCATCCCCATCATCATGCGGAGGAGGGTGGATTTGCCGCAGCCGTTGGGGCCTAGAAACGCCACGCGATCGCCCCGTTCGATCGCCAAATTCGCCCCCAAAAATAGGATCTTTTCGTCGTAAGTATGAACCAAGTCTTTGATTGTCACCACCTCCCGGCCGCTGCGGGGGGCGGGGGGAAACCGGAATTTCAATGTCTTCAAAGAAGCAGTCGGCGCTTCGATGCGCTCGATTTTTTCCAGTTGCTTTTCCCGGCTTTTAGCCTGGGTGCTGCGGGTGGCGCTGGCGCGGAATTTCTCGACAAATTCCTGCTGCTTTTCGATTTCTTTTTGCTGCCGTTCGTAGGCGCTCAGTTGGGCGACCTGGCCCTCCGCTTTTTGTTGCAGGTAGGCGGAATAGTTCCCCAAATAGGTCTGGGAAACGCCGCGCTCCGTCTCCACAATTTGGGTGCAGAGGCGGTCCAAAAATTCCCGGTCGTGGGAGACGATCACCATCGGCGTCGTCAGGCCTTTCAAGTAGGTTTCCAACCATTCGATGGTTTCCAAATCCAAATGGTTGGTCGGCTCGTCCAGGAGCAGCAAATCGGGGGCTTGGAGGAGGATTTTACCCAAACTCATCCGCATCTGCCAGCCGCCGCTGAAGGCGCTCACCAGGCGATCGCCGTCTTCGATTTCAAACCCCATCTCCGGCAGAATTTTCTCGATTTTCGCCTCCAAACCGTAGCCGTCCAAAGCCTCAAATTTCCGCTGCAGCCGGTCTAATTCGTGGATCAAGTCGTCGAGGCGATCGGGGTCGGCGGTTTCCATCTCCCGCTGCACCCGGCCCAGAGCCTCGTGGGTGGCGTTGGCTTCCGTGAATACCGTCCAAAATTCTTCCCGCACCGTGCGCCCGGGATCGACTTCAAATTCCTGCGTCAGATAGGCGATGTGGAGGCTCGACGGGCGGATCACCTCCCCGGAAGTGGGTTCGGTTTCCCCGGCGATAATTTTGAGTTGGGTGGATTTTCCCGCCCCGTTGACTCCGACTAAACCGATGCGATCGCCGGGTTTGACTTCCCAGTTGATATCTTTGAGGACGGTTCCCGTGGGGTAAATTTTGCTGATGTGTTCGAGTCGCAGCATCGAAAGTCTCCTAGGACGACAACGGGGGCGTTCGGGCAAACGAAAATTGAGCGGTCTAAAATCCCTCGCCCGCCTTGCATCTTAACAAAAATTAATCCCTTCTGGAGGTGAGGCGATCGCTCCCGAAGGTCAGGAATTTTTTTCCGCCTGCCGCTGCTGATAAGTCGCCTTTGCCTTTGCGATCGTCTCCTCAAATACCGCCGGGTCCCAGGGTTTCGTAATACAGGCAAAAATATCCGCCGCTTTCAGGGTTTCTCCCGAGGGGTCGAGCATTTCCGCCGAGTAACCGCTGAGTAAAATTCGGATCATCTCCGGAAACGGGGCGACGGTTTTCCGCAAAAATTCGATGCCCGTCATTTCCGGCATACTCTGATCGGAGATGACGATCGCCATTTCTCCCTCGGTTTCCAGCAGTTCCAACGCCGCCGTCGGACTTTCGGCTCGAAATACCCGAAATTCTCGGCGAAACGTTCGATACAGCAAATCCAGGTTATCGGGTTCGTCGTCAACCACCATCAATTTGAGTTTGTTTTTGGGCATCTCTCAACTTTAGACTGCGTTCGTCAGGGTTCCGGACTGTGAGCGAAGTCCCCATCACCTCAAATTCAATCGGGTCGCTTCTCGCCGAACAGAAACCACAGTTTCTCCCTTAATTATCTTATCGAACTGTTTATTTTCAGGCAAAATGTGGGGATGGGGTGTGCTCGGTGGGGTGTGGGGTGTGGGCGGGGGGAGCGGAGGGGGCGGAGGAAGCGGAGGAAGCGGAGGAAGCTAAGGGAGCGGAGGAAGCGGAGGAAGCTTCGGTAAGCGGAGGAAGCTAAGGGAGCGGAGGAAGCGGAGGAAGCTAAGGGAGCGGAGGAAGCGGAGGGAGCGGAGGAAGCGGAGGGAGCGGAGGAAGCGGAGGGAGCGGAGGAAGAATAGAAACGGGTGGAACATCCAGACCGCTTGGGAATCAATTCCCTTTTCTTGTAGCGAAAATCATATTCAGATGATTGGGGAGTTTGTACGGTTCAAAAACTGGCTCTGATATGGCAACCGCCTTGGCGGTTCGGACAATCAATGTCCAACTGAGTCCACGCAAGCGTGGACTTTTGCTGTGAGCCTTGAAATTCATTTCAAGGCGAGTGAACTCAATTGGCAGATCTGTCCCAACCGTTCTGGCGATCGCTATATCAACTTGCTCCCTCACCTGCCTCCGGTCGCCTCCGGTCGCCTCCGGTCGCCTCTCTCCCCAAAAAAAAGGCGGGACTCGCCAAAGTCCTCGCCGGGATGGAACGGAAATCGGAAATTAGACCGATGCGGTGGTGGTCGATTCGGCCAACTCCGCCAGCCGTTCCTGCTGGTCTTGAATGACGCAGGCTTGCACCACGTCCCCCATGCCACCTTCTAAAATCGGCGCCAGGGAGAAGTTCTGACCCAGGCGGTGGTCGGTGACGCGGTTATCCTTGTAGTTGTAGGTGCGGATTTTTTCGGAGCGGGAACCCGTCCCCACCTGCGATCGCCGCATGGACGTGACGGCTTCTTGCTGTTCCCGCAACTTCGCCTCGTACAACTTCGCCCGCAAAATTTGCAGGGCCCGCTCCCGGTTCTGGAGCTGGCTGCGTTCCTCGGTACAGAAAATCCGGATACCCGTGGGTTTGTGGAACAGGTCAACGGCCGTCTCCACCTTGTTGACGTTCTGACCCCCGGCACCGCCCGATCGCGCCGTGCTGATCTCGATGTCCTTGGCATCGATTTCCACTTCCACATCGTCCACCTCCGGCATCACGGCCACCGTGGCGGTGGAGGTGTGGACTCGCCCCCCGGCTTCGGTGACGGGGACCCGCTGCACCCGGTGCACCCCCGCCTCGAATTTGAGCTGGCTGTAAACGTTCGCGCCCTGAATTTCCAGGATCGCTTCTTTGAATCCCCCCATATCCGCCGGGGACTCGCTCAACATTTTCACCCGCCAGCCCTGGCCTTCGGCGTAGCGGGAATACATCCGCACCAAATCCCCGGCCCAAATGCTGGCTTCGTCCCCCCCGGTTCCGGCCCGGATCTCCAACATGATATTTTTGTCGTCGTTGGGATCTTGGGGGAGCAGGAGGATCTTGAGTCGCGTTTCGAGCCGTTCGAGTTCGGCGCCGAGTTCTTCCACTTCCGACGCCGCCATCTCCTTCATTTCGGGGTCGCCCCCCGCCTCTTTCAGGATCTGTTTAGCCCCGGCCAACTCCGTCTGGGCTGCCTTCCATTCCTGATAGGCGTTCACCACATCTTCCAGGGAAGATCGGGCTTTAGCCACCCGCTGAAATTCCTCCGGGTCGGTGGTAATTTCCGGGTCGGCCAGCCGCAGGGTCAGCTCCTGGAAGGTTTGCTCGACGGATTTGAGTTTGTCTAATAAATAACTTTCAGCCATTTTTAGGTTGCCTTTTGTCAGTTGTCGGTTGTCGAAGCGAGGGTTTGCGATCGGGTCAGCTCCGGTTCGTGAGCGCTATCCCTCAGTTATTTTCTGAGAACCGGAACCCTAAAATTGGTCGGTTGTCGGTAGTGAGAGCTACGGACAACAGACGACGGACAATTGACAACCGGGCTATTTTTTGTCTTCGGTTTGGCTTTCGTCGATCATGCCGTATTTGCGGAGGAAGCGCTCGACCCGTCCTTCGGTGTCGATCATTTTCTGGGTTCCGGTGTAAAACGGGTGGTTCCCGGACCAGACATCGACGTGCAGGGTGGGTTGGGTGGAGCCGACTTTCATGACAACTTCGCCGTTGCAGATGACTTCGGCTTCCGGATACCATTTGGGGTGGATGTCGGGTTTTGGCATGGTTCGATTTACAAATTTGTTGGATTGACGTTCAGTTATTATTTTAGTGGCGATCGCCTGTGTGCGGGAGTCGGTTGTTAGGGAGTCGGGAGTCGGGAGTCGGGAGTCGGGAAAATGACGGTTCCGCCGGAACGAATGTCGGGCGGGAATAACCGGGGGAAGGGAAAAATCCCGCCTTTCCCCCTTTCCTGGCAATCCTGCGGCAGTTTATCGCTTCGAGTATTGGGGAGCTTTCCGCGCTTTCCGCAGCCCGTATTTTTTCCGCTCTTTGGCTCGGGGGTCACGGGTCAGGTAGCCTTCCACCTTTAGGGGTTGGCGGTTCTCGGGGTTCAACTCGCACAGGGCGCGGGCCACGCCCAGGCGGATCGCCTCGGCCTGTCCGGTCAGCCCGCCGCCCTTGACGTTGACCAGGATATCGTAGTCATTTTCCAACCCCAGGGTTTCCAGGGGGGCTCGGGTGGCGGAGAGGTAGCTGTGGTTGAATTGCAGGTAATTTTCCCCTTCCCGGCCGTTGACGAGCAACTGGCCGCTGCCGGGAACCAAACGCACGCGGGCGATCGACGATTTCCGCCGACCGGTGCCCCAGTAAACTGCTTTGCCGGTATCTGTCGCTTGCATTATTTATCTCCTGTGGGAATGGTGTTGATGGTGATGGACTCGGGCTGTTGGGCTTGGTGGGGGTGGTTGGGGCCGGCGTACACTTTCAGCTTTGTGAACAGTTGCCGTCCCAGGGCGTTTTTCGGCAGCATCCCCTTCACCGCCTGCTCGATAATCCGCTCGGGGACGCGATCTTGCAGCTTGGCGAAGGTTTCGGTTTTCATCCCCCCGGGTCTGCCGGAGTGGCGGCGGTAGAGTTTTTGTTCCCGCTTTCGGCCCGTCACCTGAACTTTTTCGGCGTTGATGACGACGACAAAATCCCCAGTGTCCATGTGGGGGGTGTAGGTGGGTTTATTTTTGCCCCGGATAATTTGGGCGATTTCGCTGGCCAGACGGCCGAGGCGCTGGTCGGCCGCGTCGATGACATACCATTTTCGTTCGATGGAGTCAACGGCTGGCAGGTAAGTTTTGGTCATCATTTGAACTGTATCCTTCTATTTATCGGTCTGGGGGAAGCAAAATTGGGGGAGGGTGTCGAACCAGATATCGGGTGTGAAGGGGAAGTCGGGGTAGCCCACCCGCAACAGGCACAGACCCCGGGCGGGGGCGGAGGATTTAACGACTTCCCGGCGTTCGTTGACCCAGATATCTTTGAAGTTTTCGAGCGATCGCTCTTGGGTCCCCACCTGTACCAGCAACCCGACGAGGAACCGCATCATCCCATACAGAAATCCGCTGGCTTGGACTTCAATATGGATGAACGAGTCCCGCCGCCAACATCGGACATCCTGGACATCCACCCAGGCGTGGGGCCGACTCGACCCGGCCCGCTGGAAGGCGGACAGGTGGTGGCGTCCCAGCAAGGGTTTCAGGGCTGCGAGGATGAGGGTTTCATCCAGGGGTGCCTGGTAGTAGTGCCAGACGTAGGGCCTGACGAACAGGTTGGGCCGCGCCTCGGTGTACAGGGTATATCGGTAGCGCCGCCACTGGGCGGAAAAGCGGGCGTGCCAGTCGGGGGGAACTTGAGCCGACGCCCGGATCAGCACGTCGTCCGGCAGGCGGCCGTTGAGGATGGTTGCCCAGCGGTAGCCCGGAATGTGGGCGGGGGCGTCGAAGTGGGCGACTTGGGCCGCCGCGTGGACTCCGGCATCGGTGCGTCCCGCCGCGTGGACGGGGACTCGCTCCCGGTTCAAAACCCCCGCGATCGCCGTTTCGATCTCCTCCTGAACCGTCCGCCCGTTGGGTTGGCGCTGCCATCCGTGGAAGTGGGTCCCCCGGTATTGGATGACGATGGCGACGCGCTGCAGGTCGGTCATGGGCAATGGCGGAACGAGCCTAAACCAGTTCGATGATTGCCATTTCCGAGTTGTCCCCCCGGCGGCGCACGGTGCGGACGATGCGGGTATAGCCCCCGTCGCGATCGCCGTAACGATCCTTGGCCCCTTCAAACAGGGCGTGAACCAGTTGTTTGTCATAGATGTAACCCATCGCCCGACGGCGGGACGCCAGGGAGCCGTCCTTGGCGAGGGTGATCATCCGCTCTGCCTCCATCCGCAGGGCTTTCGCCCGGGTTTTGGTGGTGGTGATCCGGCCGTGGCGGATCAGTTCGGTGGTCAGCGATCGCAACAGGGCTTTTCGCTGGTCGGCCGGTTTGCCGAGTTTGGGAATACGACGACGATGACGCATGACAAGTATTTCGATCGGTACTAATGAACTGCTGCAAGTTGGGGGAAATCAGCCCCCGCTCGAATGGCGAGCCTCACTTAGGTTTTTGAGGCCCGCTCCCGGGGCAACGTGATGCCCAGGCGTTTTTGAAGGGCTTCGATCACCTCTTCGGCCGACTTTTGACCGAAATTTTTGATCTCGAGGAGATCTTCTTCGGTGTAATCCCGGAGGTCGGCGACGGAGTTGATCTGCGCTCGTTTCAGGCAGTTGTAGGCCCGAACCGAAAGCTGTAGCTCTTCGATGGGAATTTGACTGGTGGGATCGACATCATCCGTCTGGTCGCTCTTGATGGATTCCAGATTGATATCCTTGAGGGCGCCGAACAGATCCACCAGAATGGCCGCCGCTTGACTGAGGGCCTCCTGCGGTGTCAAACTACCATTAGTCCAGATTTCCAAGGTTAGCCGATCCTTCTCCATCGACCCCCCGTCCCGGGCATCCTCCACGGTGCAGTTCACCTTCCGCACCGGCATGAACACCGAATCAATTTGGAGAAAGTCCAAAGCGCTGGATTCGTCCCGGCCGCGCTCGACGGCTCGATACCCCGTCCCCTTCTCGATCTGGCACTCCATCTCCAGAGTTGACCCCGGAGACAAGGTGGCAATATATTGATTTTTATCGACGACCTCTGCTTCCGAGGGCAAATCGAAGTGACCGGCCGTCACGGTCGCCGGTCCCTGTACCAGGAGCCTTCCGATCTGCTTCTGATAGGAATAACTTTTGAGAACGACCTCTTTCAAATTCAGCAGGATCTCCAGGACATCCTCCCGGACTCCCTCAATCGTTGCAAACTCGTGGTTGACGCCGGCAATTCGGACGGCAGTGATGGCAGCTCCTTCCAAATTGGACAGCAGCACCCGCCTCAGTGCATTTCCAACGGTAATGCCTTGCCCCCGATCCAACGGCCCGAGGACAAATTTGCCATACTGACTGCGGTCAGTATCCATGCTGGATTCAATACACTCAATCTTAAACTGCGCCACCGATTGACCTCCCTTCTCCTGTAACCCCCAAACATTGGAATTGATTCATTAAAAATGAAAAATGAAAAGTCTCGGGGATGCCACTTCTCATTTTTCATGACGTTTACGACTCCATAACAGGACTAAACCCGACGCCGCTTGGGAGGGCGACAGCCATTGTGGGGAATTGGGGTGACATCTCGAATCAGCGTGATTTCCAGTCCGGCGCCCTGCAGGGCTCGGATGGCCGTCTCTCGGCCCGAACCCGGGCCGCTCACCATGACTTCAATTTGGCGCATTCCCTGGTCGCCAGCCCGACGTCCGGCGCTCTCGGCCGCCGTCTGGGCCGCGAAGGGTGTCCCTTTTTTGGCCCCCTTAAAGCCGGTGGAACCGGCGGAAGCCCAGGAGACGACCTCGCCGTTCTGATCGGTAATCGTTACAATTGTGTTGTTAAACGTAGACTGAATGTAAGCCACTCCGTTCGGTACGTTCCGCTTTTGCTTTTTTGCTCCGGTTTTCTTGGTTTGTCGCGCCATAGCTGTCTCTTTAACGATCTCTTTGAGTGAATTCAATGCCCACTGAATTGGAAAATACAGCAGGCGAACGGTTCGGAACCCGGCAAAATTCTATTTCTTGGCCGCGGCTTTCTTCTTGCCGGCCACGGTGCGACGGGTCCCCCGCCGGGTTCGGGCGTTGGTGCGAGTCCGCTGGCCCCGGACGGGCAGGCCCATCCGGTGACGGCGGCCGCGATAGGTGCCGATGTCCATCAGACGTTTGATGTTCATGGCTTCGAGGCGTCGCAGGTCCCCTTCGACCTGGTATTGGGTCTGGACGACGGAACGCAACTCGGCGACTTCCGCATCGCTGAGGTCTTTCACCCGGGTATCGGGGTTGACGCCCGTCTGCGCGAGGATTTCTTTGGACCGAGACAGTCCGATTCCATAGATGTAAGTCAGACCGATTTCAACGCGCTTGTCGCGTGGAAGGTCTACTCCGGCTATCCGTGCCACGTTTTTCTCTCCCTAATAATCGTGCTGTGTCAAAATGAATTACGATGCCGAGTCGTTTCTTTAGAATGGGGCGAGTCAGACGAGTTTCGACGTCTCACTGCCGGCGAGGGGGGACTGACTGGCGGGCCGTGAGCTAACCTCGGCGCAGTCATGAACCTCCTCGGAGCGTGTCGCTGGCGTTCGGCAATTGGGATTCGGTGAAGCGCTGTATTTCCCGCTAATCGGTCTATTCCAGCGAGCAACTGGGGGCTCGACATGGAAAGCTGGATAGAGGGTCGGCCCCCGCTATCCTTGCCTCTGTTTGTGTTTGGGGTTGGAGCAAATCACCATCACCCGGCCGCGGCGGCGAATGATGCGACACTTTTCACACATTTTCCGGACTGATGCTCGAACTTTCATGCGATATAGAGCAACACTACAACAAATTTATAATTATATCACAGACGAGGGCGATCGATCCAGGGTTGAGGTGAATCAACCTGGATGAATTAACAACTTTCCCTGCACCTATTTCTTTTTCAGGCGATATGTGATCCGACCTTTGGTGAGGTCGTAGGGCGTCAATTCGACCTTGACGCGATCGCCCGGCAGAATTTTAATGTAATTGCGGCGGATTTTACCGGAAATGTGGGCAAGTACATTAAATCCGTTATCGAGATCGACCCGAAACATGGCGTTAGGAAGGGACTCGGTGACGGTTCCTTCCATTTCGATCAAGTCTTGTTTGGACAAACTGTTAATTCCTCAATTCGACAGGTGAACGGTCGGGGCGGACTGCTTCAATCTAGCCCGGTAGATTTGGGGATTGGCATCCGGATGCATTTCTTAACAGATCTTATCAAAAATTTAGAGCGAAGCTCTCCCAGAACCATCAATCCTTCGGTGAATCTTCCCCATTGGTCGGCGGGCTAGATGCAGTCGGGGAGGAATGGCAGTCATTCGGGGGCGATCGCCTTTTTCAGGCAGGCCGTCACTTCGTCCATCGAGCGATCGCCGTCCACGTCGTGCAGTTGCCCGCGATCGCTGTAAAACTCGATCAGCGGGGCGGTCTGTTCCCGATACACCTGCAGGCGGCGGCGGATCGTCTCCTCGTTGTCGTCCTGACGGCCGCGGGCCAACAGTCGTTCCACGAGGACATCATCCGGGACATCGAGGTTGATCGCCTGCAATTCGCCCCCCGACGAACTGCCGTCGGAATCCAACAATTTTTCCTCCACAAATTCCGCTTGGGATACGGTGCGGGGGAACCCGTCCAGAATCCAGCCCTTTTGGGCGTCGGGTTCTTTCAACCGCTCCTCGACCATATCCAAAACGAGCTGGTCGGGGACTAAATCGCCCCGGTCCATGTAGGTTTTGGCTTGTTGGCCGAGGGGCGTTTCCCGAGAGACGTTCGCTCTCAAAATGTCTCCGGTGGAAATGTGGGGGATTTGCAGGATTTCGGCGATGCGGGCCGCTTGGGTTCCCTTCCCCGATCCGGGCGGCCCCAAAAAAATCACTTGTTGCACTATCGTTTCACCATTCCTTCATATCTTTGCGAGATGACGTAGGTTTGAACTTGCTTGGCCGTATCGATCGCCACCCCCACCAAAATCAGCAGGGAGGTCGCCCCGAATCCCCGGAACGTCGGCACCCGGGTGGCACTTTCCACCACCGTGGGAATGATCGCCACCATGCCGAGGAAAATCGCCCCCAAAAAGGTGAGGCGATTGAGGACCCGCTCGATATATTCGCTCGTCGCCCGCCCCGGACGGATGCCAGGAATACTTGCCCCCATCTTTTTCAAGTTCTGAGCCATGTCCACGGGGTTCATGATCAGGGAGGCGTAGAAATAGCTGAAGAATAGGATCAGCAGCAAGTAAAAGGCGATGTAGAGCCAGGGAGTCGGACCGCCGGGGCTCAGGTAGGTGGAAATTTGCACCAAGACCGGATTGTTGGCGAACTGGGACAGCGACAACGGCAGGATCAGCACCGCCGAAGCGAAGATGATCGGCATCACCCCGCCCTGGTTCAGACGCAGGGGCAGGTAGCTGGTTTTTTCCCGGTACAGCTTGCGGCCGACCTGGCGGCGGGCTGAAACAATGGGGATGCGGCGGCTTCCCTCCTGAACGAAGACAATGCCGACGATCATCGCCAGGAAGATAGCGAGTAAAATAATCACCCGGCCGACGATGGCGCGATCGCCGCTCTGGGCCAACTCGATGGTGTCGCCCAGCGATCGGGGCAGCACCGCCACGATATTGATAAAAATCAACAGGGAGGCGCCGTTACCGATGCCGCGTTCGGTGATCAGTTCCGACACCCACATCACGAACATCGACCCCGCGGCCAGGGCGAGGACGACTTCAGCCATCACCAAAGCCTGGGGCAGGTTCGGATTTTGGGCGAAGGGACTGACCCAGATAGCGATGCCGATGCTCTGCAAAATCGCCCATCCCAGGGCCACGTAGCGGGTGATTTGGGAGATTTTGCGCCGTCCCGCTTCCCCTTCATTTTTCTGCAAATCTTCCAAACTCGGGAGGGCAGCCGTCATGAGCTGCATGATGATGGAAGCGTTGATATAGGGCAGAATCCCCAGGGCGAAGATCCCCAGGGCCGAAAATCCGCCCCCCGAAAACAGATCCAGAAAACCAATAAAGGGGGTATTTTGGATGTTGGCGGCGAACGCCGCCCGGTCGATCCCGGGGATGGGCAGGTAAACGCCCAAGCGCACCAAAATCAACAGGCCGATGGTCACGAGGATTCGACCCCGCAACCCCGCCGCCTGAGCCATCTGCATGAACGTTTCCTGGGCAGTTGGCGCTTTTTCTCGACTGACGACCATGAAGGACTACCTCTTGAAACACCATTGGGACGGAGAGGGTTAGGCCGACTCCGCCGGTTCCTCTCCACCTGTGTTGTCGGCTCCCAAGACTTCGCAACTCCCCCCGGCCGCTTCGATTTTGGAGCGGGCGCTTTGGGTGAAGGCGGCGGCCTTGACCTGGAGTGCCACGTTCAGTTCGCCGTCTCCCAAAATCTTCAGCGGCCCGCGATCGCTCGTGAGAATTCCCGCTTCGATCAAAGAGGAGAGGGTGACTTCCGTATTGGCATCCAGAGAAGCCAGACGACCCACATTAATCGTAGTGTACTGTTTTCGATTCACCAGGGGGAAGCTTTTGAGCTTCGGCAGGCGTCGGTAGAGGGGGTTTTGTCCGCCCTCGAACCCCGGCCGGGTGCTGCCGCCCGACCGCGACTTCTGACCCCGCATCCCCTTGCCGCAACTGGCTCCTTGGCCGGCGGAAATCCCCCGGCCCAGGCGACGGCGACGGGTTTTTGAGCCCGCTTTGGGCTGGGCATCTTCTAATCTCATGGTTATACTGTCCGCAATTCGTGAGCTGTCAAATTGAGTTCGCAAACCGCTGCGCCACCCCCAGGGGAGGTCAGGCGTAAAGCTGTTCGATGGAGATATCGCGTTCTTTGGCGACCTCCGAGAACGTCCGCAACCCCGACAGGGCGTCAATAGTCGCCCGGGCGTTGTTGAGGGGGTTGCTGGAGCCGAGTTGCTTGGCGAGGACATTTTTCACCCCGGCCAGTTCCAGAACGGTTCGCACCGCTCCCCCGGCAATTACCCCCGTACCGGGAGCTGCCGGCCGCATCATCACCTGGGCGCCGCCGCCCTCGCCGTTGGCGGGGTGGGGGATGGAGTTAGATTTGGTCAGGGGGACTTCGACGACATTCTTACGGCCGTCGGCCACGCCCTTTTTGACGGCACCGATCACGTCTGCGGCCTTGCCGACGCCGACGCCGACCTGGCCTTTTTCGTTGCCGACGATAACGATCGCCCGGAAGCTGAGTTTTTTACCGCCCTTGACCACTTTGGTAACGCGGCGGATTTGGACGACCCGCTCCTGCCATTCCGATTCTTTTTCTTTTGTCCGATTGCCTTTTTTACGGCGCTGTTGTTGCTCTGCCATAATTTGAATTCCTCATGCGGTTTTGGACATCACTCCCCGATCTTTTGAGCGTAACACTTGAGGGGACATTAAAACTCCAAGCCGGCTTCCCGGGCCGCGTCGGCCAGGGCTTTGACGCGGCCGTGGTAGATGTAGCCGCCCCGGTCGAACACCACCCGTGCGATGCCCTGGTCCAGCGATCGCTTGGCGATCAGTTGCCCGACTTTGACAGAGGCGTCGCAGGTCGCCCCCGTTGACCGGTCGGTTTTCAATTCCGGGTCTAAGCTCGACGCGGCCGCCAGGGTGTGCTGCCGGCTGTCGTCGATCACCTGGACGTAGATGTGCTTGTGGGAGCGGAACACAGCCAACCTCGGCCGCTCGGAGGTTCCGTTCACCTTGCGCCGCACCCGGCTGTGGCGGCGCTGACGGGATTCGATACGAGTTCGCTTCATTACTTCTTACCTGCCTTACCAGCTTTACGTCTGACTTGTTCCCCGGCGTAGCGAATGCCTTTGCCTTTGTAGGGTTCCGGCGGCCGAACGGCTCGAATTTTGGCGGCCATGTTGCCGACCACCTCTTTATTAATTCCGCTAACAATCACATTGGTGTTATTTTCGACGGCCACGGTGACGCCCTCCGGCGGTTTCATTTCCACCGGCTTGCTGTAGCCGACGTTTAAAATCAGGTTTTTTCCTTGCACCTGAGCCCGATATCCCACGCCTTGGATTTCCAGGCGCCGTTCAAATCCCTTGGAGACCCCATCGACCATGTTGGCGACCAGGGTGCGGCACAGGCCGTGGCGCTGGCGGGCGACCCGGGATTCGTCCCGGCGCTTGACGAGCAGGGTGTCCCCTTCCTGTTCGAGGATGACTTCGCCGGGGAGTACCCGGGACAGTTCGCCCTGGGGTCCTTTGACGGTGACTTTTTGGCCGTCGAGGGTAAGGGTGACTTTGGGGGGAATCGGAATTGGACGCTTACCAATTCTAGACATAATCCTTTCGTTGATTGTCGGTGAGCAATGGTTGGAGGTTGGGGTGCCGTCCGCCGGGCGGACCGTTACCAAACGTAGCAGAGCACTTCGCCGCCCACGCCCTGACGTCGGGCTTCTCGGTCGGTCATCACCCCCCGGGAGGTGGAAATGATCGCGATGCCGATGCCGCCGAGGACTTTGGGCAGTTCTTTGCGGTTTTTGTACACGCGCAAACCGGGGCGGCTGACCCGCTTGAGTTTGCGAATCGTGGGGGTGCGGGTTTTGGCGTTGTATTTGAGGGAAAGAACCAGAGATTTTTTGATCCCTTCGCCGGTTTCTTCAAAGTTCCCGATGAAGCCTTCATCCCGGAGGACTTTGGCGATGCTGCGGGTCATTTTGGTGGATGGAATTTCGGTCGTTTGATGCCGCGCCATGCAGGAATTTCGGATGCGCGTCAACATATCTGCAATGGTGTCGTTCGTCGCCATAGTTGTCTCGTTGTTGTACTGCCTCAGTTCTCCCGGAAGGGCATTCCCATTTCTTTGAGCAAGGCACGTCCTTCTTCGTCGGTTTCGGCCGTGGTCACGATCGCGATGTCCAGACCCCGAATTTGGTCGATGCTGTCGTAGTCGATTTCTGGGAAGATCAGTTGTTCTTTGACACCCAGGCTGTAGTTGCCGCGGCCGTCAAAACTTTTGGGACTGATGCCCCGAAAGTCGCGGATGCGGGGCAAGGCGAGGTGGATCAGGCGCTCCAGAAAGGAATACATCCGATCGCCCCGGAGCGTGACCATGACGCCGACGGGCATCCCCTGGCGGATTTTGAAGCCGGCGATCGCCTTTTTCGCCCGGGTGACGACCGGTTTTTGTCCCGCGATAATCGCCAGTTCGTTCACCGAGGATTCCAGGGCTTTGGCGTTCTGAGACGCCTCGCCCAGTCCCCGGTTGACCGTGACTTTGACGAGTTTGGGAACCTGATGGATGTTCGCATATTTGAACTGTTCCATCAGTTTCGGGACGATGGTTTCCTGATAAGTTGTTTTGAGTGTCGGGGCCATAGTTACTGTCCTAAATACGTTCCCTGGGCTTGGTCAGGGATAGGAATTGTCAGAAAGACGTTCGATGTCAAAAAAGGGGAATTCGGGGAGTTTTGACCGTCGCCGGTCAGTCGATAATTTCCCCGGTTTTTTTCAGCATCCTCACCTTCCGCCCCTCGTCGGTGAAGGTGTAGGAAACCCGGCTGGCCACTTTTTCTTTGGTGGAATACAGCATCACGTTGGAGCTGTGGATGGGGGCCTCGAAGTTGACGATTTGGCCGGATTCGCCCTCCTGTTGGGGCTTGACGTGCTTGGTTCGCACGTTCACGTCTTTGACCACCACTTTGCTGAGTTTGGGGATGGCGCGGATCACTTCCCCGACCTTCCCCTTGTCCCGTCCGGCGATCACCTGGACGGTATCCCCTTTTTTGACGTGCATTTTGAAGCCCTGGGGTGGGGCCGCTATGCGCTTGCGCTTGGGCATGATTTAGAGTACCTCCGGTGCGAGAGAAACGATTTTGGTGAAATTCTTGTCCCGCAGCTCCCGCGCCACGGGTCCGAATACCCGGGTCCCTCTGGGGTTGCCGTCCGGGTTGATGATGACGGCGGCGTTGTCGTCGAACCGGATGCTCATCCCGCTGTCCCGGCGCAACCCCTGGCGGCTGCGGACGATCACGGCCCGGACGATATCGGACTTTTTGACCGCCATGTTGGGAATCGCATCTTTGACGACAGCGATGATCACGTCACCGATCTTGCCGTAGCGACGATTTCCCCCACCCACGACGCGGATACACATGAGTTTGCGGGCTCCGCTGTTATCCGCAACATTGAGTATGGACTGCTGTTGAATCATGGTGCTCGTTTTGTCAGTTGTTAGGGGACGAAGATAAACAGAAAATGACTTGTCGATTCTGTAATGGTGAGGTGGGTTGGTAGTTACGACGAACCCCTGACATTTACTCGCCGGTTTTGTTGAGAATTTCAATGACATTCCAGCGTTTGGTGCGACTCAGCGGCCGGGTTTCTCGAATCCGGACGCGATCGCCCTCCTGACAAGCATTCTCTTCGTCGTGAACTTTGTACCGCTTGGTCTTCACGACAATTTTTCCATATTTGGGGTGGGGGGAGCGGTTTTCGATGGCAACCACCACCGTTTTTTGCATTTTGTTGCTGACGACTACGCCAACTCGTTCTTTAACTGCCATGATCGTGAGAAATGAGAAATAAAAGTTCGGGTCGAGATGGGACAAACTTGCCCGCGAAATCGGGGTGCAAGTTGCGCTCATTCCGTCGCAGCCGCCGGTGCTTCAGCTTCGAGCTGTCTCTGCCGTTCCACGGTCAGCAATTGAGCCAATCGGTGGCGGGCGTGTCGGATTTCGTGGGGCTTTTCGAGGCGCCCGGTCGCTTTGAGCAGGCGCAGGTTAGCCAGTTCTTTTTTGATGTCCAGAATGGTCTCGGACAGTTCCTCATCTCCGAGCTGTCTGGCATCTTCGATGTTGGGAAGGGGCATGGTTCGTTCCTCAAATTAGGGTCTGGGGTGTGGGGAATGAATTGATAATTGACAATTATTTTTTCTCCCGACTCCCGTAGAAATTTAGGATTGTTCGGTTTCCCGGGCCAGAAACTTGGTTTTGATGGGGAGTTTGAAAGCGGCGAGGCGCATGGCTTCCCGGGCGACATTTTCGGGGACGCCGGCGATTTCAAACATGATGCGTCCGGGTTTGACGACGGCGACCCAATATTCGGGCGCACCTTTACCGGAACCCATCCGGGTTTCGGCGGGGCGCATGGTTACGGGTTTGTCGGGGAAGACGCGAATCCAGATTTTCCCGCCCCGGCGGATGTAGCGGGTCATGGCACGGCGGGCCGCTTCGATTTGCCGGGAGGTGATCCAGGAGGGTTCGAGGGCCTGCAGGGCAAAATCGCCGAAGTTGATCTCGTTGCCGCGAGTCGCCTGACCCCGCATCCGGCCGCGCTGTTGTTTGCGGAATTTTGTTCTTCTCGGACTTAACATGATCGCGTTTGGGGTGGTGGGTGGACAATGTGGTCGGGGTGTGGGTCGGAGTTAAAGGGACTCCAGACTACACTTAAGTCTCGTTCGAGCGGTCGTCGTACTTCTGTCGCCGGGGCTGTCGGCTCCGCCGGGGTTGAGCCGGAGCCGGGGCGGCGGTTTCTTCCTGACCGGGGATGATTTCTCCCTTGAAGATCCACACCTTGACGCCGAGGATGCCGTAAATCGTCAGGGCGGTGCAGTAGGCGTAGTCGATATCCGCCCGCAGGGTGTGCAGGGGCACCCGACCTTCCCGGGTCCACTCGGTACGGGCGATTTCCGCCCCGTTCAGGCGGCCGCTGACCTGGACTTTGATGCCTTCGACGCCGGCTTTTTGGGCGCGGGTGATGGCTTGGCGGACGACGCGGCGGAAGGAGACCCGCTTTTCGAGCTGCTGGGCGATGTACTCGGCGATCAGGGTGGCGTCGGCATCGACGCGGGAGACTTCCACGACGTTGATGCGGATCTGGCGGTTGCTGCCGAGTTCTTTCTGGAGGCCGACGCGCAGGGCTTCGATCCCGGTCCCCCCGCGGCCGACCACGACACCGGGTCGGGCGGTCTGAACTTCCAGGTCGATCTGGTCGGCTTTGCGCTCGATGCGGACATCGGAGATCCCGGCGTTGCTGAGATTTTTTTGGATGTACTGGCGGATGGTGTGGTCTTCTTGCAGGAGTTGGGGATACTGGGAGGTATCCGCAAACCAGCGGGATTTGTGTTCTTGGGTGACGCCGAGGCGAAAACCAATCGGATGTATTTTTTGTCCCATAAGAGCTTAATGATTCGGTCTGTAGTTTGACGGACGGGCGATCCGGCCGAAAATGCTTTCTTTAAGGTTTAAATGCTCGACCCGGCAGGTTTGACGACCCGTTTAGCCGGCATCTTCCATCGGGGCCACCGCCACGGTGATGTGGCAGGTGGGCTTGCGGATCGGGTAGGCTCGACCTTGGGCGCGGGGCCGGTAGCGTTTGAGGCTCGGTCCGGCGTCGGCGAAGGCTTGGGAGACGACCAAATTGGCCGGATCCAAGCCCTGGTTGTGTTCGGCGTTGGCGACGGCCGATCGCAGCACTTTCAGCACGGGGGTGCAGGCGCGGTAGGGCATGAACTCCAGGACGATCAAAGCTTCCCGGTAGCTGCGCCCGCGAATTTGGTCGAGGACCCGCCGGACTTTGTGGGGGGACATTCGGATGTAGCGAGCGATCGCTCGAACTTCTGTAGTGGTATCGACAGCCATATCTGTACTCCTTATCGGCGGGCTTTCTTATCGCTCTTGGCGTGACCTCGGAAGGTGCGGGTGGGGGCGAATTCGCCCAACTTGTGTCCCACCATTTGCTCGTTGATAAAGACGGGGACGTGCTGGCGGCCGTTGTGGACGGCGATCGTGTGGCCGACCATCTGGGGGACGACGGTGGAAGCCCGCGACCAAGTTTTGATCACTTCCTTCTTTTTGTCGGAATTGAGCTTTTCAATTTTTTTGAGCAAGTGGTCGGCAACGAATGGGCCTTTTTTTAGCGATCGAGACATGGTGTGTTCTGAAATTCATGTATGGGGTTGGAACGCTGGCAGACGGCGGGGCGATTCGCGCCGGAACCGCCTCGACCTCCCAAACCGTCTTAGGTCTGACGGCCGCCTTTGCCGCGCTTCGAGGATTTCCGACGGCGGCGCACGATCAAAGCCGTGCTGCGCTTCTTCGGATTTCGGGTCTTGGCACCCAAGGCGGGTTTGCCCCAGGGCGTCACCGGGCCGCTGCGGCCGATGGGAGCCCGTCCCTCACCGCCGCCGTGGGGGTGATCGACGGGGTTCATCACGCTACCCCGGACCGTCGGGCGCTTGCCCAACCACCGATTCCGACCGGCTTTCCCGATGCTGATGTTTCTGGCGTCCACGTTGCCCACCTGGCCAATGGTGGCGTAGCACCGGGCGGGAATTTTCCGCTGTTCCCCGGAGGGCAGTTTCAGGGTGACGTAATCCCCTTCTTTTGCCATCACCTGGGCGCTGGCCCCCGCGGCTCGCACCATCTGTCCCCCTTTGCCGGGAATCATCTCCACGTTGTGGACGCTCGTACCCAGGGGGATCTTGGACAGGGGCAGGGCGTTGCCCACTTCGATGGGGGATTCGGGTCCGGAGACGATGGTGGTGCCGACGGCCAATCCCGCCGGATGCAGGATATAGCGCTTTTCGCCGTCGGTGTAGAACAGCAGGGCGATGCGGGCGTTGCGGTTGGGATCGTATTCGATCTCGGCCACTTTCGCCGGGATGTTGTGCTTGTCGCGCCGGAAATCGATAATTCGATACAGTTTTTTGTGTCCGCCCCCCCGGTGGCGGCAGGTGATCACGCCCCGGTTGTTGCGACCTTTGTTGCGGTGCTTGGAGACGGTCAAGGATTTTTCCGACTCGGCGCGAGTGACCTCTGTAAATTCCGAGACGGTATGTTGGCGGGTACTGGGGGTGTAGGGTCGGTAAGAACGAATTGCCATTTTGGATCGATCCTCTGTCTGTTTCCGTGGAAGTTAGATATTTTGCCTAACCTCCCTATCCTGTTGGGGTTCCGGCTTAAACCTAAACCTCCGGGAAGAGGATTTTTCTCAGGGGTTCCCCATCCTCTAGGGTGACGATCGCTTTCTTGTAACTCGGCTTGTAGCCCGAAAACCGGCCGACACGGCGCTTCCGGCGCGGCGGGTTTTGGGTGTTCACGCTCCGAACTTTGACCTCAAACAGCAGTTCGATCGCCGCTTTGATGGTCGGTTTGTCGGCCCTCGGATCGACATCGAACGTGAACTGGTTGAGCTCCATCTGGATGGTCGCTTTTTCCGTCACGATCGGACGCCGGATCACGTCGGCTAGATCGCGGGTCTTAAATTCAGTCACCATAAACCTCCTGAACTTTCGCAAGGGCATCGGCTGTGGTCACGATTTTGTCAGCCACCAGAACGTCATACACGTTCAAGCTGTCGGCCAGACAAATTCTCATCTTCGCCACGTTGCGACCCGACAGGTAGACGTTTTCTTGTTTTTCGGGCAACACCAGCAGCACTTTCTCTCCGGCGGAGATGCCCCACCGATCTAAAGCTGCCATCAAATCTTTGGTTTTCGGCCGGGGCAGTTGGGTGGCAAAATTTTCCACCACCACCATGTCTTCGGCCCGACTTTGCAGCGCCGTCCGCAGGGCCAGGCGCCGCTCCTTGCGATTCATCTTGATGCCGTAATCTCTGGGCTTGGGGCCGAAGATGATCCCGCCTCCCCGCCACAGCGGAGAACGGATCGAACCGGCTCTGGCCCGTCCGGTCCCTTTTTGCCGCCACGGCTTGCGGCCGCCCCCCCGCACTTCGGCGCGGGTTTTGGTGTTTGCCGTCCCCTGACGCCCATTGTTCATCTGGCGAACCAATGCTCTGTGGACGATGTGGGAGGCGTTTTCTTCTTTTGCAACTTTCAGTTCCAGGGTCGCCTGTCCGACTTCTTCCCCCTGCCAGTTGCGAACGACACAATCAACCATATTTCCCCCTGTTTTCTCTCTACTTGCCACCCACCAGGTTGGCCGGTTTGATATTGAGCAGGCCGCCCGGTTTGCCGGGGATCGAACCCTTAATTAACAGCAAATTCCGTTCTGCATCTACCCGCACGACGGTCAGCTTCCGGGTGGTAATCTGCTTGCCGCCGTAGCGGCCCGCCATTTTCTTGCCGGGGTAAACGCGGCCTGGGGTGGTTCCGGGTCCGATGGAACCGGGGAGGCGATGGTTTTTGGAGCCGTGGGCCATCGGTCCGCGCCGGAAGTTATTGCGTTTCTGGTTGCCCGCAAAACCGCGACCCATGCTGATGCCGGTCACGTCCACCAGTTGGCCGGGCTCGAAGCGATCGACTTTGATTTCGCCGCCGAGCTCGAAGCTGTCGCTGCTCTCGACCCGATATTCTTTCAGGTGGCGAACCATCGGACTGCTGGATTTCGCCAGGTGCCCCTGTTCGGCGCTGCTGAGGTATTTGTTGACCTCTTTATCGGGCGATTTTTTGCTGTTGAGCTTGCGGGTTTTGTTGGGAACTTCGCCGTAACCGACCTGGATGGCGGTGTAGCCGTCCGTCGCTTCGGTTTTGACTTGGGTGATGGGGCATGGCCCGGCTTGAACGACCGTCACCGGAATTGCCTTTCCGCTTTCGGCGTCAAATATCTGAGTCATGCCGAGCTTGGTGCCGAGGATACCTACAGACACTTAAACTAGCCTCTCTTTTCTACGCATTACAATAGGGCGGGATTTCCCGTAACGGTTAATCCGCCAAACTGACGATGCTCGGGGCATCATCAAATTGAGTTCCCCGGGTTCGGGGCAGGCATACCGATCGCCTCTTCCGGTTTTGCCCCCCGGTTGGGGAGGCGGGTTGACCTGGAAGGCTTTCAGGCTATCAACTTGTTTAAGCTGTTCCAAGACTGAGGAATGGTCCTCAGTGCTGCCCGGATGTCGCTCGGACTTGAGTAGGGTTCTACTCAGTATCCTTTTCGGCGGCTGCGGTCAAACGGTTTTGAGGCTTGACCGACCTGACTGCTGGCGCGCTACAATTGGGCGAAGCTTTGGCAGCTTTGAACAATCGACGGGATTCGGGAGTGGAGTGGCGACGATAGAACCGCCGGTTCCTGGCAAATCCTAAGAGTTAGCCATCCCCATACCAGCAGTCGCCTGCGTTTTGACGACGATTTTTTATCATATGTTAAATGTGGGGTTTCGTCAAGCCCGGTTCCGACATTTTTGGGAAGCGGATCGGCATCCAGGAGGTTTTGGCCGGTGATGGAGTAGCCGAAAGACTTGCTGGATAAGGGTTTTAGGCGATAGTGACTGCCTTTGTCCAGGGGGCGGGGGGGATTCTTCAGTTTAATTGTGGCTGAAAAATCCCCCATTATCCCCCTTTGTAAGGGGGAATTTTAACTCAATTCTATTTCTGCGAAGGTGGTACATCGTCGCAGAACGGACGGGTGGGTTTGGGGGGTGTTTTCGCCGTCGCGATCAATCCAGATGGCGGGAATTCCGGCGGCTTTCGCCCCTTCGCAGTCGGCTTTTAAGCTGTCGCCGATGTGGAGGACTTCCGAGGGGGAAATGCCGTGTTTTTTGAGGGCGATCGCGAATATTTTCGGGTCGGGTTTGGCGGCTCCGACTGCGGTGGAGATGGTGACGCGGGAGAAATGGGGGGCGAGTTCCAGGGCTTCCAATAGGGGATAAAGTCGGGAGTCAAAGTTAGATAATACGGCGAGTTCGATGTCGCGATCGCGCCATTTTTTTAGAGCTGGAATGACATCGGGATAAACGAACCAAGGCTTGGCGGTGGCAAATTCTTCGTAAAGATCGACGAAAAACTCGGAAAAATCTGCGAACTGGTCGAAGGCTTCTACCGCTTTGAAACTGCGGGCGGCGACATCGAGCCACCATTCAAACTCCAACCGGGGAATATCGTCGGGGTCGGCGTCGGGAAAGGCCATCGGGGGGGCGGTGGAGAAGGCGTGGAAGAAGGCCCGGTTGAGGGGTTTGGCGGGGACATCCACGCCCCACTGTCTGGCGATGTTTCCGTAGATTTCCCCCACGCTATCCCGGAGGCCGAATAGGGTTCCGACGGCATCGAGGAAGATCAGTTTGGGGCTGGGGATCATATCGTCTGTCGGGTTCATGTTGTCGGTTTCGTTTGCCGTTCAGAAGTTCGAGGAACTGCCGTTATTTTAGCAGGCGATCGCCCCGATGTTCCGGTCGGGATGGATGAGTGTTTTCCCCGCCGCCATCAAAGCGATCGAATTGTTAAAAGATGTGGATTTCCGGGCCGAGCCGTGATAGGATTATATCGCGCCAGAATCGAATCGGTGTTTGAGTTCATAAAAAACGGATAGAAATCTGGCGGATTCTGCACCGCCAGGGAGCGCCAGAATCTTCATTAAGAAGAACATGAAAACAGCAGTTATTCTGATTTGTCAAGCTAGAATTTTATCGGACTTATATGATGGTTTGGGGTTATGACTGGTGATTCTCAGGCTGCGGCGACTCAACCGGCCAATAGCTTTGTCGTCCAACAGTGGATCGGACGGGGCATCGAGCTCCAGAATGCCGGCAAATTCCGGGATGCCTTATCTTGCTTTGTTCGGGCTTTGGAATTAAATCCCGACCAGATGGATGTTTGGTATAAGGTGGGGGTATGTTGGCAGAGTTTGGGTCATTTTGAAGATGCGATCGCGTCCTACAAGACCTGTTATCAACGCTCCCAAACTCGACAGCATCTCTGGTTTCAGGGGGCATCCCAATTGTGTTTGGGGCAGTGTTACTTCCATTTGCAGCAACCGGACTCTGCGGTTTCCGCTTATTCTTTGGCCTATCAGTTATTCAGTCAATTGGAAAATCATCCCCAAACTCGGCAGGCGTGGGATTCTCTGAGTGTGATCGGCAATAATTTTTTGAATAACAAAAAGTTTCAGGAGGCAACTTTATTTTATCAAAAGTTGCTGAAAATTGTCAAAACCACTCGAGATCGTCGCAAGTTGGGCTGGGTTTGGCACGGTTTAGGTCGAGGATTTTCCGGGGAGGGTCTGGATGAGTTGGCCGGGGAATGTCATCGGCAGATGTTGGAGATTTCCCGGGAGTTGTCGGATTGTCAAATGGAGGGGACTGCTTTGTATTGGTCGGCTTGGGGAAGCTGGAAACGGGGAAAATTGGCGGATGCGATCGCTGATTACGAACGGGCGATCGCGGTTTGTGATCAATGGGAAGAGGGCAAAACGTGGATCGCCGTCATTTTAGAATATTTGGAGAATTTATATCAAAAAACAGAAAATTTTGAGAAGGCGATCGCGGTTTTAGAAAGGCGGTTAGCGATCGTCAGAGAGGGTCGGGACAAGCGGGGTGAGTTCAAACTTTTGGAGCAAATTGCGGGGTTATATTATCACCAACTCAAGGATTACCGTCGGGCTTTTGATTCTTATCACTCGGCTTTGGAAGTGGCACAGGGTTGGGCGGAAAGGCGGCGCTGGGATGAAGCCAAAACTTATTTTATGTTAGGGTTGACCTGCCAACATTTGAACCGCTTCGATGGGGCGCTGTCGAATTATCGAGAAGCGTCGAAACTGTATGCCGAGTTGGGTCATCAAGGAGGGGTCGATTCGAGTCGCCGGCGAATTCTGGAATTGGAAGATATCGTGGCTTCTCGTTCGTCGGGTTTTCTGTCTAAAACCGATCCCCAGCTCGAGTTTTTATTGAATGTTTTGAAAGGGACGGAAGAGGGCGGAGGTGTCCCCGAAGCGATCGAGCTGTCGGATGGGCAGTTGAGGGAAAGCTGACGGCTCAAAGCCGAGTGTCGAGCGCTATAAAAGGAGACTGCGGGGCGACAAGGGGCCCCTTGTCGCCCCGCAGTTTCAACTATACCGATCGCGTCGGCCGATGTTCTTCGTACCAATTCAGGAGAACCCGGGCCAGTCGTTGGGGATGGTGGCGGACGGCGCCGGTTTTTTCATCCTCCTGCATAACATTGGCCGCGATCGCGGAGCATCCGAGTTCTTCGACCTCCTCGCGGTCGAAATAGACGGGGTGAATATTGTCTTGGGCGTAATGCATCAGCGATCGCGCCGAAGGGCTGCCGCGCTGCACCAAAACCGCATCAAATAGGGAGCCGCCGCAGGCGTCGTGGAGGGTGCGAAGGTGTTCGGCGACCGTATATCCGTCCGTTTCGCCCGGTTCCGTCATGATATTGCAGACGTAGACGCGCAGGGCCTTGGCCGAGGCGATGGCATCTCGAATTTCGGGGGCGGTCAGATTCGGAATCAAATGGGTGTGCAAACTTCCCGGACCGACAACAATACAGTCAGCTTCTTGAATCGCCCGCACCAATTCTGACCGCATGGAATCCCGGATACACTCGCCCCCGTTGAGGCAGGGGAGCGACTCGGATGAGGCCACCCAAGACGGGTAATTCGCCGGAGTCCCCGGACATGGAGGTGTGGATTTCTCGGCGACCGACACTGCGGACGACCGGGGCATCCCCGTGCCGACCGTTTGAAATAAATTGACCGAGTTTTGCAGGAGGCGATTGGGTCCCGAAAACGAATCGGGCCAGAGGGAGAAAAGCGGATGCTTGCTGTTGAAGGACTCAGATTGTTTCCCCCCCGCCGTCAAGTCGATGGTGGCGGTGATAGTGGCGCGATAAGATTTCAAACCTCGCGAGATGCCGGACAACCCTTTTCCGCCTCCGATGAGGACGACTTTGGGAGAGGGCTGGGAAGAAAGGGACTCCAGGCGGCGATCGCGGGACACGACGGCCGCTCCGGCGAGCAGGTCGGTCATGGAAGTCGCCGCCCGCACCTGCCCCCAGATCGTCAAAAACAGGCCCAGGAAGACCGCGATCGCGCCGGCGGCGGGGCCGGGTAATACCCGGACGACATTCTGAAGGCAAACCGCCAACTGTTGCCAATCCATCGAGATGCGAGTCAGGCAAATTCCCAGACCCAAACCGATCAATAGAATTCCGATACCGCTGACCAGCAACCACCGCTTGAAAAATCGCCCGGGCAGCAGCCACTTGAACCAGAAAACAGATTCCCAATTGCGAGAACTCGCGCTTCCCGGAACTAGATAGCCGAGCCGACTGGTAAATTCGGCCGGGTGTTTGACGAAACCCATGATTGAACCTCCAAACTTCATGAAAAATACCCTAAACTGATAGAGTGAGTGGGAAGTCCACCCTTGGAAATCGAGATTTTTATCTGCTAGGAAGAAAGTTCCCGTCGGACAGTAGAAAGTAAATATTCTAACCAATAGTGGGCGATATTTACATCAGAAGCTTCCACCGTGATCCCCAATTTAGGTTCCGATTTTGCGGTCACTTGAACGATGACGCGCCCTTGATTTCCCATGGCAATTTCTGCCTTTTCGATCGCCCGTCGTAAGGACTCGCATTCCCACCAAATGAGCAGGCGATCGCAGTGTTTAACGGACACCGTCTGCCTCCGTTGGGGATACAGTTGAAAGCTCTCCCGTTTCAGTCGAGCCAGGGACATTCCGGCTTCTCGGGTCAGGGCGGCCAAATGCAGGGCACTGAGCACGCTGTCCCCCGTTCCGCCGTAGTGCCGGCAGAAAATGGAACCGGACGGGTCGCCGCCCAAAATCGCCCCCAACCGCAGCATTTCTTGGTGGATGTGGGACTCGTCGCCCCGAATCCGCACCAAGCGTCCCCCAGAGACGGCCCAGGCCCGTTCAAAGGCCAAGTTCGCCATCGGGTTGGAGACGACCGTCCGATTCGGAAGTTGCCCCCGCCGTTTCAGGGCCGTCCCCCACAAATAGAGGATGTGGTTGCCATCGACGATTTCCCCCCGGTCGTCCATCGCCAAAACCCGTCCGGCATCGCCGTTGAAGGCGAACCCCAGATCGGCCTGGTGCTCCAAAACGGCTCGCCGCAGCAGGTCGGGAGAGTTAAAACCGCAATCGATATTGATGCGATGGCCGTCGGGTTGGTCGTGGAGGCGGATGACCTGTGCCCCCCAGGACTCGAAGAGGGGGGGGACGAGGTGGGCGGCTGCCCCCCACGCCAAATCTAGGACAATTCGCATTCCGCACAAATCTGTCAGAGGTCTCGAATCCTGTAAAAATTGGCGGTAGTGTTCGAGCCACTCCGTCCGGTGGTACTGCCGCCCCCAGCGGTAGGAGTCGAGGCGATCGCACCCCATGAGATCGCCCTTTCCCCGCACCCCCGCTTCGATTTGGTAGTGGAGACTCGGAGAAATGGGCATCCCGTCCGCGCCGAGTATTTTGATGCCGTTTTGGTCGGGGGCACTCTCGTCGGCGGAAATCATCACGCCGCCGACGGCCCCGGTGGTCGCACTCAGGTGGGACACCGCCGGGGCCGGACACAGTCCCAGATGCCACACTTCCAAACCGGTTGCCGCCAAACCGGCGGAGAAGGACATGGCCAACAGATTGCTCGACGGCCGGGAATCCTGGCCGAGAATCACGGGGCCGGGACGGGAGGTGGAGGCTTGCAGCACTTGCCCACTCCAATACCCGATCTGGAGGGCCAGGGACGGGTTGAGAAATTCTCCCACCCGTCCGCGAAAGTCAGTGGCACCAAATTGAGGGGGTTGGGGTAAGGACTGCGAACTCCACGCCCGGTCAGGGAAAGTTTTTGAATTGAAAGGAGAATTGGAAGATGGCAACGCAACCATGTTTACGATCATTGAACACCATAGGACTCGAGCCGACAGAGTTTGAATGGATTGAAAATCCCAAATCTCGGTCAATTCAAATAAAAGATTGGGATTTTTGAGATGATCAATAGGGAGAGATGGGAGAGTTATAACAACCCTCTTTGATGAGAAGAGGCGGGAATTACGAAGTCGCAGACTCCGTCAGACATCGACGAATTCAAGGGGGAGAGAGGGGCGATCGCCCCTCGGGTTCGGACTGTAACGCTCACATTTGTCGATGGGAGTCGCGAGTTAGTCTCGCTCATTCGAGCTGAAAAAATTTTTTTAAAGTCATTTGTTTCCATGCACCCGGCGCAAATTTTGCCGATTAAAATATTTTTCTAGCTAACATGGAACCTTCTTATTTCTGGGATGTCAAGGAATTTCCAGCCAATTTACCAATTCTTTAACAACTCGGACGGCGTGCTTTACCTGAGAGGAGCTTATTTAAAGCGGGGCCGGTGATCGCCCCATTTTGATGCCGAGCAACTGGAACACACAATTGAGAAATCACGGTCGGGCCAAAACTTCTGTCGCCGATCGCACAATTGACGGGTGCGGAGATGGGAAAAGCGCCCGTCGGGGGGAGTTGACTTGACTGCTGATTGGGGGGGAATCTCAAATCTCAAATCTCAAATCTCAAATTCCCACATTCAGCGATCGCCGAACACTTCCGGCTCGATCCCGACCCACCATTCTCCCAAATTCATCAATTCTTCGTGCAAAGCGGACAATTCCCGGACGTACTCCGACTCCGATAACTCGGACCGCCGCTCCCGGAGTTTTTTGAGGCGCAATTGTACCAGGAGCCACGGTTTAGAAATGCCGTCGGTGGCTTCGATGTAGCGGGCGAGATCTCGAGAATCCATAAGAGTCTGCGTCTACGACAAAACAGCCACGATGACCGTGACTGTCCGTTGAAACTTGAGTGGCGGATGTCCACTCAAGCCATCAAAATGGGCAAATTATAGCCAGATTGTCACCAATTTTAGCTGGCGGATGCGAGATTTTCGGCGACGAAATCCCAGTTGACCAGGTTATTCATGAAGTTGTCGATGAAACCGGGCCGGGCATTTTGGAAGTCGAGGTAGTAGGCGTGTTCCCAAACATCCAAAGTCAGCAGGGGGGTTTTGCCTTCGACGATGGGGTTGACCGCGTTGGGGGTCTTCATCACTTTCAGGGTGCCGTTGTCGAGGACCAACCAGGCCCAACCGCTGCCGAACTGGGTAGCCGCCGCATTCTTGAACTCTTCGGCAAATTTGTCGAAGCTGCCGAAGTCGGCGTTAATTTTGTCGGCCAGGGCGCCGGTGGGTTGGCCGCCGCCGCCGGCTTTCATGCACTTCCAGAAAAAGCTGTGGTTCCACACCTGGGCGGCGTTGTTGAACACGCCGGACTTGGAGGAATCGTTGTAGGTCGCCTTGATAATCTCTTCGAGGGACATATTTGCCATGTCCGTGCCTTCGATCGCCGCGTTGAGTTTGCTGACGTAGGCGGCGTGGTGCTTGTCGTGGTGGTACGACAGGGTGTCGGCAGACATCTTGTCGGACGCGAGAGCGTCTTTGGAATAGGGTAAATCGGGAAGTTCAAAAGCCATCGTGTTTGCTCCTCTCTAAATTGCTTCGGACGATCGCCCTTGCCCGGGGGCAAAGTTGATCACCGATCTCAATAAAACTTTACAATATTCTCATCATATACCACCAGAGGTTGTCAAAACAACTTTTTTTGAGCCAATTTTCGATTAAAATCCCCCGGATCGAAATCATTTCCCAGACCGCAGGTCTTGACAAAAAACATTGGATATGATAAGAAGCGGGTCTAGTTAAGCCCATTATCCGGAAGGTTCGTCTCGGCGTCGTCTATCTCAAGAGAGAGCCTAGCAGAAGATCAATCCCCGATCGCGGTTGACGGGCGATCGGAGTCCGAAACCGTCGAAATTCTCGCCACTTTGATAACCTGGAAGTTAGCCCTCCCGTCGCTCTCACTTCGACTCCATTTGTTTTCAGTTGCTCGCTCCGGTCTTCCCTCGCCGGCGGAAGCGATCGCCTTCCGTCCGAGATCACGGCCCCTTTCGATCTGCCTCACCCCAACCTTCAATTAACTTTTGTTAACTTTTCTGAAGGTGGAGGAGGCGATCCCCCGAGGTGGGGCGCTGCCCAGTTGAGATTCGAGATCTGACAAAACCCATGGACACACAGCAGTTAACGGACGAGCAAGCCCTGATCCTCAATGAAATCGACCACGCCATCGCCCTGTTCGACCCGAGCGATCGCCTCGTCCGGTTCAACCAAAAACTCGCGGATCTCTGGGGGTTCCCCGCCGAATTCCTCGCGGCCCGACCCGACATCGAGGCACTCTGCGCCGCCATCACCTCCCGGGGCCACTGGTCCGAGGATCAGTGCGAACACCTCAAACGCACCATCGGCAACTCTCCCGGGGGGCGCCTGTCCTTCTGCATCCAACAGCACAACCAAATTTGCCTGGAAATCCAAAGCATCCCCACCCCCCAGGGCGGACGCCTGCTCACCTTCCGGGACGTCACCGACCACCGCAACACCCAACTGAACCTCAACACCGAAGTCCGGCGGCTGCGCTTTCTCCTGGGACTCAACGAACGCCTCCAGGACCTCGACAACCTGCAAGAGATCGCCCAATTCGCCCTCAACTACCTGATTCAAGTCATGGACGCGGCCTTCGGCGATGTCAAAGTCATCCTCGGGGAAGGCAACAACCGCGTCACCGGCATGGTGGGAAACCAAATTTCCGGCCAATTCGTGGCCACCTACGGGGAACCCGCCGTCACCGAAATGCAATCCATGTTAAATCAAGGCATCCCCCACGGCGAAGGCCTGCTGTGGGACGTGGTGGAGACGGGGCAACCCGTGTTCGTGGAAGACTACGCCAACCACCCCCAGTCCGTCCCCGCATTCCGCCACCCGGGGATCGGCAAGCTGGGAATTTTCCCCATCCCCTGCACCACCGGCCAGATCATCGGAGTCCTGACCCTCGAATCCCGGGATCTCGAAAAAATGCAGGAATATCCCCAACTCGATATGCTCTTCGCCGCCTGCCGCACCCTCGGAACGGCGATCGAACGCGCCCAGGCCCAGGAACGGCTGCGCCAGAGCAACGAAAACTTGGAGCGGGCCTCCCAACTGAAATCGGAGTTTCTTGCCTCCATGTCCCACGAACTCCGCACCCCCCTCAACAGCATTTTGGGCTTCTCCGATCTGCTCAAACGCAAAACCGCCGGGGAACTCAATACGCGCCAGATCAACCAGGTGCAGTTTATCGAAAAAAGCGGCAAGCACCTGTTGCAGCTCATCAACGACATCCTCGACCTCTCCAAAATCGAATCCGGCAAAACCGAGTTGAACCTGGAATCGGTCAACATCCACCAACTGTGCAGCGAGTGCCTGAAAATGATCCAACCCCGGGCCGAAAAAAAATGTCTGGCCCTCTCGTTGGAGTTAGATTATCGCATCACCGAGGTTTTACTCGACGAGCGGCGGGTGCGCCAAATTTTGATCAACCTGCTCTCCAACGCGGTGAAATTCACCCCGGAAGGGGGAAAGGTGCGGTTGAGCGGACAACTGGCCTACGGGGCGCAGATGGAGGGAGATTACCGCCCCGATCGCTCTCCGGTCAACGAGAGCACTCCCTATTTGTGCCTGGAAGTGCTCGACTCCGGCATCGGTATCCCTGAAGATCGCTGGCATCTGCTGTTCCAACCCTTCCAACAGATCGACTCGTCCCTGACGCGCCGCCACGAGGGGACGGGATTGGGGTTGGTGCTCACCAAGCGTCTGGCCGAACTGCACGGGGGGACTGTCTCGTTGCAGACCCGGGTTGACGAGGGGAGCCGGTTCCGGGTGTGGCTGCCGCTGACGGAAATGCGGCAGGAATTGGCAAAAAGCCCCCCTTCCGAGATGGAGACTTATCAAACTGCCGGACCGATGCCCGAGTTGAAAAAGGGAAATACCCCCCGGATGTTGGTGGTGGAGGATCAACCGTTCAATCAGTTGTTGATTTCTGAGATGTTGGAATTGCAGGGGTATCAGGTGGAATTGATCGCCGACGGCCAGACGATGTTAGATTTGATTCATTCCCCCCTGGTGAAAGCCGGGACGTTGCCGGATCTGATTTTGATGGACATTCAACTGCCGGAGATCGACGGGTTTGAACTGATGCGGGAATTGAAGCGGCATCCGGTTTGGAAGGCGGTCCCGGTGGTGGCGGTGACGGCGATGGCGATGCCGGGGGACCGCGATCGCTGTTTGGAGGCCGGGGCGATCGCTTATTTGAGCAAACCGCTGGATGTGGAAACGGCGTTGAAGACGGTGAAAGGCTTGCTCGACGGCGACTGAGGACAGCCGCTCCGGACAATTCTCAGGATCGTTACAATTTCCGTAGGTGAGGATCGGTTCGATCTCAATTTTTCACCGGTCAACAGGGGTATCTGCCGAAAAGATAAAATTAAATAGAGCCGATATCGCGATCGATTTTGCCGTCCGGCAGGTCGTCAAACTTCCCTATTCCCCGAACAGTTACCCCCCCAACCCCATGTCTGAAACACAGTCGCACATTCTCCTGGTCGATGACGAACCGGCCAATTTGGTGTTATTGGAAGAGTTATTAATTTCGGAGGGTTACAGCACCGACCTGGCTGAGTCGGGACTCGAAGCTTTGGAACTCGCCCACAAGTCGCCGCCGGATTTGGTGTTGCTGGATATTATGATGCCGGATATGGACGGGTTTGAAATTTGCGAAAAACTTCGGAAAGATAGCCGGTTGCAGACGATCCCGATCATTTTTTTGACGGCTTTGGATGACGACCAGTCCCGGTTGAAAGGGTTGGAGACAATGGGGGACGATTACATTACCAAACCGTTTAACAGCGAACTGTTGTTGGCGAAAATTACCAATATTTTGAAGCTCAATAAAATGCGATCGCGGACGAATCAGGTGCAGTTGCAGCGGCAGGTTCAAGAACAAAACCGGCGGCAACTGTCCGCGGCTTGGCAGATCAACGAATATCTGTCGGACAAATTTCAACTCTTCGTCCCCCAGCAATTTTTAAAACGCATCGCCCCCGAAGGGGTGGAGTCGATCCAGTTGGGAAATGTGACGGAGGAGGAACTGACGGTTCTGTTTTGCGATATTCGCGGCTTTACGGCGATCGCGGAATCTCAACAGGCGCGAGAAACCTTTGAATGGTTGAATGCATTTTTCAACCAGATGAGCCGCTGTATTTCCACCCACAACGGATTCATCGACAAGTATTTGGGAGACGCGATCATGGCGGTTTTTGATCGCCCAAACGATCACGCGACGGACGCTTTTAATTCGGCTTTGATGATGAAACAGAGTTTGCGGGAATTCAACCGCGATCGCCGCCAATTTAAAATCCAAAAACCGATCCGCATTGGCATCGGCATCGACACCGGCATCGGCATGATCGGCACTCTGGGATCGGAATATCGCATGGATTCTACCGTCATCGGAAATATCGTCAATACCGCCTCCCGTTTGGAGGGACTGACCAAAGTTTACGGATGCCACATCATCGCCAGTAAAGTGGCGGTAGAAACCGCAGAATCCATGACAGATAGACAAGCAAAATCAAACTTTTTTTATACTCGCTGGATTGATCGCGTAACCCCCCGAGGTAAAACCCAACCTTTGGAAATTTACGAACTGCTCGGAAGTCGAAATTATCCCATTTCCGAAACCAAAATTCGCACCCGCCCTTTATTCGATCGCGCCACCCAAGCTTGGAGAAACAGCCGGATTGAAGAAGCGTTAGAATTATTTGAAGCGATCATTGCTAAAAATCCCTCGGATCAAGTAGCCCGATATTACATCCGCCGATGTGGCGAAGCACTGGCGACAACCCCCTCAGATGCCAACAATTAATCATTAATAATTAATAATTGTTAATCGTTTTCAGATTCTTTAATCTTTTTTTTATTAATGCGCGGATCTCCCCCGGTGCGAACGTTGTGGCGAAAAGGGGTCGGTTCAAATGTTTTGACAAACGTTATATTAAAAGAGTGAGGAGTCCGGAGCAAAAAAGAACCGTCGGTTCCGTCGGTTCCCCGTGTAGGAGGCTCACCCCATGTTAGACTTCGGCAGTTGGCAAGCGGACGAATTATATTCGACTGTCAATTCGGATGCCGCGATCGCCCCAGAAAATCACCTCTCGCCACCCATTCCATCCGCACCGTCGGAAGAGACGCCATTGATTTTTCCGCCGGACGACCCCGCCGAGATTGGGTTGCGATCGCCCCAAATTTTCTCCCCGGAACCGACCGTTTCTTCCACCGACGGCGGGGAAACTCTCCCAGACTCCGCCGCCGATCCCCTCACGGGTTCAAATTCCGAAACCGGACGGCAAAGCAGTTTTTATGGGTACGATTCCTTACTCGGCATCGTGGACTTGGGCGATCTGAACGGCACGCAAACCGTCGGCGACTCGGTGGGCTATTTCGACTCGGGAGATATTTACCGTTTCACCCTGGCGACTCCCGCCGATTTCCGCCTGGTTTTGGAGGGGTTGAGTGCGGATGCGGACGTGGAACTGAGCCGGGATTTTAACGCCAACGGTCGGGTCGATTACGGAGAAGCGATCGCGGGTTCTTACCATTGGTTTAATCGCCCGGAATTGATCGAAGCCAACCTCGAACCCGGAACCTATTTTGTCAACGTCTATCCCTACCAAGGAACGACTGCCTACAATCTCACCTTATCCGCGACACCGACATCGAATCACCTTCACGCCGGTTTTAACAGCCGCTACGGATACGGCTTGGTGAATGCCTCCGCCGCCGTTGCCGGTGCGATCGCCTCCCCCGCCCCCTTACAGGAGGTTCCCGATCGCTTCGGGGACAACTGGGGACTCGACACCATCGGCGCCCCGGAAGTCTGGAACGCCGGCTACACCGGAACCGGAGTGGTCGTCGCCGTCATCGATAGTGGCGTGGACTACACCCACCCGGATTTGGCGAACAATATCTGGCACAATTCGGATGAAATTCCCGGTAACGGCATCGACGACGACGCAAACGGGTTTGTTGACGACGCGATCGGCTGGGACTTCGTAGACGGCGATCGCGATCCGATGGATGCGATCGGCCACGGGACCCACATCGCCGGAACCATCGCCGCCGCCGGTGACGGATTCGGAATCACCGGAGTCGCACCCGGCGCCCAAATCATGCCCGTCCGCGTCCTCGACAGCGAGGGCGCCGCCGCACCCAACGAGGTGGCGACGGGAATTTACTACGCCGTCGATAACGGTGCCGACATCATCAATCTCAGCCTGGGGGGAAATTTTCCCTCGCCGCCGGAAGAACGGGCGATCGAATTTGCGGTGGAACGGGGAGTCGCGGTGGTGATGGCCGCCGGTAACAGCTACAGTTCCGCCCCCGCCTATCCCGCCTACTACGCCAAAGACAACGGCATCGCGGTGGGGGCCGTGAATTCCGCCGGAAATTTGGTCAGTTTTTCCAACCGCGCCGGGGAGGTTCCCCTCGACTATGTCGGCGCCCCCGGACAGGCCATTTATTCGACCACGCCAAACAACACCTACAGTTGGTATGACGGAACCTCGATGGCGACACCCCACGTCTCCGGCACGGCGGCATTGATGTTGAGTGCCAATCCCGGTTTGAGTGTCGAACAGGTGGAAAGCATTCTGATCGAAACCGCCAATCCCGATGCGGTGTTGGGGTGAGGGTGCGGGGAAAGTGAAAAGTGAAAAGTGAAAAGTGAAATTTTCCCGACTCCCTATCCCCTATCCCCTTCAAACCAACCAATTTCGCAACTTGGCGGAACCGAAATCGATCGCGGACGTTGCCACGATCAAAATAATCAGAATGGCGCAAACTTTCTGATAGTCGAAGGCTTGGAAACTTTGGTAGAGGGAAACCCCGATGCCGCCTGCGCCGACGATTCCCAAAACGGAGGCGGAACGGACGTTGGATTCAAAGCGGTACAATACAAAAGAAGTCCACAGCGGCATCACCTGGGGCACCACGCCGAACAGGATTTCTTGGATGTTATTCGCCCCCGTGGCGCGGATGCCCTCCACCGGACCCGGATCGATGGATTCGACGGCTTCGGAAAACAGTTTTCCGAGGGCTCCCGCCGTGCTGACACTCAACGCCAGCACCCCGGCAAAGGGACCCAAACCGACGGCGACGACGAAGATGAGGGCGAACACCATTTCGTTGATCGCCCGCATGGCATCCAAGAGGCGCCGCATGGGTTGGACGATCCAGATCGGGCAGATATTTTCCGAGGCAAAAATCGCCAGGGGAACGGCGACGATCGCGGCGATTAACGTCCCCCAAATTCCCATCGAAATGGTGATAATCGTATCTTCTAAGTAAATTCTCCAATCGGAGAAGTCCGGGGGGAAATAACCGGCGATGTAGGTCGCCATGTTGCCGCTGTTTTCCGCCAAGACGGCAACGTTTATCTCGCTTTGGATGAAGGAAAAAATTAAAATCGCGATCGCCATCAGCCCGAAGAAAATGCGGACTCCCGTTACCCGCTTTTCTTCTTTTTCGAGCATCTCTAAAACGGCTGGAGAGGCTTCCAATTGCAGGGATGTTTGGGAGGAATCGAAACGACTTGAAGAACCGTTCATTTTGAGTTAATATAAAATCAGTGTTGGTTGGGCTTCAGCCCCGTTTCGGTGGCCCTAAAGCGCAACAACGGGTTGATATAGCGCTGTGCGAGCCGCGTAGTTACACAGCGGATGGGTGAGAATTGTCAATCCCCCGACTCCCCACTCCCGACTCCCGACTCCCGTTTCTAGACCTTGTAACTACACGATCGCGCACTGCTATAAGTGGTTGGGTTCGGGGGTTCCAATCGTCTTATTGCAGGGCTTCCAATTTCTGCCGAAGTTGCGTCAATTTTTGCTCCCTCGTCGCTGCGTCGATCTTCTCGTCCGACTGGACTTCCAAGATTTCCTTGCCAACTTCCAATTCGCGGATGGGGTTCCAATCCGCATCTCCGGCCGGAACGAAACCAGACCACTCCAACGGACCGAGAATCTGTTCGTCTTGATAATTATAGAAGAAATCCCGAATTTTTTGTTTCATTTCTTCCGGCAAATCCTTGCGGTAGGCGATCGGATCGCTGGGGATTTCTACGGAAGTCCAAATGATTTCGATATTTTTACGGGCTTCCGGAGCGGTTTTTTCCAGACGACTGAGGGATTCGCTGTTGTTGGTTGCCACATCGACCTGATTGTTTGCCACCGCCAAAGCCGTCGCCTCGTGACTTCCCGAAAAGACGAGTTTTTCAAAGGCTTTCTTGGGGTTGACATCATTTTTTGCAAAAACGTAATAACTGGGAACTAAGAAACCGGATGTGGAGTTTGGATCGTTAAATGCGAAAGTCAATTTATCCGCATTTTCTATCACATATAAATCTCCCTTCCCGTCTTTGATTTCGCCGACGATCGGGTTATCCTTATTTGCGATCAGGTGGGCATAGTACCCCTGGGAGCCGTCGAGGGCGACGGTGCGGGCGAAGGCTTCGGCATTAGCCATTTTCGCCGCTCCGATATAGGATTTTCCACCCAGCCAAGCCAGGTGAACTTTCCCGAAGCGCATGGCTTCGATTACCCCGGCGTAGGAGGTGGCGTAGGAGGCTTTGACGGGGATTCCTAGTTCTTCGGACATCGCCGCTACGAAGGGTTCCCAGAGCGGTTTTTGATTGGCTTGGGACTCGGTGGAAATGATGCCAAATTCCAGGGTTTTCAGGTCGGGGTCGAGGGCGGAAACATTGGTCGCTTTGGCGGTTTCCGTGGCTTCTGTCCCGGTTTTACCGTCCGCTGCCGGGGTCGTTGAGGTCGAGTTGGAAGAACAACTCGCCAGCAGTTTTGCACCGGCGGCGGAGAAAACAAATAGAGAAGTTGATTTTAAAAAATTTCGTCTGTCCATAGGATACAGTTGGGATTGAATAAATAAGTGGAAATGGAAAACCGAAAAAGGCTCGTTTGGGGGCGACTTTATTTCAATTCTCCGTGTCCGCTCAGGACGAGTTCTTGGGCCGCCGTGCCGTACAGGCGGTTGAGTTCGGTGTCGTCGAGGGCCGTTGTCGGGCCATCGAACATCACCGCCCCGTCTTTGAGGGCGACCGATCGCACAAAATAGCGGCGCACCATCTGCACTTGGTGCAGGGAGGCGATCACCGTGATGCCGTGGGTGCGGTTGAGGTCGCCGAGTAGCTGCATCACCCGGTGGGCCGACTCCGGGTCGAGGGAAGCGATCGGTTCGTCGGCGAGGATAATTTTGGCACCCTGAACCAAACATCGGGCGATCGCCACCCGCTGCTGTTGACCCCCGGACAGTTGGGAGGCCCGCTGGTAGGCCTGTTCCAAAATCCCCACCCGTTCCAAGGCGGAAAGGGCGGCTTGTTTTTCCGCCGGGGTGAACAGGCGGAGTGCCGAACGGGCCAGGGAAATGCGGGACAAATTCCCCACCCAGACATTTTCAATGGCGGTGAGTCGTTTGACCAAATTGAACTGCTGAAAAATGCAGCCGATCTGACTCCGCAGGTGCCGCACCTTAGAATGGAATCGGCCGTCGGTTTGCAAGGGCATCCCGAAGATTTCCACCCGGCCGCGATCGCCCCGTTCCAAGCCGTTGAGGTGGCGCAACAAGGTGGATTTTCCCGAGCCGGAAGCCCCCACCAACGCCACCATTTCGCCCGATCGCACTGTCACGTCAATCCCCTGAAGGGCGACCTTTCCCTTGAAGCTCTTGGTCAGATCGAGCGTCTCGACCGCCGTGCCGGTATTGATATTCAATGTACCGTTACCCCCACTGTCTGTCATCAATAGTCTGCAAGGTTGAATTTAAGGAATTGTGAGCTTTAGATTATTATCCGGTTAAATTTCTCCGGTGTCATCCGGGGGAATCACCCGGGCGATGACCTGCGATCGCCGCAACTCCTCCGACAAATGATAGACCTGGTGCTCGAACAGCAGCCGGGGCAAGATCGCGGGTAAATCCGCCATCAAATTCCGGGCCACATTTAACGGACATCCGCAGATGCGGACGATCGCATTTGCCCCTTCAAATACCGCTCCCGACGTCAGAGCTTTTTCGATGCGAATTCGCCAGCGGGGGACGGTGAGAAATATCCCCTCCTCCACGGCCCGCAACCCCTCCATCGTCGCCAACACCACCATGCGATCGCCGACCGCCAACTGGATCTCGTCCGGCGGCATCAACCGGGGCGACTGGGAACCCCGCCGGTGCCAAATCGGCACCACGCCGTAACCGTAGGCCACCTCCCCCAACAGCAACTCGTTGAGCGTGTCCCCCGCCTCGATTTCGTACTCCGTCACCAAAACGGTGCGATCGCCCAACCGGAACAAATCCAGGATATTTTCCCCGAACGCCGCCCCCGCAAACGCCTCCGCCGTCACCCCGTAGGCGCAAATGACGTGAGTCCCCGGCAGCAGGTGATTCAAACTGTCGGTGAGACTCTGTTCCTCCGTCCGGATCGCCAAATGGCAGTTGGGATTCGCCGAACGGGCCATCAAGCTGATTTCCAGATTCAACATCTCGTCGTCCGTCACCACCACCACGCTGCGGGCCGCGGCCAGATTCACCCGACTCAGGGTTTCTTTGAGATTGCCCGTGACGATGGGAATAGCCGGCAAAACCGCCGGGTCGAACTGGGGGTTGAACGTGATGCCCACCACCGGCTGTCTGAACTCCTGCAGGAGCCTCACCACCCGCTGTCCGACCCGCCCCAACCCGACAACGATCGCGTGATCGTGGGTGGGAATCGGGGGGCGGCGGCGGGTGAGTTGAAATCGGCTACTCAGCATCGCCTGGGTGAGCAAAGCGTACAACACCCCCACCAACGCCGTCCCCACCAGGGTGAGGAGGAAGGCGAAAAACTGCAGCCACCCGGGGACGGCCGGATCGATTTGAAAATCCCCGAATAATTCGGCGTATTCGCCCAGCAACAGGACGGCGACCCCGTAGAACGCCCCCACCAGGCTGGCATCCGGATAGAAGCGGTAAAATAGGGCGGTTCCCAGGACGAGCAGCGCCGCCACGAAAGCCAGACACACGATCGCCACCGGGCTGACGGACTGCTCCCGGTTTCCCTCCCACAGTTCCACCAACCGAGGGCGCAACTCCCGCCACCGGGGAAACTGAAACCATTTCCACCGCCATCGCCGGGGAGAATCTGGATTGGCGGATTCAAAGTGGGGGCGATCGACCACTTCGATATAGATCACCGTATCGCCCGGTTGCAGTTCGGCTTTCGGTGCCCAGTCGTGCAGGGACTCTTGGGGGCGATCGTCGTCCCGGGTGTGGCGCAAAATCCGCCGGGTGCGGCCGTTGAGTTCCCGCAGTGACGTTCGATAACACCAGCGATCGCCCGGGACGATCTGCCGCCGGACGACTTGCACTCGCAACCCGTCTAACTGGAAAAATCCCAAAATGTCCGTTCCCAGGGCCGCCAATGCGAAGGCCGGGGCGGGGAGTTGGGTGGGTTCAAAGGCGACGAAGTTGCCCAGATGTTCGCCCAACAACTGATTGAAATTTTCTTTCGCAGAGCGCACCACCAACCGGGCGCGGGGATTGATTTTGCGGATCGCCAGGGCGGTTTCGGCGTTCATCCGTTCCTGACTCGTCACGATCAGCACCGCCCGACATTGGCGGATGTCCGCCCGTTCCAAAACCGACCCTTGGCGGGCGTCGCCGACGATCAACCGGTCCAACAATTCCGGCAGGCGGGGGATTTCCCAGTGTTCGGGTTCGGCGAGGTTGATGCCGTTGACCCGGACTCCAAATTCTTTCAGGGCGACCACGCAATGTTGGCCGAGGCTGCCTAAACCGCAGACTAAAAAGCGATCCCGTGGATTGGAATTCACCGTTTCGACTGGCTCACACCCCCTCGTCCACTTGCAGGGTCCGACAGGAAATCCGGCGCATTTCGATCGCTTCGGATGAGACGGCATAGAAGATTTTGAGATGGGATTCCCCTGTTGCCTCGAATAGGAAAATTTGGCCGGGAAATACGATCCGCTCGAATGGGTCACATCCGGGATCGTCCATCCGCAAAATCTCAATTGTGGATGTCCGGTTCTGATAGCTGCACAGCACTTGGGTCGGGCTGCTGATTTTGGGGCGATCGCTCGAGATCATGGTGGAAGTTATCTGGTTTTTTTATAAGAGTGGAAATGGCCGAGAATTTGGGTCTGGGGTGCGGGAAAAAATCGATAATTATCTATTATCGGTTATCGACGACCGATTCATTTTCTCCACACCCGGCCTCCCAGCCTCATCCTCGGGTCGGGAGCCCCAAGATAGGAGCCCGATCCTGTTTCCATCAAAACACAAGGACTTGACATTGACAGTTAAAATCTGGTTAAATGTTAGCTTTGTGTTGAATATGGCGAAGGAAAGGTGAAGGTTTGGGGCGATCGCGGGCGATATCAGATGGGAAAGGCTTTTCACGGCTTCGAGGTTCCCGGTGCCGGGGTCGGCGATTACCGCCAGAGGTTAACAACTGGCGATCGAGTTGACCAGTGAATATCCCGGTGGTCTCCAGGGGTGGGCCGGAGGACTCAGTATTTTTCTCAAAATTGATAAAGTTTTGTAAAATCAGTTTTTGTGAATTGCTATAGTTAAGCTTGTCCTAACACCATTCTCTATTTTAGAGAGCAACCATGACAATTGAAACACAACTGAAACCCAATACATTGGGAAATTGGGCTGCTTTAGGTATTCAAAAATATCTGAACAAAGTCCTCAGCCACGAAGCCGCAGTTTTGAAAGACGAAGATCCCGAAGAATTGCACCAAATGCGGGTGGGAATGCGGCGGCTGCGGTCGGCTGCGACTGGGTTCGCCCCGGTGTTGAATTTGCCGAAAGCGGCGGGCGATCGCCCGATCGGAAAAATTGCTCGCCGCCTGGGAGAATTGCGGGATTTGGACGTGCTTTTGGAAGCGTTGAATACCCACTATTACCCCCAGCTTCCCGAACCGGAAAAAAAAGCCCTGGATGTGGTTTTATTGCAGTTAGTCAAACGCCGCCACAAGGCTTTTAAACTGGTGCGATCGACCCTGGAAGGTAAGAAGTATCAGCAGATGAAACAACAGTTGCAGCAGTGGATCGACTTTCCGCAATATACGGCGATCGAAAAACTGCCCGTCGAAGAAGTGTTGCCAGACCTGCTTCTCCCCCAAGTCAGCAAGCTGTTTTTGCACCCGGGTTGGCTGTTCGGTGTCGAACACCTCTCCGATGAAACTGAGGCGGTGGAAAACAATTCGGACGGCAATCAACCCACTCAAACCCTGTCCAAGAAAAAAGTCGAAAAACTGTTGACGGCCCACGGAGAAGTCTTGCACAGTTTGCGGAAACAGACCAAACGAGTCCGGTATTTGATGAATCTGTTCACTGATTTTTACGGCCCCACTTACGACGCCTATCTCCAGGACATGAAAGATATTCAAGAATGTTTGGGCGACATTCAAGATAGCATGGTTTTGGAAGCCGTTTTGGTGGATATTTTGGGCGACGATATCAAAAAGAACCTGCCCAAACTTGCGAATCATCTCGCCCGCAGTCGCTATCAGGCGTGGTGCAGATGGGCCCAGTTCCAGCGCCGGTATCTCAACCTCGTGATTCGCAAAGGTTTTCACTCCGCCCTGCTGCATCCCGAAGTGGAATCGAGCTAAGTTAAACGGCGCTTGAGTCGGGGCGGGATGATAGGACTTTCCTGCCCCCGCGTGTCACGCCATACTTTCCGGTCGATTTTGAGATGTCTCCCCTCGACGTTTGGGACATTGCTATTGTAGAAAGGGAAGAGGGAATAAAGAATATGTTTTTCCCACATCCCACACTCCACACCCCACCGCCGTTCGGAATCTGTCTGGTAAATAACCGGATTTGATAGTAAGATCGGATGGCAGGGTGCCATTGTCATCTCGAAGAGCCGGATTTTTATCATCTGCCCGCCCGATCGCGCCGACAGCCACTCGAACCGGAATCCTCCAGACGGCGACATCAATCCGATTCCGATCGGTTTGATCGCCCCGTCTCAAGATTGGGGAGTCGCTTTCGCGGACGATACCCATCGCGTGCCTGAAAGTTTAATTTTAATGTTGAAAACTCACCCCTTCGAGGGGGGAAGAATCCTTGGCGGCTGTTGCGGAGCCATTCCAACTGTTCAGGGTGTTGAATGTAGTCCGGGACTTCGGAACTAAGCTTTCATGCAAGTTTGAACTATTTTTCCCATCTGAAACCTATGGAAATCAACCGACAACAGGTAGAACAAGAAATCCTCAACGATTCTTCTGTTGATGATGTCTATGTGGCGATTCGCACGCCCGAAAATTCCGCTCCGGAACTGATTGCCTATATTGTCACATCCGGACGATTCGACCCCGAGAAATGGCACGTTTCCCTACAGCAGACGCTGCCCGGACACCGGTTGCCCGAAACCTACCTTCCCGTCGCCTCCATCCCTCTGACTCCCCAGGGTAAAGTTGACGAACGGGCTTTATTTGACGTGCCGGTTCTCGACCCCCATTCGGTTCGCCGGTGGGAAGAAACATTGCAGTCTGTTTCCGGCATCCGACAAGTTGCCGGGACGGTCGAAGAATGTCGGGAGAAAATTCCTCCCATTCATTTATCGGAATTATTAGATGGGTGGGAATTGAACTCGACATCCGCCCATTTACAAGGGACTCAAAAGCCGGTCGCCACCGCCCAAACTGACTCCGATGCGGAAGAGAAATCCCCATCCGTCGCCCGGGGTGAAGCCCTGCCGGTCGAGCCGGACGACCCCAAAAACCTCGGCGAAATTTTGCGGCGGACGGCCGCGCGATCGCCCCACGGGATCACCTACATTCGCGAAGATGGGTCGGAAACCAACCAATCCTATCCCGAATTGTTGGAGGCGGCGGGGCGGATTTTGGCGGGATTGAGACAACTCGGCTTAAAAGCCGGAGACAAAGCGATTTTTCAGTTCGACGACAACTCGGATTACATCCCGGCATTTTGGGGGTGCATTTTGGGGGGAATTGTCCCCGTCCCCATCGCCACCGCCGCCATCTACGAACCATCCAACGGCACCGTAAAAAAAATTTGTAATACTTGGAATCTCCTCGACAAACCCATCGTCCTGAGCAACGAAAGTTTGGCATCTAAACTGCGGGGAATGGCGGAACAGTTGAACCTGGAGGACTTTCAAATTGTCCGAATTGAATCCTTGGCAACCTGCCCGGGCGATCGCGACTATCACGACAGCCGACCCGAAGATTTGGCCGTCTTGCTCTTTACCTCCGGCAGTACGGGAGTCCCCAAAGGGGTGATGCTGACCCATCAAAACATCATCAGCAATATCGCCGCGAGTTCCAAAATCAATGATTTTACCCCGGATGATATCTCCCTCAACTGGCTGCACCTCGACCACGTGGGCAGTTTAGTCCGCTGTTCCATTCGGGATATTTACGTCGGTTCCCGACAAGTTCACGCCCCGAGTTCTTTGGTATTGGAAAATCCTCTGACGTGGTTGGATTGGATCGAAAAGTACCGGGTGACATTTGCTTGGGGACCCAACTTTTTTATGGGTTTGATCTGCGATCGCGCCGAGCAAATTCGATCCGGACGCTGGGATTTATCATCCCTCAAATCCATGCTGAGTGTGGCGGAAGCGATCGTCCCCAAAACCGCCCAGAAATTTGCCAAATTACTCGCCCCCCACGGGTTTTCCGACTCCCTCATGCACGCCGCCTGGGGAATGTCGGAAACCGGCGCCGCAGTCACCTTTTCGCACCGGTATTTACTGGCATTGTCCGCCGAGGATGCCCCCTACGTCGAAGTCGGAAAGCCGACCCCCGGATTTCAAATGCGGATCGTCGATCGCCAAGATCGGATCGTCCCGGAAGGGACGGTGGGACGCCTGCAAATTCGGGGTGCGATGGTGATCGCGAACTACTACCAAAATGCCGAACTCAACCGAGAGGCTTTTACGGAAGAGGGTTGGTTCAAAACCGGAGATTTGGGCTATCTCCGCCGGGGATGTCTCACGATTACAGGTCGGGAAAAAGATCTGATCATTATCAACGGTTTGAACCACTACAGTTATGAAATTGAAGCATTGGTCGAAGAAATTGCAGGGGTCGCGGTGTCCTACACGGCCGCCTGTGCCATTCGCGAGGCGGACGCGAACACGGACGAGCTGCTGATCTTTTTCAACCCCTCCACCTCCGAAGAAGGGCAGGTCGTCCGCATTTTCAAAGAAATCCGCAGCCATCTGGTCCGGGAATTGGGAATCGGCCCATCCTACCTGATCCCCGTGGAAAAAGAAGAAATTCCCAAAACCTCGATCGGGAAAATTCAGCGCCTGCAACTCAAACGACAATTTGAGGCGGGAGAATTCGCGGAACGGGTCAAACGGGTTGACATTTTGTTGGAAAATGAAAACACGATCCCGAACTGGTTTTATCGCCCGGTCTGGGTTCAAAAAGAAGCGGCCACCCGCGCCGATAACTTGCCGGGGGGAATCGCCCTGGTTTTCTGCGATCGCGCGGGTTTGGGGGCGGCGTTGTGTTCCGAATTTGAGGAACGCAAACATCCTTATATTGCCGTCTACGCCGGGGAAAGCTTTCAAAAAATTGATGAAAAAACGTATCGCATCAACCCGGAAGACCCCGGACACTACCGCCGACTGTTCGAGTCCGCCATCGCCAAAAATGCCGCCATTTCTCATCTCCTGCATTTGTGGACTTACGATCGCCGAACCGAAACGGACTTGACGCCGGAAGCGATCGCGGCCGCCCAAAATCTCGGCCTTTACAGCCTGCTATTTTTGGTTCAAGCCCTCGAAAAGAACGATGCCGACCGAACTTCAGTTCGACTGACCGTCATCTCCCGCCGCGGTCAAGCCACCTCTCCGAGCGACGAAATAGAAGTCGAAAAAACGCCAATTTTGGGCGCGATCGAAACCATCCCCCAAGAACTGCCGTGGCTGGATTGCCGTCACCTAGATTTGGAGGGCGAAGAGATAGCCGCCCAAGTCCGACAGGTTTGGACGGAACTGCACGTCGTCCGGCGGGAACGAGAGGTCGCCCATCGCGGCGGAAAGCGCCTGATCCCCCGCCTCAAAAGGGTGGAGATGCGCCCGGATTCTCGACGGGGAACCCCCTTTAAAAACGGAGGAATGTACCTGTTGAGCGGCGGTTTGGGGGAAATTGGCGTCGAGATTGCCAAACAGTTGCTCAACCGCCACGAGGCGCGATTGTTGTTGGTCGGACGGACGAAACTTCCCCCCCGCGAAACCTGGGCGGATGAATTGAAAAAAGACGGCAAACTCTCGCGCCAGATCCGCGCTTATTTGGAATTGGAAGAACTCCCCGGTGTCGCGCATTACGAGGCGGTCGATATCTGCGATTTCGCCCGATTAAAACAAGTCGTCGATCGCCTGTCCTCGCGGTGGGAAACTCGCCTCGACGGCATCATTCACCTGGCCCGAGTCACCCGGGAAGAATTGTGGGGGAATGAAACGCGGGAAGGTCTGGCGAAAATGCTCGCGCCAAAAGTGTGGGGGACCTCGGCATTGCATCAGTTGATAGAAAACAATCCGGATGCAATCTTTGTCAATTTTTCTTCCGTTTCCAGTATTTTTGGAACGTATCGGATGGGGGGGTATGCCGCGGCAAACCGATTTTTAGACGGATTTACCCACTATCAACGCCATCAAAAATCCTTGCGAAGTTACTGTTTTGCCTGGAGTATTTGGGAAGAAGTGGGGGCCGATCGCACCTATCAGATGCGCGATCTTTCCCGCGCCCGAGGCTACCAGACCTTGCGATCGCGCCAGGGTTTGCATTCCCTGTTCGGGGGATTGTCCCACGATTGCGATTACCTGATCGTCGGTTTGGATGGAAGCAATCCCTACATCCGCCACCGCCGGGAACGGACTCCCATCGCCACGCAAAAACTTGCCCTTTATTTTACCACAAAAGGCGGCGCGATCCCCCGGGATACCCTGGAAAATATCGCCGTCCGCGATCGCTTCGGAACGCCGATCCCCTGCCAATTCTATCGACTTGAAGAACTGCCGTTGACGGCGGCGGGCGACATCGATCGCGAAGCGTTGGAACGTCGCCAGACCGAGGGCGATCGGGTCTATCCCTCGACGGAAACCGAACGCCAAATTGCCCGGATTTGGGAGTCGATTTTGGGGGTGAGCCGGATCGCCATTCACGACAACTTCTTCGAGTTGGGCGGAACCTCTATTTTGGCCACCCAAATGATTTCGCGGATGCGTCAAGAATTGGCGATCGACCTGACCCTGCGACAGCTATTTGAATCGCCGACCGTCGCCGATTTGGTGGCACAAATTCAGACACAAATCACCCGGACGGCCCGAGCGATCGAGGCGACCGACCGCCCCGATACCATCCCCCTTTCATTCACCCAACAACGTCTCTGGTTTTTGGCTCAACTGGAACCGGAGAGTACGGCCTATCACCTTTCGGCCGTTTATCGCCTCCGAGGTTCCCTCAACCAAACCGCCTTAGAAAAAAGTTTCAACCACATCGTCGCACGCCACGAAACCCTGCGGACGGCGTTGATTTCCCGGGGGGGACAGCCGGTGCAGGTCATCTCCCCAAATCTCACCCTTCCCCTGGAGACGGTCGATCTCCGAGACCAGTCCGAAACCGAACAGAAAATCAAAATTGAGGCGGCCCTCGCCCGAACCTGCGAAACCCCTTTCAACTTCGATCGCCCCCCCCTGATGGGAACCACTCTGGTGCGTTTGAGTCCGTCGGAACACATTTTAATCGTGGCAATTCATCATATTATTTCCGACGGCTGGTCGATGGGAATTTTGATGGGAGAATTGGGGCAACTTTACGCCCACCACGATCGCGGAGAACCCCTTTCCCTCCCGGAACTCTCCGTTCAGTACGCCGATTTTGCCCTGTGGCAGCGGCGGGCGGTCGAGGGGGAAATAGCCGCTTCCCAACTCGCCTATTGGCAGGAAAAACTCGGCGGAAACCTCCCCGTTTTGGAATTGCCGACGGATTACCCCCGCCCCCCCGTGCAGACATTTTCCGGGAAAAAAGAAACGCGATCGCTCTCGCCCTCGTCGAGTCGGGCCCTGAAAACCTTCAGCCAACAGCAGGGAGTGACCCCGTTCATGACTTTGTTGGCGACCTTTCAACTGCTGTTATCCCGGCACGCCGGACAAGAGGATTTGGTGGTGGGAACTCCCATCGCCGGACGCAATCAAGTGGAAGTCGAACCCCTGATCGGCTTTTTTGTCAATACCCTCGTTTTGCGAAATCAATTGTCGGGCAATTCCCGCTTCAAAGACCTCTTGAATCAAATTCGATCCGCCACCTTGGACGCTTACGCCAATCAGGACGTGCCCTTTGAAAAACTGGTGGAAGTGTTGCATCCGGATCGGGATTTGAGTTACAGCCCCATTTTTCAGGTGTGGTTTAATTCGATCAATTTGGGCGATCGCAACCTGAAGCTTCCCGGCTTGGAGGTCGAACCGCTGACCGTCCCCGAAACCCATTCTCTATTCGACTTGAATTTTTACATCCGAGAACAGCCGGACCGTTTGAAATTGGAACTGGTTTACAACGCCGATTTGTTCGGCCGGGAGCGGATGTATCGGATGTTGGAAGCCTTCGAGTATTTGCTGGGGCAGGTGCTGGAAACCCCCGAATTGAAGGTCGATGAATTTTCCCTGCTCCCCCCTTCGGCCCGCCCCCTTCTGCCCGATCCGACCCGGCCTCCGACCGCCGCCTGGGAAGGTCCGCTGTCAACTCAGTTTTCCCAAATGGCCCGACAAATTCCCCAAAAGATAGCCGTGGCCGATGCGGAAGGAAGCTGGACCTATCAAGCGTTGGAAACCCGCAGCAATCAACTGGCCCGCGCCTTAGTTGAAGCGGGCGTCAGTCGCGAAGATATTGTCGCGATTTATGCCGACCGCGCCGCGTCCTTGGTGGCGGCAATTTTGGGGGTCTTCAAAGCCAATGCCGCCTTTTTGATTCTCGACCCCACTTATCCCGGCGATCGCCTCGTCACCTGCCTGCATCTGGCAAATCCGAAGGCGTTGATCCGACTCCCGTCCGCCCCCGATTTCCCCCCGCAACTGGCCGAGGCGACCGCCAATTTTCCCGCTTTATCTCATCTGATTTTCGATGAAAAATCGCTGGCCAATTATCCCGGCGATCCCCCCGATATCGAATCCGAACCCGATGACTTGGCTTACATCGCCTTCACCTCCGGTTCCACCGGCGTACCCAAGGGAATTCTCGGCACCCACCGCCCCCTCGCCCACTTCATCCGCTGGCACGTCCGACAGTTCCAATTGACCGCCGAAGACCGCTTCAGCTTGCTGTCCGGACTCGCCCACGACCCGCTGTTGCGGGATATTTTCACCCCCCTGACGGTGGGGGGAACGCTGGAAATTCCCAAAGCCGACGACATCTATTCACCCGACATCCTGTCGGAGTGGATGCGAAGCCGCCAAATTGGCGTCGCCCACCTGACGCCGGCCCTGAGTCAATTGCTGGCAGAAATGGGCGATCGCGCCCGACTCCCCGACCTGCGATATCTGTTTTTCGGAGGCGAAAAACTGAAAAGTCGGGATATCGAAAAAGTCCGAAAATTGGCGCCGTCGGCGACCTGCGTCAACTTTTACGGCGCCACGGAAACCCCCCAAGCCATGAGTTATTTCGTCATTCCCGAGACGGGCAAAGGTGGCAACATCCCCGTCGGCCGGGGGATCGACGGCGTGCAACTGTTGGTTTTGAACGGTCGCGGACGACTCGCCGGCATCGGCGAAATCGGAGAAATTTGCATCCGCACCCCCTATTTGGCGAAAGGATATTTGAACGATGAAACCCTGACTCGGGAACGATTTATCGAAAATCCCTTCACCCAAATTCCGGGCGATCGCCTCTACAAAACGGGAGATTTGGGATACTACCAACCCGACGGCAACGTCGAATTTTTCGGGCGCAAAGATCGCCAGGTTAAAATTCGGGGATTCCGGGTCGAAATGGGAGAAATTGAAGCCGCACTCTCTCAATATCCCCACATAGACGGGGTGGCGGTCACCTGTCGCGAATCGGAGGCGGGCGACCCCACCCTGACCGCCTACCTCGCGTCCAATTCCGCGCCCCCCGACCCCGACCGACTGCGCCAGTTTTTAAAAGGAAAACTGCCCAATTACATGATTCCCGCCACCTTCGTGAACTTGGACGCACTGCCGCTCACGCCGAATCAAAAAATTGACTATCGCGCCTTGCCGATTCCCGACTCTGTGGCGATCGCGCCCACCTCCGACTCCCTCGAACCCCGGGATGAATTGGAATTGAAACTCACGGAAATTTGGCGGCAAGTTTTGAACAATCCGGCGGTCGGCATCCGGGATAACTTTTTCGATGTCGGGGGGCATTCGTTACTCAGCGTCAAATTATTCTCCGACATTCAGGCCGCCTTCAACAAAACCCTCCCCCTGGCGACGCTGTTCCACGCGCCCACCATCGAGCGGCTGGCCGACATCCTCCGCCAGCGGGGGTGGACTCCGACTTGGAAAGCTTTGGTTCCGATTCAGCCCCGAGGTTCAAAACCGCCGATTTTTGCCGTCCACCCGCTGAAAGGTGGGGTATTTTACTACCGAGATTTGGCGCGAAATTTGGGGACCGATTATCCGTTCTACGGACTCGCCGCCCAGTTCGACCAAGAGGGGCAAATACTGCGCCGAAAAATTGAAGAGATCGCCGCTTTCTACGTTCAAGAAATCCGACAGATCCGACCGGAAGGCCCCTATTTTCTGGCGGGGATGTCCTTCGGCGGCCGGGTCGCCTTTGAAATAGCCCAACAACTGACGGCCGCCGGATGTCAAGTCGGTTTGCTGATCATGTTCGATACCACGGCTCCCGGCGCCATCAAATATTTGCCCCCCCAACATCGCATATCCGGCCACTTGCAACGCCTGTTGCGGCGGGGTCCGGGCTACCTGTGGGAGCGGGTGAAATATCGGCTCGGGTGGTTGCGGCGACAACGGCGGTCGCGTCAGGTCACGGCGGAGTTGACCCGACAGCGGAATCTGTCCATCGCCGATCAAAATTTGGCGATCGAAGCGGCCAATTTAGAGGCGATGAAAGCTCACGTCCCCCGACCTTACGCCGGTCAAATTACCCTGTTCCGGGCGGCGGACCGCCAAGCCGGCTTGGGTCGCACCATCGACCCCCAACTGGGATGGGAGGAATTGGCTCTCGGGGGAGTGGATATCATCGAGGTTCCCGGCCACCATCTGAGCATCTTAACCGAACCCAACGTGAAGATTTTGGCCGAGAAATTGCGCGATCGCATCGATCGCAGTTTGGAATCTTGACCGAGTTCGCGCGGTCCGCCGGGACTTGAAAATCCGGCGGACTGACAACTCTCAACCTAGCTGCGAAGCTGAACCGGCATCACCAGATAGGTCATCTTCAACCCCCCCAAAGGATTGAGAATCACCGGCGCCGTCGCCGCATTCAACTGTATCTGAATTTCTGAGCTGTTGAACACCTTCAACCCCTCCATCAAATACTTCACGTTGAAGGCGAGTTGCTTGGGTTCGTCGCCGGAAATTTGGGCCGGCATCGACTCCAGGGCATTTCCCACGTCCGCCGCCTCCACGGAAAGGGAAATCTCTTGATTCACCCCGTCGATCGCGCACTTGATGATATCATTTTTTTGACTTGCCAAAACCGCGATCCGTTCCAGGGCCCCCAAAAACGTGCGGCGTTCCACGTTCACCTGACTCAAAAACTGATTCGGAATCAACTGTTCGTAGGCGGGATAGGCTCCCTCCAACTTCCGCGACGTCAGGCGGCGATAGGTGTCCGAACTCTTGTCGCGATCGCCCAATTCAAACACGACTTGGGTTTCGTCGAACCGCAGCGTCACCCCCGGTGCCGGGGCGTCTTCCTCCGAGGAATGACCCGCGTGCCGCATCCCGATCATCCGCTCCACCTCCCGCAGGGCGCGGGCCGGAACCGTCACTTCAAACTCTTCGAGATCCGCGGCTTCCCCGTCCCGGACATTTTCCGTCTGCACCACCGCCAACCGGTGTCCGTCCGTGGAGGCAAACGCCAAATTGTCCGCCCCCACCTTCAGATTCACCCCCGTGAGCACCTGCTTGGTTTCGTCCGGGCTGGTGGCGAACAGGGTCCCCCGCAGGCCCTCCATCAGCGCCTCCGCCGACAGTTGGATCGTGTCTCCCTCCTCCACGAAGGGCAAATCCGGGTATTCCTCCGCCCCCATGCCCCGCACCTGGTAGCGGCCCGAACTCGAGGTCAGGGTGGCGATCGCTTCCCCCGCCTCGTCATCCACCTCGATTTCCCCTCCTGGCAACCGGGAGACGATATCGTTAAGCAGTTTCGCCGGCAGGGTGAGGGTCCCCTCCTCCTCCACCTGGGCCGGAAAACTGGTGTGAATTCCCAAACTCAGGTCGAAGGCCGTCAGACTCAACCGCTGGTTTTCCTTGTCGGCACCGACCCAAATATTCGACAAAATCGGATGGGTCGGACGGGAGGGAATGGCTCTCGAAACCCAAGATAAATTAGAACTTAACTGTTGCTGTTCTACAATTAAACGCATCGTGTCGATTTCCTATTCAGATTCCATATGTTGGGAATTTCCACCGCGCCGACGGGCGGCGGACGGTCTTTCCGGCCAATCCCCCCAGCCCGGGTGAGGGTGTAGGGTGTAGGGTGTGGGGTGTAGGGAACTGAAACCGCTTTTCTGTCAGGGTTTCAAGATTTCTTCCCCGATCCCAACTCTCAATACACTCGCTTCCCATTGCGATATCTCACCATCGGGCGGGCTCGAACATTATATAGCAGTTGGCACTCGGCGATCGGGAATCTGCCATTCGGAGCCGTCGGATTCGTCAGCCGATTCTGGCTCGATGCCTGTAGGTCAGACCCACACCCGCAAAAACGATCGCGAGTCCGAGTATGTCGCTCCCTTGAAGCGTGTCGCCAAAAGCAACCCAGGCCAGCAACATTGTGACTGGAGGACCCAGGTAGAACAGGCTGGCCACGCGGGTGGCGTCGATCCGGGCGATGAGTTGCCACATCATGCCGTATGCCCCCAGAGATACGGCCAGGACCAGCCACAACAGCGCTCCGATCAACTCGCCGTTCCACTCTGTGGCCAGACCCTCCAGCCAGATCGCCGGCAAGGTGACGGCTAACGCAGTCCCGAACCCTTGAAAAAACAGATCCAAGTCTGCGGGAAGCGACAGGTTTTCATGGGATAATTTGGCTCGCCGTTGCAAGAGACTGGCGATCGTCATCGCCATCACCGAAAGAAGCGGAATCAGATAGGCGAAGACCGATTCAAAGTCATCGAATTCGATGCGGTTTAACAGCACGACGCAGACTCCCGCAAAGCCCACGACCAAGCCGACCCATCGATGCGGTGGAGTCCGCTCGCCCGTCATCCATCCGGAAAGCGCGCCGGTGGCCAGGGGTTGCAGCGCGACCACCAGAGCGACGATGCCCGCCGGCACGCCTCGGTTCAAAGCGATCGTCGCGCAGGACAGCCAGACGCCGTGCGAAAGAATCCCGACCAGCATGGCATGACGGACGGCACCCGTGCCGGGTAAACGCAGTCGGCGGGTACGGCTGAGTGACACAGCCAGAATGAGAGTGAGTGTCCAGTATCGCCAAAACATCAAAGTAAAGGTCGGCGCATGGGGTAGGGCGTACTCCGCCCCGATAAAGCCCGAATTCCAGAGAAGAACGAAGGCGAAAGCGAGGGATGCCGTCGATCGAATCATAGTAAGCATCCGGTTTCCTCTGCTTGATTGCTAAATGTCGAGAACCATGGGCGCCAATGAATGCAAGCGGATCTGAGTCGGAGTTGCGAGGATTTTATCATTTCCGAACCGTTATGGCGTTTGCCGTACCCGCTTTGTCCGCCATTTGCGATCGCACTCGCCGGGCGCTCTTTTCCCGTCTTCCGGCTGTGGAAACTGTGGAAATTATTTCTCAATTTGAGCAGTATCAGCCGTTTCGCAGACTTCACTTCTGTGGAAAACCTGTGGAAAATCATCCGGATCGGAGCCGATTCCGGGGCAAGAAACCCGCCGTCAATGGTCGAGTTGAGCATCAATTGCACGGTTATCCACAACCTTTTCCACAGGCTGCCCGGTCACGATCGATTGCTCAAATTAATGCGATCGCTCAACCGCCGCAAAATTTGATTCAACTCCGGATCGCGATCGCGACGTTTGGTAATCTTTTCGCAGCCGTACATCACCGTCGTATGGTCTTTCCCGCCGAACAGTTCCCCAATTTTCGGCAAGCTCAGATCCGTATGCTGCCGCATCAAATACATCCCCACCTGCCGCGCCAAACTGATCTCCCGGCGTCGGGAACTCCCCTTCAAATCCTCCACCGAAACCTTGAACGTCTCCGCCACCGCCTGAATCACCGCCTCCGGCGAAGACTCTTCCACCCGTTCCGTCGGCGTCAAAACCGGGGCGATATTCTCCACCGTCATCGGCAAACCCGAGATCGAAATGTAAGCCACCGCCCGGATTAACGCCCCCTCCAGTTCCCGAATATTCGAGGTGTAGTTGGCGGCGATATACTCGATCGCCTCCCGGGGCAGACGCACGTTTTCATACTCCGCCTTTTTCTGCAAAATCGCCATCCGGGTTTCCAAATCCGGCGGCTGGATGTCGGCCACCAACCCCATCGAAAACCGCGAACACAGCCGCTCTTGCAGCCCCGGAATTTTCGTCGGCGGGCGATCGGATGCCAGCACGATCTGTTTCCCCGCTTCGTGCAGGGTATTGAAGGTGTGGAAAAATTCCTCCTGGGTGTACTCCTTCCCCTCGATAAATTGGATGTCGTCCACCAACAGCACGTCCGCCGCCCGGTAGTGGTCCCGAAAACTCTGCATACTGTCCCGGCGGATCGCCCCGATCAGGTCGTTGGTAAACTTCTCCGTCGAAACGTAAAACACCCGCGAATAGGGGTTGATTTCCAAGCGGTAGTGGCCGATCGCCTGCATCAAATGGGTTTTGCCCAACCCCACCCCCCCGCACAGGAACAGCGGGTTAAATTCCCGCCCCGGCGACTCCGCCACCGCCAAAGCCGCCGCGTGGGCCAGACGGCTGTTCGCCCCCACCACGAACCGGGAAAATACATATTTAGAGTTGAGATTGGCCGGTTTCGGATCGGGATGGGGACCCTCTGCGCCGTTACTGTTTCCGGGAGACGGCCAGATCGGGTGAGAATCGTCGGCCTTCGCCAATTCCCCCGTCCCCGTGGTGATGTAGATGTCCACGGAGTCGCCCAAAATTTCTTGCACCGCGTCCGCGATCAGATCCCGGTAATATTTTTGCAGCCAATTGCAGGCGAAAGGGTTCGGCGTGCGGATCACCAGACAATTATCTTCGAGGCGTTCCGCATTCGCGGTCTTGATCCAGGTGTCGAACGTCGGTTCGCCAAGTTGGACTTGGAGACGTTCGAGCACTCGATTCCACAGATGTTCGAGGGGAATGTCCACGGCTGACTTCTCGGGCTAGGGGTTGCTGGGCAGGGGGGAATTATAGCGCTGCGCGCGGGTGTAGGGTGTAGGGTGTAGGGTGTAGGGAATAGAAACCGCATCCCCCCCAGCCCCC
>NZ_JAJENU010000443.1:0-431 GCF_035615495.1 Lyngbya sp. CCY1209 | reverse complement strand
ACCACGACGGAAGACGGGGGGACGGCAGAATTTACGGTGGTTCTCAATACCCAGCCGACAGCCGATGTTGCGATCGCTCTGAGCAGTTCGGACCCATCCGAGGGGACGGTTTCCACCGAATTGTTGACTTTCACAGCCGAGAACTGGAATACCCCCCAAACCGTCACCGTGACGGGTGTGGCCGATGACGTGGTAGACGGGGACCAGGCCTACACAGTCGCACTAGCCGCCGCCACCAGCGACGATGCCAACTACAACGGCATCGAGGTCGCCGATGTCGCGGTGACAAACCAGGATGTGGTGCCCGGGAGCGTGACGGTGACGCCGACAGAAGGGTTGACCACGACGGAAGCCGGGGGCACGGACACATTTACCGTTGTCCTCGATCGCCAACCGACGGCCGATGTGACCATCCCGATCGCCAGTTCCGA
>NZ_JAJENU010000442.1:0-14307 GCF_035615495.1 Lyngbya sp. CCY1209 | reverse complement strand
AAACTTCCATGTGTCTTGGCGATTTCTAGCCCCTACACCCTACACCCTACACCCTACACCCGCGCGCAGCGCTATAGGGGGATCGTCCGGATTTGACGCGATCGAAAACCGCTATCTGATTACTGAATGCGCTTATCGGTTCCAAGCGTGATAAAATTGTTCCAGGGGAAGTTGCCGGGCACAGTGCCACAGCAGTTTGTAAATTTCCAGGGCATCGGCAGATCGATCGCCCCCTTCTACCTCAATTCCATATGGTTTTAATGCGGTGACAACTTCGGGGAGTTGATCGTCCGTCAAAATATCTTTGAGTTTGGAAACGATGCGTTTGGCGACTCCCGATCGCCTGTCTTTTAAACTCCGCAACACGATGGCGATCGCGTCGGGATGATCGGGTTTTAGCTGTAGTAATGATATCGCATATTTTGTCAATTTTGTCAAGTCCTGGGTTTCGGAAATTCGTCGTTCTAAGGCAGCCATCGCCCGCCGTTGATTTTCGGGATTTTCCGTCGGTTGTTTTCGGGATTTTTGGAGAGACGATTTGACGGCTATTTTCTGTTTCGATAGGGGATGTTCCGGGGCGATTTTTTGCAAGTCTTCCATCGCCCGATCGCCCGGTGTCGAACCGGATTTGATGAGGCGGACTAAAGTGGCGATCGCGACTTCATTATTCGGATCGATTTTGCCGAGGCGGTAGGCAATTTTTCGGCGGACGCGATCGCGATTCGTGGTGGAAATCATCTCGGTTAAAGTGGCGATCGCTTGCGGGTGGCGGGGACTCACCACACCCAAGCTGTGGGCGACTTCCAACCGGATGGAATCGTTGGGGGCGGTTTTCAACAATTCCAATAAAGTCGCGATCGCTTTGTGATTTCCCGGATCGAAATTTTTGCCCAAACTGCGGGCGATTTGCCAGCGAATGGAAGGATTTGGTAGATGATCTAATAACTGTTCCAAACCGGCGATCGCACTGTCGCGATCGGTTCTGAATACAGCCAATTTTGCCTCCTCCAATATCGGGGAAGGATAGGTTTTCCACTGCTGGGATTCTCGGCAATATTCGCCGCATCGCCATTTGAGTAATTGGCTGATGATGTCATCCCGGCGACTGCATTCGGGAAACTCCGCCAACCCGTCCGCCGCCAGAAAATAGGCGAAATATCGATAGAATCCGCCGCAGTTGTCCTCGAATTCGATCAATGCCTCCATGAATGCTTCCTTATCGGAAGCGGCGATATCGGTTCGCCCCAACCATAGGACGATCGCTTCCCGCCAGTGGGGAGAAAAAATCGGGCGGCGGGAGGGGGCGGGGGTGAGGAAAAAACGCCAGTCTGCAATTGCTTGGGCGGCAAAATATTCCTGAAATGTGGGATGATAGAAGGCGTAAATTGGTTCTCCCGTTACGGGGGAAACGCCGACTTGATTCAGCCATCCCAGTTGCAGGGCGAGAGCCAACAATTCGATATCTTCGTTTTGAAAAACGGTGGAAATTAAGGAAGTATCAAACCGAAATTTATTTTGATCGCGACATAACGCCCGTTTCGCCAATTCTGCCAAACCGCGATCAAGGTGATATTGTTGAATCGGAGTGGTGGGGAAGCGATCGCACTTCCACTGGTAAATCGCCCGGGTGAATTGTCGGTAGAGGGCGGCTTTGGTGGCGGGGAGGTTGCCCGACATCAGCCCCCAGCAGCGACACAGCAACGCCAGCCGCAGGGGATTTTTTACCGCGTCCCGGATGCGGCTGCGTTCCGGTTTCTGCAATTCCCGACAGAGGCGATCGCCCAATTTTGGATCGGATTGAAACCAGCCTCGGATGAAGCGATCGGTTTCTTTGAACGGCAAATTTCGATAGGCGGTGAAGTCTTCGAGGGGATTTCGTCCGCCGTCCCAAATGTTGAGGCGGCAGGTGAGGAGGATGTGGGCGTCGGCAAGCCAACCCCGCAACTGGCGGGCGATCGCACTCAACCCGTCTCCCGCAATTTCATCGACTCCATCCAGCAGCAGCCACACCCGCCCGGAGTTAAATTGGGCGGCGAATTCGGACTTCAATTCGGGGGGTACGGAGACTTGATGAATGATGACTTTTAACCAATCATTTAATAGGTGGGATTCGAGAGCGGTTTCTGACAAATCTGCAAGGGAAACCCAAATCGGAAGTAACTGATTTTCCAATAGTGCGATCGCCATCCGTTGCAAAAGGGTGGTTTTTCCCGCCCCCGGTTCCCCGACGATCGCGATCCGTTGCGGTAATTTCGCCTGCAAACACTGCCGTAAAAATTGTTCGGGAGAAATGGCGTTTTGGTCCGCTTCCGGTTCGTAAAATTCCGAGCCGCGATCGGCTTCTAAATCGAGATCGCGGCGTTCCCGGCGGGGGCGTTCCACCAAACCGACGGGAAGGTAAATTTCGTTCAATTCAAAGGCGATCCCGTCCCCCACCGTCAGGGGATTTGTCGTCAGCCGTCTGATTCGCTGGGCTTCCAGGTTTTCGCGACAGAAATTCCACCAGCGATTATCGCCCGTTTCGGTGGGTTGGGATGGGGGGGATTTGCGGCGTTCCCACTCGCTTTCAAAGCGGTTTAAAATGGCGTCGCGATCGCTCCTATTATACCAGAAATTAATACTAAAATGCCAGGTTTCCGAACCCTGTCGGGACGGGCGGTGATCCTCCAAAATGCCCAAAAAATCTTCGAGGCGGGCGAGGGATTCTTTGATGTGGGCGGCGGTGAGGGGAATGTCGGCTATTTTTGATAGGGATACCAAAAATCTGATTTTGGTTCGGATGATCAGTTGGCGATCGCTTTTCCAGGCGGTTTTGATGTTCGCACGCAGGCGATCGAGTTCGTTTTCGTCCCCGTCTATGTCGCCATTGCCATAGTCCAACAGCAACGTCAGAAGCTGCCGGGTTCGCTTTTTCGTTTCGGGGCCGTAACTGGGGCGCGGCATCGGCAAATGGGGGCGGCTCGGCTCAATTTGATTATAGAATATCGAGTCGATCAAAGCCAATCCGACCTTCCGTTGTTGCGCTTGAGCGCCTTTTTTGATGCCGTGTAGCGGGGCTAAAGCCCAACAACGAGGGGGGGATTGTTGTTGCGCTTTAGCGCCGGGACTCAAGCCCGACAACTTGATCGATTGTTTTGATAATTTAGTAGGCCGTCCGGTCGAATTTTGTAATCACCCAAACTGCATGGATCGCCCCCGGCAGCCATGCGAGTAATGTCAGCAGAATGTTGATCCAAAATGCGGAACTCAAGCCCACGGTCAAAAAAACGCCGAGGGGGGGAATCAAGATTCCCAGGATAATTCGCAGCAGTTTCATAATAAATTTCGTTTTCAGTCTGGCTCTATATTTCTCTCAATTTCGACTTCAATCCCTCTATCTGGAGATGGATTTTTGTCGCCCCCATATAAGTCGAATAGCAGATGAAATGGAGCGAAAAAAGTTCTAAAATGCGGCACAGGCGGGATATTCTCGACCCTTTGACAACAAAAGTAATGGAATAAAAACTTATGATCGTAACAGCTTTGACCCTGCTGGGGACGGCTTTGAGTTTGCTGGTGGTCGATATTATTTTGCCGGGGGTGGATTTGGCGACCTTTCCGGCGGCTTTGATCGCGGCGGTAGCCATCGGTGCGATCAATGCGATCGTGAAACCGGTGCTAGAATTTTTTGCCTTGCCGCTGAATGTATTGAGTTTGGGGGCATTTTCTCTGGTCGTCAACGGCGTTTGTTTCCTGCTGGCATCGGTGGCAGTTCCGGGATTTAAAGTCAGCGGTCCGCTGTCGTTCTTTTTGGGGCCGATCCTGCTGTCGGCGGTCAACACATTTTTAAGCCGCTATTTGGCGGAAAAATATCCCCAAATGTCTGCTGCCAACCCTTCGGCGGACGAATCCTGATGTCGGACGAGGGCGGGGGAAAGTGCGATCGCGGACTGGAAAATTTCACCCTTTCTCGAAAATATTAATTTTCCCCGTGTCGTCCCCCCGTCGCATCTATCTCCGGGTAGAGTCAGCCGAATTCCCCCCCGTTCAACTTCAGACTTTGGGGGGATGGACGGTGGGAACGATAACGGAGACACTGAGGCTATCCGCAGGATATACGAAATTAGAGAAAATCTCAGAATTAGGACACAATTCAAAATGATATTGTCGGATGGAATAAATTTTACAGATCATTGTCACTGGCTGGCTCAGATTTTGGTGGAACCGCAGATAGACGCTGCGGACGAGACCGCCATTTTTGTCAGCGGGCCGCAGTTTTTCACCGCCCTGATTTCCGGGGTGGTGTTGGCGTTCGCTTTCCAACTGCTGCTGACGAATTTGGGGGTGGCGACCGGGATATCGATGGCGGGGGGATCGTCGTCGAATTCCAAGCACAATTCCCAGGATTCCGGTGTCGGGAGTACGATCCGAAAAATTGGCTTCACGCTGGGCTTGGGGACGTTAATTAGCGTGACGATCGCCATCTTTTTCGCCAGTTTGCTGGCTGTCAAATTGACGCTGTTCGTCTCCATTTTGGCGGGGGCGATCGTCGGTTTGGTGATCTGGGCAACCTATTTTTCCCTGCTGGTTTGGGTGAGTTCCACCACCGTCGGATCGCTGATCGGGTCGGTGGTGAATACCGCGACTTCGGGATTTCAAGCCCTATTTGGAACAGCGGTTGCCGCCTTCGGGGCGAAGACAGCCCAACGCCAAGTCGTCTCCACTGCAGAAGCCGCCACGGCCGCGGTTCGCAAGGAATTGACGGCGGGGATCGATCCGATGGGCATCCGGGAACGGGTGGAAGATTACATCGAATCCCTGAAGCCGCCCCAGTTGAATTTGGGCGAGATCCGCTCGGAAATCGAGCACATTCTCAGCGATCGCGACCTGCAAGATCTCTCCAAAGAAAACCTTCCCGAAATCAGCCGTCAGATGTTCGCGGACTTGCTGGCCGATCGCACGGATTTATCCCGTCGCGAAGTCGATCGCATCGCCAAAGAATTGGAAAAATCCTGGAATCGGGCGACCGATCGCCTCCCGGAACGCGATCGCATTTCGGAGTTCACCGACTACCTGAAATCCGCCTCCCGGGAAGGCCTGCTGGGGCGAGAATTTACCGATAAATTGGACGCGGTGATCGAGGAAATGCGGAAACGCCGCCGCTCCCAAACTCCGGGGCCGGTTTCCCACGCTTTAACCCAGGGAATGCACAGTTTGATGGGAATCGTGATGGGCCGCACCGACCTCTCGGACATGGACGTGGAGCAGATCGTCGGCCAACTCAAACGGCTGAAATCTCAGGCGGGAGAACAGGGCAACAAACTCGCGCTCCAGTTCGGCGGCGGGGAAGAGGAAGAACCCGAAAATACCGTGCGACGGGACGTGGAAAATTATATCCTCAACGCCTACCCCTGGCAGTTGCGATCGCCCAATTTGGAGGTGGAATTCCGCGATTTGCTGTTCGACCCCCAGGCGGAACCGGGGGCGGTGGTGGAAGCCCTGGAACGGCTCGATCGCACCGATTTCGCCGACTTACTGAATCGAAAGGGACTGTTCACCCGCGATCGCGTCCGCACCCTTTCGCTGCTGATGGACGGCATCCGCCTGGAGGCCCTGGCGGTGGCCCGGGCGGCGGAAGAGCGGGAGCGGGAGATCGAACTGATGGCGGAGGTAGACCGCTACCTGTTCACGGCTTCCCCGGCGGGGTTGAGTCCCGAGAGCATCCACCTGCATTTCGAGCCGATTTTGGCCGATACCGAGGCGGACGATCACGCCACGCTGCAACGGCGCCTGGCCTCCCTGGACCGCCAGACCTTGGAGTTGATGCTGCAACGGCGGGGCGATCTGGGCGTCACGGAAATCGCCACCATCGCCACGGAATTGGAAAAAGCCCGCGATCGCGTTTTGCAAGAATCCTACGAGCGGGACGAGGCGGCGAAGGTGAAGGCTGAGGCCCAGTGGTCTCGGGTGCAGGCGTACCTGAAAAATACCGGGCGGGAAGAACTCAACCCCAACGCGATTTCTCGGGAACTGAAGCTGCTGCTCGATGACCCCCAGGCGGGGGCTAAGGCGCTGCGGGCGCGGGCGTCCCGGTTTGATCGCCAGACGCTGGTGCAACTGTTGGGCCAGCGACAGGATCTCAGCGAGGAACAGATCGAAGATGCGATCGACTCGGTGGAACGCTCCTGGATGAAGGTCCGCAGTGCCCCCGAACGTCTCTCGCAGCAGGCACAGCAGCAGTACGACCGCGCCACGTCGGCGATCGCGGATTACCTGCGAAATACCGGACAACCGGAGTTGAACCCCGAGGGCATCCGCCGGGACCTGATGCTGCTGCTCAAAGAGCCGGAAACCGGGGGGCGGGCGATCTGGCGCCGTCTGGCGATGATGGACCGGGAGACGCTGGTGCAGTTGCTCTCCCAGCGGGACGACCTGTCCGAACGGGAGGTCAACCAAATTATCGACGAAGTGTTCTTCACCCTGCGGACCATCGCCAGGACGCCCCGGCGGATGGCGCTGCGGACTCAGGAAAAAGTGCAGAATTTCCAGGAGTCCCTGGCGGATTATTTGTGGAGTACCGACCGCGAAGAACTCAACCCGGACGGCATCCGCCGCGACGTGAAATTGTTGCTCCAAGATCCGCGCGGGGGAATGGAGAATTTGAAGTGGCGACTGGCCGCGATCGATCGCGATACGTTGGTGCAGTTGCTCTCCCAGCGTGAGGATCTTTCGGAGGAAGAAGTCAACCACATTATCGATCGCATTTTGATGGTGCGGGATGAGGCGATCGCCCAAATTGAAAGTATCCAACATTGGGTTCAGTCCATCATCGACCGGATTCTCAATCGGATTCGCAACTACTTGAATGATTTGGAACGTCCCGAATTGAATTATGAGGGAATTCGGGAGGATATCCGCACGTTATTCGACGACCCGGAAGCCGGGTTTGAGGCTCTGCGCGATCGCCTGTCCCAGTTCGACCGCGATACTTTGATCGCCCTGCTGAGTTCCCGGGACGACATTTCCGAGGCGGACGCCAACCGCATCGTCGAGCAGATCGAACGCACGCGCAACCGGATTTTGCAGCGGGCCGAACGGTTGCAAAAACAGGCTCAATTGCAGCTTGAGCGGGTGCAGCAGGAGGCGCACCACCAAGCCGAAGAAACGCGCAAGGCGGCCGCCGCCGCGTCCTGGTGGCTGTTTTTGACCGCCCTCGTTTCCGCGATCGCCGCGGCGGGTGCGGGCGCCATCGGCGTGACCATTTAAACTGACCGGCAATCCCCCGAATTTTCGGGGGATTTTGATTCGGTTTGGTCTGACGAAAAACGCAATCAAAAAATAGACTGGGATTCTTACCGGTAAAACTGATGGCTAATCAAATCGAATTAAAACTATTTGCTCCTTACAATAAAGAAGCGACCTTGATGGGGAGTTTTTCGGATTGGAAAGAAATTTCAATGGGGAAGGACGATCGCGGGTATTTTCGCGCCGAGGTCGATTTGGAGGATGGGACTTATCATTATAAATTTCGGGTGCGATCGAAGAGCGATTTTATCGGCTTTGACGAGTGGGTTGATATCATCGACCCCTACGCCACCGAAGTCGAACCGTCCGAGCAAAATGGGGTGATACGCATCCAGGACGGCTGCAGAATCGTCGATACCTACGTTTGGAAATATGACGATAAACCGCTGCCGAGCGATCGCGAATTGGTGATTTACAAACTCCACGTCCACGACTTCACCGGGGGAGAAGACGACCCCGATTCTCGCGGACAGTTTAAACACGTCACCGAAAAGTTGGACTATCTGAATGAATTGGGAATTAATGCGATCGAATTGATGCCCGTTTCCGAATATCCGGGGGATTACAGTTGGGGATACAACCCCCGCCACTTTTTTGCGATCGAATCCAGTTACGGTTCCACGATGGAATTGAAACAACTGATCGACTGCTGTCACAAATTGGGAATCCGAGTCTTTTTTGACTGTATTTACAACCACGCAGAAATGGAGCATCCCCTCACACAAATCGACTACAATTATTGGTTTAGTGCCAACCCAACCGACCCCGATAACAGTTGGGGGCCGGAATTTGACTACGAACATTATGACGACAATCTCAACGTCAAACCCGCGTGGCAATACATCGGCGACAATGCCGAATATTGGATCAAAGAATATCACATCGACGGCATCCGCTACGATGCTGCCAAACAGTTAAATAACTACGAATTCATGTATTGGATGGTGGATAAAACCAAGCAATTTGCGGGCATGAAACCGTTCTACAATGTCGCCGAATGTATCCCAGAAAATCCCAGTATCACCAACTACGACGGCCCGATGGACGGGGCTTGGCACGAAAGTTTTTCCCGCACCATCGTCGCCCATTTGTGCGGGGAAAAGTTCGATTTGGAAGAACTTAAAAATAGTCTCGACGGCCGCCGCCAGGGATATTTGGGGGCGAGTAACATGGTCAATTACATCAGCGTCCACGATCGCGAACGGTTGATGGTGGAACTCGGAGAACGGGGAATTCTGCACGATGCCGCCTTCAAGCGGGCGAAATTGGGGGCGGTTTTATTGATGACGGCGGTGGGAATTCCGATGATTTGGATGGGGGAAGAATTCGGAGAGTACAAACCCAACACCATCGAACCGACGAAACTCGACTGGCGGCTGTTGAAAAATGAAAATAATTCGAGTTTATTTGACTACTACCGGGGAATGGTTCAACTCCGCCGCAAAACTCACGCCCTCTACACGGAAAATATCGAGTTTTTCTACGAGGATGAAGAAAGCTGGGTTTTCGCCTACACCCGCTGGAACGACGAAGGTTCGAGAGTGGCGGTGGTGGCGAATTTTTCGGACAATTATCTCGCCGGTTACGCCGTCCCGAATTTCCCCGCAGGCGACACCTGGCACGAGTGGACTCGGGATTACGAAATCGAGACGGGAAACAATGAATTAGTTCTCGATCTCCCCGAATACGAAGCCCAGGTGTTTGTCAATTCTTGAAATTGATATCAACTCCGCTTGTCTGACCGCCCCCCTTTGCGATATAGCAATCTGGAACCATTTGTAAAATTGTCCGGCCCCCAAACCCCCAATCCTGGGGGCTTTGATTAGTTGTTATATCAAGTCCGTTTGAATACTTACACAATCATTCGAGGACAGGCAACAGGCAAGAGGCAATAGGCAAAAGTTTTAAGCGGCTTCAGAAGATGGCACCCAGGAATCATAACTGTTTGAGCGGACATAATATTAATTATTAGTTTTTAATGCAAAAAATCCAACCCCAAATTTTAGAGTTGGAAATATGCCTATCTCAAGCCGTAAAAAACTATTGTTTTTCAATTTCTTTTTTTGCGGCTTCTTTCACGTTCTCAACCGAGTGTTGAAAAGCAGCTTCGGTTTGCTTCGCTTGCCCTTCGGCTTTCTGTTTGGGATCGCCGGTCACTTCGCCGACCATTTCCTGGGCTTTCCCTTCCAGATTTTTCATCGTCGCTTCGGTTTTTCCGTCCGGACTCATAAATCCTCCGCGTTATAGCGTCTTCGGTGTAAATGTAAATTCTTCAAATTTCATTTACCATTTATCACTTACCTACAGTTTAGCGACCTCATCCCTACTCTACCTCTGTCAGAAGGTAGACTTCAGGTCGGCAACCCGGCCTGTTTTAGGCTTTCCAAATCCAGGTCGAATCGGGTGGCGATCGCATCCAAAATCTGCCGTTCTTCTGGCGTGATGATGCCGTCGCTGATGGCGACGTGGTAGCACTGAATCAGCAGCGGGGGCGCGAAGTCTGCGTGCAACTGTTCCAGGAGTTCCGGGAGGGTTTGGGCGTGTTCCAGGTCGTCGGAAATTGCCGCGATCGATTGGGCGCTCAGTTGGGAATCTCGCAATTCTGATATCAGTTCGGCGGGGGTGCGATCGGGATAGCTGGCGCGAATTTGACAGACCAAAATTCGCTCCATGATCGTTTTCTGAAGTCCCAAATTTTCCAGGTAGGCTTCGTTTTCCTGCCGGAAGGTTTCGGCTGTTAGAGGTGCCGCTTCCGGGTCGAGTTTCGCCTCGTAAAACCGACAGGCCGCGTAGCCGAGGGCGTACAGCATCACCGCGTTGGAAGAGGCGCCGACGATCGCCCCCAAACCGGGGATAATTTCCACCCAGCTCAACCCCAATTTCAAAGCGTTCGAGCCCCCCAATGACAGGCCGAAAATCGCCAACACTTCGCCCCGGCGGGCGGGGGATTTCAGGTCTAGACCGTAGGCCGCCGCGACTTGATAAATGGTTTCGGCTTGCAGCCTCGCCGTGGTGGCGAGTTCCACCGCAAATAGGGCGGCGGCGATGGGGGGGATCAGGTTCGTCGCCAATCCGATTCCGGCCGCGGAAATGGCTTTTTCCACCATGATGCGGTGGGCGATTTGGTTGGGGGTTTCCCGGGGATATTTTTGTTTGAGGGCGGCGACTTTCGCCTCCGCTTCTGCCACGTTCACTTCCCCGAGCAACACCATCAGCCAGTCGGTCCCGAAGCGCCGGGAGAGCCATTGTAAAAACGGATTTTGGGCGATCGCCTCCATCATGCCGCCGGTCCCTTCCGCCACGCAGTCGAGCCATTTCAGCGCCTCTGCAGACGCGGTATCCACGACTCCCGCCATCGCCCGTTCCACCTCCGCCGGGAGTGGCAAATCCAAAGCGGGAAATTGGGGGGCGCGATCGTCGCCAGAAGATGAATTCGTCATATTTTCTCTATTGAATGCGTCAATTTTTGGGGATTGAAAAAAATTCGCGATCGCTCAGTCGAGATCGTGCCAGCGGTCGGAGGGTCCGGGCGATCGCTTCCGGGGCCTCGACTCGGAATCATGATTTCGACCGCGGCGGAATACATCCCACGGGCACGGTCTATTTTGAACTTTCCCGCAGGCACCACACACACCCATCCCTTCTCCGTAGGGACACCATCTCAGTCGTCGCATCGGTTCTCGCAGTTCGCAATCCAATCTGACGGTTGACCCCAATATTATACAACCAAAATTCCCGCCGCGATCATCTCTGCCTGCGGGCAGATATTTGGGCAGTTTATCACCCCAGATAGAAGTCTTTAGATCTCAAAATGATAGCATGATCTTATCTTTCAAAACCCTTAAATTTACACCCAAACAAGACAGCTAAAACCGCGATCGCCGGTTCAATTTGACACGATTAACGAGGAAATATAATCCATGTGGCTTCAGAGATTAGCCAGATTTGGCTACGGGACAAAAGGGGCAGTTTATATCCTCATCGGAGTGCTGGCAATTCTGGCGGCATTCACCGCCAAAGGAAAAACGACGGATACGAAAGGTGCCCTCCACACCATCGCCGCCCAACCCTTCGGACAATTGCTATTGATATTGGTCGCCGTCGGCCTGATCGGATATACGATCTGGCGTTTCGTCCAGGCGATCGCCGATCCGGATCGCAAGGGAAATGACGCCAAAGGAATTGTGACGCGCATCGGTTACGCGATCAGCGGTCTGATCTACGGCGCGTTGGCGTTCAACGCGGCACTTTTGGCCTTCGGAAATTCCGGCGGCGGGGGAAATTCCAAGGTGACTTGGACGGCCCGCATCCTGGCGCAACCCTTCGGACGGTGGTTAATCGGGGCGATCGGAATTGTCATCATCGGGGTGGGATTGTATCGCATTTACAAAGCCTACCGAATCAAATTCCGCAAGCGTTTAAATTTGCGCGAATTGGATGCGGATCAACAAAGTCAGGTGGTGAACGTTTGCCGATTCGGCATCAGCGCGAGAGGGTTCGTTTTTATAATGTTGGGGATATTTTTACTCCAAGCCGCCTATCAGTCCGACGCCAGCAAAGTCGAGGGATTGGACGGCTTGTTGAACTCGATCGCACGGCAGACTTACGGACAGTTTCTCCTGGCTTTGGTCGCCGCCGGTTTGGTCGCCTACGGGATCTATATGTGGGTGCAGGCTAGATACCGACTGATTCGGGCGGCGGCAGTTTCTTAATGCAAAAAAAAGGGACTGATTCATTCAGTCCCTTTTCACCCATCCCTCAATACAAAACTTTATTGAGATTTAGGCGCGACCCGCTTGGGTTCCTTCCGCCGGAGGTTTGCCGATATATTCGCTACTCGCGCCCGCATTCATCGGTTTAAACTCGGATTTTGAGACACCGCAGACGGGACACTTCCAATCGTCGGGAATCGCACCGAACGGAGTCCCGGGTTCGATGCCGGAGTCCGGATCGCCCTTAACAGGATCGTAAATATAATCACAGGAAGTACATTTATATTTTTCCATTATCGTGTTCTCCAAATCGATTCATTCTGTGAACAAATTAACAGAAAAAATACCGTCTGCAAATCTATCTCAGAGGTGATTTAGTTACACTTATCTATGCCGTCGAATAGAGACAAATTTCCAATTTTTATCAAAATCAGACCGCCGGCACGAGTGGGAAACTCCGCCCTCAACCCGGGCCGGGGCGGGCGAACTGGCATCCGCATCAAGCCGAATAAGAATCGGACTCCCGGTTGTCCGAAAACAACCCCAACGCCGGACCCAAAAGGGCGCCGAAAATAAAGCCTCCGGCGTGGGCCCAGTAGGCGACGCCGCCGTTCTGCATTCCCACACTCGCCGGGACTTGCAGCATCGAAATACCGTTGAAAGCCTGTTGGACGAACCAGAACCCGAGGAAAAATAGGGCGGGAATTCTGACCGTATAGAAAAAGAAACCCAACGGCAAAAGGGTGATAATTTTCGTCTTGGGAAACTTGAGAATATAGGCCCCCATCACCCCCGCGATCGCGCCGCTCGCCCCCAAGGACGGCACGGGCGATTCCATTGCAAAATACCACTGCGCCAGGGATGCCAAAACGCCGCAGCCGAGATAAAAGAGAATGAACTTGACGCGCCCCAACTCTTCCTCGATGTTGTTCCCGAAAATCCACAAAAATAACATATTAAAGCCCAGGTGCATGAAACCCGCGTGGAGAAATTGGGCCGTGATCAATGTCAATGACTCCGGCACCGGCTGGCCGATATCGGCGCCGTTAAAACTGGCGGTCAACTCTTTCGGCACGACCGCGAAGACGTGGAAAAAACCGTTCAATTGAGCCGGGTCGAGGCTCAATTCATAGAAAAATATGAGGACGTTGGCGATGATGAGCGCGTAGGTGACGACGGGCGTGATGCGGGTCGGATTTTCGTCTCTGAGGGGGACCATGCAGTTATGATTTAGAATTAACGATTACAATTCGTTGTTGCCCTTTAGCGCTGCTCCGGAGGGGCTAAAGCCCAACAACAATTGTCGGGGCGTTGTTGCCCTTTAGCGCTGCTCCGGAGGGGGCTAGAAGCCCGACAACCTAGGCGTTAGCCGGGACGGAAGTTTTGTTGCGATCGCCACTACTTTCGACCCGTTCCCCTTCGATAAAGGAGCGCAGCATCCAGGCCATTTCTTCGTGCTGTTCCATCAAACCGGTCAGGAAATCGGCCGTCCCCTCATCGTGGAACGAGTCCGAACACTGGTCGATATGTTCCCGCAAATTCCGGATAATTTGTTCGTGATCCGTCACCAGACGGCGGACCATTTCGTTGGCGTCGGGGAGGTCGCCGGGATGTTCCCGAATCGTCGCCAAATTCAGAAATCCCTGGGCCGTCCCGACGGGAAAGCCGCCCAACATCCGCACCCGCTCGGCGCATTCGTCGATGTTGATAGTCAAAGCTTCGTAATGTTCTTCCCACAGTTGATGTAGCGTTCTAAACTGGGGGCCGACCACATCCCAGTGGTATTTTTTGGTTTTGACCAACAACAGGTACAAATCGGATAAGTCCGTATTTAATAGTCCAATTACACTTTGACGTTGTTCTTCTGTTAAACCAATATTTAACGTAGCCATAATTAAAAAATTCCCGGTTGACACCTTTTTCATTAGAACAAAGTCACCCACCTGAAAGCATCTGTCCGGTGAGTGACCTTGCACCGGGAAGGTCGCCCTTTTGGAATAGGTCACAAGGGAGGGGAGGGGGGGCAGGGAGGCAGGGGAGGCAGAGGAGGCGGAGGAGGCAGGGGGGGCAGAGGAGGCGGAGGAGGCAGGGGAGGCAGGGGGGGCACAGGAGGCAGAGGAGGCAGAGGGGGCAGAGGAGGCAGAGGAGGCAGAGGAGGCAGAGGAGGCAGAGGAGGCAGAGGAGGCAGAGGAGGCAGAGGAGGCAGACTCCCCAATCATCTTTAGATGATTTTGGCTATTAGCTTGGGAATTGATTCCCAAGCGGTCTGGATGTCTCACCCTCCGCTCCCTCCGCTCCCTCCGCTCCCTCC
>NZ_JAJENU010000441.1:0-31259 GCF_035615495.1 Lyngbya sp. CCY1209 | reverse complement strand
CATCCAAGGGGATGGAAGCCTTACTGGGAGGTTATTTCAGGCATTTCAGCCTTATTTCATTCCCAAACGAATCGCACAGATAGCTACATTGTATCTAATGTTTCTGTCCGGACATTAAAACCCCTCCTCGTCCGCGAAGGTCTCGATGTTGACCGGGCGGGTACGGCGCCGGCTTGGAGACTGGTGCGGGGACTGCCCGATCGCCGACTGACGCCCCCGATGTTCTTCCCGAAGCCTTATCGACCGATCGCTGATAATTGAATGCCGTGGGCTGACAAATAATCGTCGTCCGAACCATAACGATCGGGCGATCGCCCCCCTTTATTCCCCTCCGACTCAAACACCAATTTGAGTCCCCGCTTCCAGAAAATCGCCGATCTTCTGAGGAAGTTTATGCAATTTGAACCCAGTTTTTCGGTAAACGAAGCATCCGGCGATCGCAGGTCTGCATCGGTATTCGGCAAGGGAAAACCCCCACTCGAAGCGATGACCCGGCCCAATTGGCGGGGACGCACCCAATTTTGCAATTGAGTGATAATTTCTGCGGCCAAACCAGCCATAGCGATAATCTCCTAATAACTGTAAGCTGATGGCTGAAAGCGGACTGCCAATTGCTATAAAATGTCCGAACCCCGGTTTTTGCCTGCGGGGGATCGTATCTCAGTCCATCACCCATCAGATTCAGCATGACTCTCAATTCACCGGCTCCCGATCGCGATCGCCAGCCCATCCACAGAACCATTCGACCGATGGGGGTTTCGGCTCTCCACGGCCTGACGTTTGTCGGACAGACCCTGTACGCCGTGGATTCGCTGCGGGGATTTCTGCTCCAGATCGACCCCCGCACGGACAATACCATTGTCATCAATCCTTATCATACGGCGGAATTTACCGACGCCAGCGGTTTGGCCATTTGGGAGGGGACGCTGTGGTTTACCCGGGATGATAGCGTGTACGTCTGCCGGGATGCCTTCAAGGGAGACGCGATCGCGATCGACCCCCAGCACTTTGTGTCCCTCCCCTACAGAATAGACGGCATTGCCGTCTGGAACTCCACCCTTTACCTGAGTTCTCGGGAAGCGGGTTATATTTTCGTCTACAGCGCCAGCACGGGCCGCGAAATCACCCGATTTTACGCCCCGGGAATCGGGGAGGAAAATCTGACGGTCCGGGATGAGGAATTGTGGGTTTGCGACAAGTTGGAGCAGACGGTGTACTGCCTGGAACGGGGCACGGGAGAGACGCGGTTCAACGTTTTGACCCCCTTTGAGTCCCCCAGCGGTCTGGCGTTTTACCCGGACCCGCAGACGGGGGAAACGGTGCTCTACGTCGCCTATGCGGGGGACGAGTTGTTCATCCGGGACGACCCCAACTCCCTGGAACAGTTTCAACTGGCCAAGCGCGATCGCACCTTCGTCCACCCCCTCTACTTTCACTACAACGAAAAAGAGCGCTACGCCACCTCCAACGGCTTTTTGATCGAGATGTCCTACGTCGAAGAGATCGAACCCCTCGACGAGGTATATTTGGAGGACGTGGAATGGCGCATCGCCCTGCCCTCGGAAACCCACCGCCAGAAGGTGCGGGAAATTTCCTATATCGGAACTCCCTTCACCGAAGAGGTGGAAGACGGGGAGCGGGTGGCTGTGTTCAAGTTCAAGCCCCTGAGTTCCAAAGAACGGCGGATTTTCGGCTGGAAAGCCCTGCTGGAGGTGCACGCCATCAAGTACCAGATCCACCCCCTCGACGTGGAACAGGTGCCGCCCCTGCCACTGGAGTTTAAAGATCGCTATCTGGTGGATAATGACAATTTGGCGATGGAGTCCTATGTCGTCCGGGAGGCCGCCGAGGATGCGGTGGGGACGGAAACCAACGTCCTCCGCAAGTTGTTGAACGTCCGCAATTACGTTTACGATCGCCTCGACTACAGCCTCACTGCCAAAATTGAACCCCCGGACGTGGTGCTCCGGCGGGGGGTCGGGTCCTGCGGGGAATATGTGGGGGTGCTGCTGGCTTTGGGGCGTCTCAACGAGATCCCCTGTCGCACGGTGGGCCGCTACAAGTGCCCCGCCTTCGCCGATCGCCGCAACGTGCCGCTGGAACCGGAGTACAATCATGTTTGGCTCGAATTCTACATCCCCGGCTTCGGTTGGGTGCCGATGGAGTCCAACCCGGACGATATCGGCGACGGCGGTCCCTATCCCCTGCGGTTTTTCATGGGGTTGGCGTGGTACCACGTCGAGATCGGCCGCGGACTCAAGTTTCAACGCCTGACCAATAACGGGGTTCCCCTCAACAAGGAGGAGATTTCGGTGGGAAATCTGGCGATCAACCACGTCCGGTTTACCATTTTGGACGAACTTCGGGCCATTTGAACAAAGTCCGTCGCACTCGACCTCCTCGCGTTAGCAGGATGGAGTCAAGACGGGGCGATTTGGAGTCCCCTTCCTCGCCATGCCGAACTGCCTTCGGCCGCAGAAAAGGGAGACGAAAAATCGCCAAACCCTGATCAAACAGCGACAATCAGACACCTATGGAGTTTACGACCCTCAACATTTTATTTCTGGCCGCGATCGCCCTGCTGCTGCTGGTGACGGGCGGCGTGGGCTATCTGACAGTTGCCGATTGGCGCGATCGGCGTCGCCGGGAACAGGAGCGACGGGGCAAGTGATAATTGATAATTGATAATTGACAATTATCAATTTTTTTTCCGTTCCCGATGTTCGGTTTACAAAGAGCTCGAATCGAGGCTCTTGGCTTCGTCGTCGGTTTGGGGCAGGTGCAGGCCGCACTCCTGTTTAAGGCCCCGGAAGCGGGTGTCGCGATCGCTCTCGTCCCCGGCCATCAGGGGGCGGCTGGAGTGCCAGTCGCCGACGGTGGTGTAGCCGAGGTCGAAATAGGGGTGGTAGGGCAGATCGTGGGCGGTGAGGTACTGGTAGACGTCCCGGGAGTGCCAGTTGAGGATGGGATAGACTTTGTGGCGGTCGGACTGGCGACCGACGCGGCGGAGGGTTTGGCGGTGGGCGGTCTGGTCGGCCCGCAGTCCCGCCAGCCATGCGGTGGCATTCAATTCACCCAGGGCCCGCTGCATGGGTTCGACTTTGCGGATCTGGTCGTAGCGGTTGAGGGCTCCGACGTCATCTTGTTCCCACAGGCGGCCGTAGAGGGCTTCCATGCGGGCGGGGCTGATGGGGGACTGGTAGACTTTCAGGTTGAGGTTGAGGCGATCGCTCAATTCGTCGGCGAAGCGGTAGGTTTCGGCGGGGAGGTAGCCGGTATCCACCCAAATCACGGGGATATCGGGGACGACTCGGGTGACTAAATGCAGCATTACGGCGGATTGGATGCCGAAACTGGTGCTCATGACCAACCCTGACCCGAAGGTGTCCGCCGCCCATTTCACCACTTCCGTCGCGTCCGCATTTTCGAGGTGGGCGTTGACGCGATCGAGATCCAGGCCCTCCTCCATGCGATCGCCGCAGCAGCAGTTGCCGTCCGCCGGGATGGGTGCAGGTTGTCCCTTGGAGTTGGAATCGATGAGATTCAAATGTTGCATGGTTTCGGCTTCTGTGGTTGTGGATATCAAGTGGACATTCTTTCAATCTTGGCGGTGGCCCCGACACCGGCTCGGTGCGGGGGGCGATCGCGATGGCGGCTCCGGCAGAACCCGCGATTCGAGCCGCGATTTCCATTTTCCGATCGGGCGCGTCGGACCCGAACCCTCAGAAAGTGGGAAATTGCAATCCAGATAAATTCTACCAGCAATCTTCCCGTTCCTCGGCCGGGAAACCGAAGCGCCCCGGAATCCACTCTCAGAGGGGCGATCGCTGCTCCGGGGAGGAGATTCCCGCCACACTGGCCACGTCCCTCAACCGTCGGGGTGGTGGGAGGGGAGAATTTTTTTTCAAATTTGGGGTTCTCTCCACAAAATCTTCACTTTTTCGTGGTTTGCTAAAAATAAGCTCTTTAGTAAACCGCCGGCACCCAATTTATAAGATTGCCGGTTTATAACGGTACGGCCCGAGTCCTCCGGATTCGGGCCGTACTCTATCTTTGGGAAGAAAAAAACTCGATTTTCGATTTCTCCACAACATCTTCACATTTCTATGGTTTGCTAAAAATAACACTTTTAGTAAACCGTCGGCACCACCCCCATAAAATCGCCGGCAGATCATGGCGCAGTCTGGATCGCTGGGATTCGGACTGTGCTATTTTTAGGGGCAGCTACGCCAACGCCGAGCGATCGCCATGTCACCGTCCCAACCCCTGTTTTTCGTCGCCCTCCTCCCCCCGAAAGCCATTCAAGAGCAAGTCACGGCTATCAAACAGGACTTCGCCACCCGCTACGACAGCCGCCACGCCCTCAAATCTCCCCCCCACGTCACCCTTCAACCCCCCTTCAAGTGGCTGGCGGACGACTTGGCAACCCTGGAAAATGCCCTGAGTCAATTCGCGGCGACTCGGCAACCTGTCCCCGTCACCTTGTCCGGTTTCGGGGCTTTCCCGCCCCGCGTCATCTATGTCAATGTCCTGAAAACGCCGGAACTCCTCGATATTCACAAGCAGTTGACCGCCCATTTTGAAGACACTTTAAATCTTGTCGATGAACGGTCAAAAAAACGGGCGTTTTCTCCCCATATGACCGTCGCGTTTAAAGATTTGACCGGGCAAAATTTTCGAGCGGCTTGGCCGGAATTTCGGGAGCGAGCGATCGCATTTGAATTTGAGGCAAAAACCCTGACGCTGCTGCGTCACGACGGCCGCCGGTGGGAAATTCATCGAGATTTTTCATTGGCAAAGGGGGATTAGTCGCGATCGCGATCCGAAATTTTTTCCGTCACTACAGGCAAATTGGGGTATTGGCAAATGTCGGCTTCTCCCGCACCGCCCAGCCGATTTTCGGCCGCAATGCCAGAGTGTTTTGGTCCTGGGTATAGGAGGTGAAGCCGGCGATGAATTCCATGTCGTACTGTCGGCTGTAATACAGCCACTCAAAGGGGGCGACGGATAAGCCACTGGGAAATTGAGAATGAGTCAAACTGCCCGATAACGTGATATCTTTTAAACCGGCGATCGGTGTTCCTTCTACCTCAAAACTCTGATTTTTATAGATGCTGTCGTCATGGTTCCTCAAATAAGGAAACCATTGAACAATCCAACCGCTAATAAACGGCCCGCCACTGCCGTCCTCAATTTTGTATAAGTTCCGCCACAGGAGGGACTCGTCAAGACCTTTGGCGGTGTTGACGATGCGATCGAGAACCGGCAACAAATGCCGAGTCCACCACTGCAAACCGTAAACTTCGCCCGTGGCTGCGACTCGCTCTCTGAGCGACTCCCAATCGGCAACCTCTCCTTCCAGGGTGATTTCGGGAATGCCACACATCGTCATCAAAGAATAGTCAAAATAACTCTGCAAAGCGTCCATCAACACAATTTCTCCGGCCGCCCGCTCGATGTTGCCCGTCGTGCTAAATTCAGCCACGATATGGCGATGGTTGTCCTCGCCGATGAGGGTTTTTATTTGCTCTGAAAACTCGGAAAAAACCTCCTCCCAGGGGTTTTCTGGACTGCCTTTCACAAAATCATCTCTCCGGACTTGGATGAGTCGCTTTCCCGTTTTTTTGTCGGCAAATAAATGGCGCATTTCTTCCGAGTTGAGGTGGATATGATGGGCTAAACCTTGAGTGAAAAGCAGCCAAAACATATCGGGGGAAAGGAGCAAGGGATAATGTTGGGAATAGGCTTTATGGCAGGCATTGACAAAGGGATGATACGAACAAGAGATGACTTCTCCGTCCAATTCCGAACAGGATTCGACGGCGATGTTCAACCAATGTTTGATCGCCCTTTTCGGGGTGGTCGTGCTGGCGATCTGCCCGGTTGCCTTGGAGACCGCATCCACCGGCAATGTAATCATAATTAAGTTGTCTGATTGACTGTTGCTATTGAATCCCGATCGCCAACTCCCAAATATCTGCGGTGGCCGGAGTCGGAAGTCGGGGGTCGGGGAGATGGAAGGAGTCTAAAATGCCCCCAACCCGAGAGAAGGCCAGCAAACTTAGAATGGCTCGATCCGGTGAATCCAGTCTAACATTTTCCGATTCACCACATCCGGACATTCGTCGTGGGGGCAGTGGCCGGCATTTTCGAGTTCGACCAATTCCAGGTTCGGGTGGTATTCTCGGTATCTGTGGGGTTGGGCGAGTTTGAGGGGGATGAGGCGGTCTTGCTTTCCCCACAGGAGCAAGATGGGAACTTGGATTTGGGGGAACAGGGTGCGGACGGCCGGCCCGAGTTGGGAACTGCCCATGATGCGAAATAAGCGCGAGAATGCTCGGGCCGCGCCGCGATCGCGGGGAGGGGTTGCTAGAATATCCACGAGTTCGTCCGTGACCGCCTCGGGATTATGGTACGCCAACCCGACCCAACGGCGGATGACGGATGGGCGTCGGACCAGATAGAATAACGGGCGTAAAATGATCGGAGAGGCGACCAAACCTTGGACGAACTCGACCCCGGGGACCATCCAGGGGGGCAGCAGATCCGCCTGGGCGGCCGGATCGGGTAAACTGATCAGGACTAAACCCTTTGCGGTTTCGGGATGGCGAGCCACCGCCGCCAGGGCGATGAGGGAACCGATGGAGTTTCCCACCCAGACGGCGGGACGGCGGACGAAAGTCCCCCAAAAGTCCCGCACCAACTCGACCCAGAGGGAAACGTCGTAGGGAGCGATCGCTTTTTCAGAGGCACCGAACCCCAACAAGTCCAGGGCATACACCGGATGGGATTGACTGAGAACTTGCAGATTATGCCGCCAGTGACCCAAGGAGGCGCCGAACCCGTGGAGAAAGATCAACGGTGGCGGGGATGCGGCGGGATTTTCGGCGGGCGATCGCTCGAATGTGTAGCGAATCCGCCACCCCCGCCAGATCCAATTCCGCTGAGAGCCGACCCGCCGGCACCAGTGTGACTCATCCATTCAACTCACCCCCGAGTGCAACATAACTTTACAAGTTGTCCCTGAGATCTTAGCGTTTCTAGAGTTTAGATTAAATCTCGACCGCATTTCGATTCGGAGTGAGTAGAATGTTGGAATATTAGCACCCGTTGAGATGACAAACTGCTGACATCCTTACTTAAAATGCCTGTAATGCCTGTGATAGAAAGAAAAAACCGCAACTTACCCCAAATCAACGACAATATCCGCTTTCCGAAGATCCGCCTGATCGATACCGAAGGGGGTCAGCTCGGGATCATGACCCCTCGGGATGCCATGAAACTGGCCCAAGAGAAGGAACTCGACCTGGTTCTGGTGAGCGACAAAGCCGACCCGCCGGTTTGTCGGATCATGGACTACGGAAAGTTCAAGTACGAACAGGAACGGAAGGCCCGGGAAGCCCGTAAAAAGCAGCACACCGCCGACGTCAAGGAAGTGAAGATGCGCTACAAAATTGACGAACACGACTACAACGTGCGCGTGAATCAGGCGAAACGCTTCCTCAAATCCGGAGATAAAGTCAAAGCAACGATCATGTTTCGGGGTCGGGAAATTCAGCACAGCAACCTGGCGCGGGAACTCCTGAATCGCATGGCGGTAGACTTGGAGGAGCAAGCCGAGGTTCAACAGTACCCCAAACAGGAGGGGCGAACGATGATGATGCTGTTGTCCCCGAAAAAAACGACGACGACCTGAGCCGATCGCCTGTGGGCGCGATCGGTTCCCACGACTGACGATCAAACTCCGGTAGATGGGAAGCCCCGCGTTTTCGGCGGGGGGCCCGAGAGCTGCTCTCAAGTTCGGATCATCAGTTATCATACGGATTTCTGACGATCGAATGACAAAAATAGTTGGGCTCCAAACTATTTTTGCGGACTCGATCTGAGTGATGGGTGCAAGGACAGGTTTGGCCGAACCGAGATTCCGGTTCCGTTCCGATTCCCAATCCAATTGGAACCTTGCAATAATTGTAAAGAATCGAACGTGCTGAGGGATCTCGAGACGGCATGGAAAAGCGAATTGGCGAGTCAGGGGCAGTGGGACTGGGGTTGATGCGGGGGTTGAATCTCCGCCCCGAAGAGGTCGAGCGGACGCTGTTGATGTTCGCCGTCTACACTTTTTCATCCGTCGGACTGATCTGGCTGGAACTGAGTACGGTCGGTTTATTTCTGGACGAATACGGGGCCGACAAGCTGCCCTGGATTTACATCGCCAGCGCCGGGATCGGGTCGAGTTTGGGTGTGGTCTACTCGCGGCTGCAAACCTTCCTGCCCCTGCGGCGGGTGATTGTCGTGATTTTGCTGTTGATGGCAATCCCCCTATTTTTATTTCGGTTCGGACTGGGGCTGCAAAACATCAAAATCTTGGGGTTGAGCGTGCAGTTCGCGACCCTATTTTTGATGTGGCTGTGGGTGGAGGCCTGCTACCTCCTCAACGACCTCAATACCTCGATCACGGCCAATCAGCTTTTCAACATCCGCGAGATCAAGCGCACCTATCCGATCATCAGCAGCGGTTTCCTGGTGGCGGGGGTGGTGAGCGGATTTTCCCTCCCCGTGCTGCTGAAGGTGGTCGGACTCAACAACGTCACCCTCGTCTCGGGGGCGATGGTGTTGGTGAGCGCGGGTATATTATTTTACCTGTCCCAAACCTACGAACAGTCGTTCCCGGACTCCTCCCGGTGGACGCCGGAAGACGAACTGCCGGAATTCAGCACCCGCAGCCTCAAAGGGCCCCTGCAGGGTTACGTCATCCCCCTGGTGGTGTTCTTCGTGATGGCGGAAGTCCTCTATGTGATGGTGGACTTCCAATTTTTCAGCCAACTGGAATACCGCAGCGCCGCCGGCGGGGCCAGCGGGATCGTCAGTTTTCTGGGGGTGTTCGAGGGGGTGCTGAGTACGTTCCAGGTGGCGACTCAGTGGTTCGCCTCCTCGCGGCTGGTGGAAAAAATCGGGGTGTTCGGGACGGCCTCGGTGCTGCCGGCCGCGATCGCCTGTCTGGGGTTATTTTCCCTCATCGGCGGGATCACCGGTTTATTCAGCGTCTTCGTCGGCTTTTTCATCCTGCGGTTTTTGGACGAACTGTTCCACTACACCCTGATCGAGACGACGGGGGCGGTGCTGTTCCAACCCCTGCCGGAAAACATCCGCAGCGACATTCAAACCCTGGTGAACGGGGTATTTGAACCCCTCTCGACGGGGTTGAGCGGGGTGGGAATTTTAGCCCTGCTGGGGGTGACGTACTGGATCTTGCCCCACGCTTCGGAAATGGGATTTCGGAGTCAGCAGAGCCTCATTTTCGTCGTCACCATTATCCTGCTGGCCCTGGTTTGGCTGTGGGTGGTGTGGAAGATCCGATCGCAGTACGTCCGCCTGCTGGTCCGTAGCGCCGAGCGGGGCCGGCTGGGGACGACGGACATCGACATGAAGAGTTTGAAGCGATCAGTGGTGGAGGAGCTCAAGCAGTCCACGCCGGAGGCGGACAAGCGGTCTTGCATCGAACTGCTCACCCAACTGGACCCGAAAAATGTCGGGGACACCTTGGTGCCGCTGCTGGATATCCTGCCGCCGGCGCTCCAGCACCAAGCCCTGGAGATCATGCTCAACTACCCCAACCCCGAACACTTGCAGGCGATCCGATCGCTCTCGGCCCAGAACCTCCCCCCGGAAGTGCTGGCCCTGGCTCTGCGCTACATCTGGATCACCGAGTCGAGCCCCGACGTCGAACAGTTGCGGCCCTACCTGCAACCCCAGGTCGATCCGGTGGTGCGGGGGACGGCGGCGGCCCTGATCATGCGCCGGGGCGATCGCGAGCAGAAGGCCGCGGCCACCAACATCATCCGGCGCATGATCGTCTCTAACCAAGAGCGGGAAAGGGTCATGGGTGTCCGCGCCCTGGGGGATGCCGACTACCTGCAAGGGCTGAGACTCTACCTCAACGACCTGTTGCAGGATGAGTCCCTGAGAGTGCGCTGCGCGGTCCTGGAAGCGATCGCGGCCACCCACATGGAGGAATACTACCAATCCCTCCTCAAGGCCATGTCCTACCGCTCCACCCGGGACGCCGCCCGCCAAGCCCTGGTGCGCCTGGGTAACGAGGCGATCCCCCTGCTGATGACCGTGGCGACGGATATCTACCGGTCTGACCTGGTACGGCTGCAGGCCTGGACGGCTCTGGGGGAAATCGCCACGCCGGAGGCCCTGGACGCCCTCATCGACCACCTGCTAATTTCCTGGGGGACGACCCGCCGCAACATCCTCCGTATCCTCCTGAGCATCCCGGACGAGGCGGGGATCGAGCAAACCCTGGACCGGATCGGGCGCAATGGCCTGGAAACCTTGATCGAGCAGGAGTTGATGTTCGTCGGCCAACTGTACGCCGCTCTGCTGGATTTCGGGTGGGACGGGACACCCCGGCCGGCCGAAGACGGGGAAAATGCCCCTCCCCCCAATCCCACCCCCCGGGAGCTCCTGTGTCGGTCTGTGCAGAATCTGGAATTCGATGCGGTCGATCGCTGTTTCCTGCTGATGAAGTTCCTCTATTCTCTGGGGTCGATTCAGGCGGCGGCCTTCAACGTGCGATCGCACCAACAGGGCAACGTCGCCCGGGGGTTGGAAATTTTGGACAACACCGTGGATATTACCCACAAACGCGCCCTGATCGGCGTATTGGACAACCATTCCCTGCGTCAAAAAGTTGAGGATCTTTCCCCCCTGACCGCCTACCGGCCGATGGAACCGAGCGATCGCCTGCGATACCTGCTGGAGTTGCGCCACTTCCTCTCCGACTGGACCCTGGCCTGCTGCTTCCACCAAGCCCGGGACGCCCGCTGGAGCCTGACGGCCGAACAGGCGCTGATGTGTCTGCGCCACCCCAAGGGCTTCGTGCGGGAGGCGGTGCTGGCCTACCTGCGGGTCGGGGCGCGGCAGGCTTTGGTAGAATTGTTGCCAATGCTGCAAAGCGATCGCGATCCCCTCGTGGTTCACCAAGTCGAACAATTGATGGCGGAGTTGGGAGTTGGAGGAACGACGGGGATCAACAAGTGAAGGGATCAAACCGATATTATTTCCGGGGTTGAATTGTTCCTATGCTAACTAGCGTCCAACGGCTACTATTTGTCAGAAAAGTCCCGATTTTTCAGGAGTTGCGGGACGATTTCTTGGTGCGTCTGGCATCTGTGATGGACGAGTTGTCTTTTCCCGCCGATCACAATATTTTTACCGAGGGACAGGAGGGGCGATCGCTCTATATCGTCGTCTCGGGCCGGGTGAAGGTTCACCACGGCGACCGGATTCTGGCCCGCCTGGAAAAGGAGAGTTGCTTCGGGGAAATGTCGCTGTTCGACGCCGAACCGCGATCGGCCTCCGTGACCACCCTCGAACCCTGCGAGTGCCTGATGCTGACCCAAATGCAGCTTTATGACGCGATCGACGAGACGCCCGGAATTGCGGTGAACATCATCCGCTTGCTGTCCCGGCGGATTCGCGAACTCAACCAGCAGGTTAACACCCAAACCCCCCCCGAACCGTCCCTGGCAGAAGTGCGATCGCCCAAAGGGTAAACAATTAATCATTAATAATTTTTCTCGGGCTATTTTTAGGGTGCGTCCCCGCGCCATCTATTATCGGGGGGAACGCACCACCACCGACTCAATGAAATGAATTTCAGACAGACAAACAATGACTCGTCAGCCCTTACTCGATCCGGATCGTTCTTATACGTTCAGCAATTATTTTGAGTTGGGATTTGCAGCCGATGATTTGGCAGCCGAGTTCGGTTACTCCTGGGAGCGAACATTTCTAACCTTACCCCAATATTCGGGAGAATTAGACCGAATCGCTGATTTAAAGAAACGCATTGAGGAGATACTACCTTATCTCGATCTGGAGAATGAGGCAACCCGTCGGGAGATGCTGATCGCACCCATTATTGCCGACTTAATCCACTATTCACGCGCCAAGTTAAGAATAGAATATTCCATTCAAGTTGACAATCAACTGCAAGGAAAATTAGATTACTTGTTACGTTCTATCCATAACAATTTAATCGTTATCGAAGCCAAACAAGCGGATATCAATCGAGGATTTACCCAATTGGCGACGGAAATGATCGCCCTCGACCGGTGGACTGATTCCCCACAGGTGGAAATTTTGGGGGCGGTGACGACGGGTAATATTTGGCAATTTGGCATTCTAGATCGTCGATCAAAATCGATCTGTGAAGGACTCAATCTTTACCGTGTCACCGAAGAATTGGAAGCCATTATTAGAATTTTATTGGCTCAACTGGTTTGACGGAACGGGTCGTTAAAGTCCCCCTTTTAAAGGGGGATTTAGGGGGATCGTCCGTATCTCATAATTTTAAAGCCGGGGCAGAATCTGTGATAAAATAGATAGACCCGTTCTCCGCAATGGGTAATTCACGAAAAGTCCCCCAAATCGATCGACCCTATGCCAACCGAAATTAAGGACGAGTTACAAGTTGCAGTCGAACGACGCCGTAACTTCGCCATCATCTCCCACCCCGACGCCGGGAAAACCACCCTCACCGAAAAATTGCTGCTGTACGGGGGGGCCATTCACGAAGCGGGCGCCGTCAAAGTGCGGAAAGCCCAGCGACACGCCACATCGGACTGGATGGCGATGGAGCAGCAGCGGGGGATTTCCATCACCTCCACGGTGTTGCAGTTCGACTACCGGGGGGCACAGATCAACTTGCTCGACACCCCCGGACACCAAGATTTCAGCGAGGATACCTACCGGACTCTGGCGGCGGCGGACAATGCGGTGATGCTCGAAGATGCCGCCAAGGGACTCGAACCGCAGACACGGAAGCTGTTTGAGGTCTGCAAGCTGCGGAGCCTGCCCATTTTTACCTTCATGAATAAGATGGACCGGCCCGGCCGCGAACCCCTGGAACTCCTGGACGAAATTGAGAAGGAGTTGGGGTTGCAAACCTACGCGGTGAATTGGCCCATCGGTATGGGCGATCGCTTCCGGGGGGTTTTCGATCGCCGCAAAAAGCAGATTCACCTGTTTGAACGCAGCGAACATGGCTCCCGAGAAGCTTTGGATACGGTACTCGAATTGGGCGACCCCCGCATCGAAGACTTGTTGGATCAGGATCTCTATTATCAACTCAAAGAAGATCTGGAACTGTTGGAAGAATTGGGATCGGATTTGGATCTCGATGCCGTGCATAGCGGCAAAATGACACCGGTATTTTTCGGCAGTGCCATGACCAATTTCGGCGTGCAATTATTCCTGGATGCGTTTTTGGAATACGCCCTCAAACCGGGTTCCCACAAGAGCACCATTGGAGATGTTCCCCCGGATTATCCAGAATTTACCGGATTCGTGTTTAAATTGCAGGCGAATATGGACCCCAAACACCGCGATCGCGTGGCTTTCGTGCGGGTGTGTACGGGTAGATTTGAGAAGGATATGACCGTCAGCCACGCCCGGACGGGGAAAACCGTCCGCCTCTCCCGCCCCCAAAAATTGTTCGCCCAGGATCGGGAATCCATCGCCGATGCCTATCCGGGGGACGTGATCGGTTTGAACAATCCGGGGGTATTCGCGATCGGCGATACGATTTACAACGGCAAGCGGCTGGAATACGAGGGGATTCCCTGTTTTTCCCCGGAACTGTTCGCCTACCTGAAAAATCCCAACCCTTCCAAATTCAAACAGTTCAATAAAGGCATTTCCGAACTGCGGGAAGAGGGGGCAATCCAGATCATGTACTCTCAGGATGAGTCGAAGCGGGACCCGATTTTGGCGGCGGTGGGGCAGTTACAATTTGAAGTCGTGCAGTTCCGGATGCAGAATGAATATGGAGTAGAAACCCGCCTGGATATGCTGCCCTACAGCGTCGCCCGCTGGGTGGCGGGGGGATGGGATGCCCTGAAAAAAGTCGGGCGCCTGTTCAATACCGTCACGGTTAAGGACAGTTGGGGGCGCCCGGTGTTGCTGTTTAAAAATGAGTGGAATTGTCGGCAGGTGGAGGGGGAACACCCGGAATTGGAGTTGAGAAATTCCGCCCCGGTGGTGTCCGGACAGGAGCCGGAATGAACCCTTTATTTGGGGTCGGGAGTCAGCGGGGTTTCGATAACTGAAGTTTCCGTGAAAAGGGCGGTGTAGGCGTATCCCGCCACGATCGCACCCACAATCGGGGCGACCCAAAATAGCCACACTTGGCTGAATAGTTCCACCCCGGCGAACAGGGCCGGTCCGGTGCTGCGGGCGGGGTTGACGGAGGTGTTGGTGACGGGAATGCTGATCAGGTGGATCAGGGTGAGGGACAAACCGATCGCGATCGGGGCGAAACCTTGGGGGGCACGGCTATCCGTCGCACCCAAAATCACCATCAAAAACATGAAGGTGAGGACCACTTCCGCAATCAGACAGGACAGGAGGGAAAAACCCCCCGGAGAGTGGGTGCCGAAACCGTTGGTTGCCAGGGGATTGGAACCCGTCAGGGCGAAACCGGGCTGGCCGCTGGCGATCGCGAACACCAGGCCAGCCCCCACGATCGCCCCCAAAACCTGGGCGATCATATAAGGTAGCAAATCGGAACCCGGGAACCGCTTCGCCGCCCACAACCCGAAGGACACGGCGGGGTTGAGGTGGCAACCGGAGATGTGGCCGATCGCGTAAGCCATCGTCAATACGGTCAAACCGAAAGCTAGGGCGACCCCCACAAATGCGATTCCGAAGGGGTTGGTGGGATCGTCCCCCGGAAAGCTGGCGGCGAGGACGGCACTGCCACAGCCCCCGAAAACCAGCCAAAATGTGCCGAGAAACTCGGCGGCGCAGCGTTTATTGAGTGGCATTTTTTGACCTCATGTCATGAAATCATAATGATGATGAGTAGCCATGATACCACCTGTTTTTAAAATCTCCTTTTTTTATACAAGTTTTTAACATCAATGCCCGAGTATTAATGCCGATCGCCGGGTTGGGTAGCCCGAACAAAGTCGCCAGTTCTGACCATGAATTGCCCCACTCCTCCGCCCTGTGTCCCCGTCTCCTATCCCGACAACTGATATCGAGTTCCGAAACAATGGGCGGCGATTTCCCCCTATTCTTCCCTTTTGTTCAAATACCCCCGCGGCGCGATCATCCAATTCTGATAAAAGCGGGTGCTCCCATTGCCGATCAATACCGTCGTCAGCATATCCACCGGGGTTTCCAGCAATTTTTCTAAGGTGGTGAGGGCGATTTCTTCGTCGGGGCGGTAGGCCGATCGCACGATCGCGACGGGGGTTTCCGGGGAACGGTACTGCAAGAAAATCCCCTGGGCAATAGCCAATTGTTCGGTGCGAGTGCGCGATCGCGGGTTGTACAAAGCGCAGGCAAAATCCGCCATCGCCGCGGCCTTCAGGCGCTTCTCGATGACTTCCCAGGGCGTGAGCAGGTCGCTGAGGCTGATCGCGCAAAAATCGTGCATCAGGGGGGTTCCCACCCTCGCGGCGGTCGCCTGGAGGGCACTAATGCCGGGGAGTACCTCCACGTTGGGAGTCCGGCCGTCCCAGCCCCGCGATCGCAGCACTTCCAAAACCAACCCCGCCATGCCGTAGATGCCGCAATCCCCGGAGGACACCACCGCCACCGTCAGCCCCCACCCGGCCAGGTCGATGGCCCGTTCCGCGCGATCGCGTTCCCGGGTGATGGGGAAGGATTCGACGATTTGCCCCGATCGCAATAGGGGCGAAATCAAGTCCAAATACAGGCCGTAACCGACGACCGCATCCGCCCCCGCGACGGCAGTTTGGGCCGCCGGAGTCATCTGGGACAACTCCCCCGGCCCGATGCCGACGAGCCGCAGTTCCCCCGTCCGTCCAGTAAATTCCCGTTCCGACTCGGCCACGGCCACCGTCACCGCCTGTCCGATCCGCTCTTCCCCCTCCGGAGTGGCGGTTTCGACCCGGTGGACTTGTTTGGGAACCCGCAGGCTGTCGGCCCCCGCTGCCCGCAGTGCCGCCGCCTCGGCTACGCTGGGAGTCCCCACTTCCCGGTCTACCACTTCCGACGGGTTGGGGACGTCGAGCGATCGCAATTCTGACGGCGAAAAGGTCAACAGGGGCCAACCGCGATCGCGGCACAGTTCCACCAACCCCGCCTCGTCCGCTTTCAGGTCGAGGGTAGCAATTCCGGCGATCGCCTCCGGGGTCAAATTCCGTTCCCGCAGGACCGCTTCGACGGCCGTTTCGATGACGTCTCGGGGGGTGCGGCGCTCGCAACCCACCCCCACCCACAGGACTCGCGGATGCCACCGCACTGCCGGAAAATCGGACAACTCCCGGCGCCCGGTTTCGATCCAAACTGTCGGCCCGGGAGGGATATTGTCCGCTTTGATAAACTCAAAAGTGTGATGTTCGGGCAGGGCCGATCGCCACAGGGTCGAACCGGCGGTTTGAACGACCCGAACCCGTTCTCCCCGGGCGATCGCGGCGCTTACCCCCGTCCAGTCCCCCTCTCCCCGACGCCAGCCGAAGGGGACTCCCAACAGGTCGAGGGCGGGCAGTCCAGAACTCGCCGAAGCCCCCGTCAGGACGGGTGTTGCCCCCAATTGGCGGGCGATGAGTTGGGTGAGGCGATCGGCCCCCCCCTGATGGCCGCCGCACAAACTGATCGCGAACTGGCCTTGGGCGTCGAGAACTACAACCGCCGGGTCCGTCGATTTGTCCTGGAGGAGGGGGGCGATCAGCCGAACCACCGCCCCGCAAGCCATACAGAAGACGAGAGCGCGGTGGGTCGGCCACAGTTCTCCGAGCAATTCCCGCATCGGGCCTTCGTAAACTCGGGTTCCCCCCAGGTCGGCCAAAGTCGGCGGTACATACAGGGTTCCCCCCGACGCCTGACAGAGGGGTTGCAGTTGTCTGGCGCCCTCGGGGGTGGTTGCGATCGCGGCCAGGGGGTGGAAGGCTTTAAACTGGGATAAAATCATCGGCTGGAGGAATTGCGGGTACTCGGGAGTTTGTTGCAACATTTTATTTTATAGCAATGAGCGTCGTGTATTAACAGTTTGAATCCGGGAAGAAATCTGAAAATCCTTACCTTATAGAAAAGCAGTTGGAGTTCCCGACTCCCGATTCCCGACTCCCGACTCCCTGCGCGTCGCGCTATCAATTGAAATCCGGGCGATCGGGCTTTTTATCTAAATGGTACGAAGATGAAACGGTTTAAATGTCGGATTAAATCTGGAATTTCCACCATTCCCATCAAATTTTTACTGGTCGTTCCCTTCGCCCTGCAAATTTTGGCGGCGGTCGGACTGGTGGGCTATTTCTCCTATCGAAGCGGACAACAAGCGGTCGAAAAGCTGGTCAACAAACTGATGGAAGAGGTGGGCGATCGCATCGTCCAAAATCTCGAATATTACGTGCAAATTCCCGATTATATCACCCGGTCCAACGCCCAATTGGTCAACTCCGGAATGTTGGACGGGACAGACATCGACGCGATGGAAAAATATTTTGTCGAACAGATCAATATTTTTCCCAACATGAGTTCGATTTATATCGCGACGAACGACAACCAGTTTCGGGTTGTCGCCAAAATCGAAGCCGACTCTTTGCTGATTCGGGACTGGGAGGCATCGACGACGGGTCATTTAAACAACTATGTCGCCGACTTGCGGGGAAATCGCCTCTATTTAAGAAATTTTACTCCGAATTACGATCTCTACAACGATCCGCAAGATAAGCCTTGGTACGAACGGGCAACTTCGGCTCCCGATGGCCTTTGGTTCATCGTCGTTTCCGGCATCAAAGGAAGGGAAAATAAGATTTTAGTTCTCGTGCGATCGCTGCCCTTTAAAGACCGCGATGGGACGGTTCAAGGTGTCCTGGGTGCGACTATATTTTTAGATAAAATGAGTCTGTTTCTAAAGCAATTAGACATTTCCCCCAATGGACGATCGTTTGTCATCGACAAGGACGGATTTTTGATCGCGACATCGACGGGAGAACCGCCGTTCATACAGGGCTATAAACCCGGGGCTAATGCCGAAAACGCCGACCCCACAAAAAGGAGGCTTCACGTCCGAGATAGCGAGGATAAATTTACCCAAAAATCGGGTCAATTTGTCATCCAAAAATTTGTCGAAGCGGAACTCAAAACTCCGAAAAATAGTTCTGTAGAAAAAGATGGGAATCATTATTTTGTGCGGGTCATACCCTTGTCGATTTTTCCAGAACTCGATTGGGTGATTGTCATTTTGGTGCCGCGATCGGATTTTATGGCGGAAATCAACGAAAATATCCATCGAACTTTAGTTTTTTGTGCGTTGGCATTTTTGGTGGCGACACTCATCGGCATCAGGACGGCCGAAAAAATTGCCAAACCGTTAAAACAATTGAATGAAGATACCCAAAAAATTGCATCTCAAGAAATTAAAAATACCGCCCAAAAGACTCGGATTCGCGAACTGCACGAACTCGGGACTTCGTTTGACAATATGGCGGAACGGCTGGAGGAATCTTTTCGGGCGTTAAAAAATAGTGAATCCAAATTTTTGACGTTTTTAAATACCGTGCCGGTCGGCATCAGTATCTTTGACGTGTCGGGACGAGTCATTCTGATCAATCAAGTGGGACAATCTATTTTAGGGCGCGGAATTCTGAATATTTCAGTATCGCAGCTTTCCGAAGTTTATGAAGTTTATATTGCGGGGAGCGATCGCCACTATCCCACCGAACAACTTCCGGTCGTGCGGGCACTGCGGGGGGAAACCGTTTACGTGCAAGATATAGAAATTGAGAAGAACGGACGGCGGGTTCCCTTGGAAGTTCAGTCGATCCCAGTTGTTGACGAATCGGGTCAAATTATTTACGCTATCAACACCTTTCAAGATATCACGGAACGGCGACAAGCCGAACAGTTGCGCGTCAATTATCAACGGGATCTCGAGCGCCAGGTCGCCGATAAAACCGCCGCTTTGCAGGAAAACGAAGCGCGACTCAAAGAAGCGCAGCGCATCGCCCATGTCGGCAGTTGGGAATTGGATGTCGGGACAAAAATTTCCGTTTGGACTGAGGAAATGTATCGCATTGCGGGGCGCGATCCGGTTGCTTTTGATATTGCCTATTCTAATATTTTAACTCTGCTACCCCTCGAAGATCGAGGCAAGCTACAAAGGGCAGTGGAAGGGGCGATCGCCGACGGAACGCCCTACGAAGTCGAACACCGAATTATCCGCCCGGACGGTTCGGTTCGCCACGTCGTCAGCCGGGGAGAAGCCATTTTTGACGGGGCGGGAAACGTGGTCAAACTGCGAGGAACCGGCGCGGATATCAGCGATCGCAAGCGGGCAGAAATAGAACTACAAAAAGCGAAAGAAACAGCCGAGGCGACCGTGGAAGCAAAAAGTGGATTGATCGCCAATATGAGTCACGAACTGCGATCGCCCCTCAACGCCATTTTGGGATTTGCCCGGTTGCTGATGAACGATCCGGAATTGACCTCTCAACAGTGCGAAAATGCGGAAATTATATTTCAAAGTGGCAACTATCTCTTACACTTGATCGATCGGGTTCTGGATTTGGCGAAACTCGAAGCCGGTTGCGCGACGGTCAATCCGACCCCGTGCAATTTGGATTATTTATTGCAAGAACTGTATCATTTATTCTCCCTGCAAGCCCAAAATCTGGGGCTCAACTTGACCGTTCAAAAACAACCCGACGTTCCGAGTTGGATTCGGACGGACGAAATGAAACTGCGGCAGGTTTTGATCAATTTGCTCAGTAACGCCGTCAAATTTACCGAAACGGGACGGATCGAAGTTCGGGTCGCGATCGCATCGAAAACGCCCCCCTCGACCCTGAAACTGTGCTTCGCGGTGGAAGACACAGGACCGGGAATTTCCCCAGCAGAACAACGGCATTTATTTACCGCTTTCATGCAAACAGAAGTCGGACGGCGCAGCCAGACTGGAACCGGACTCGGCTTGAAAATTAGCCGCGAATTCGCACAGTTGATGGGGGGAGATATTCGAGTCGAAAGTCAACCGGGTGTCGGCAGTACATTTGAGTTGAGTATTTTGACGACAGAAATCGAACCGACTGCCCTCTCGGAACCGCTCCCCAGTCCATCCCCCCTCAGCCTCCGACCCGGACAATCTCATTATCGAGTTTTGGTGGTCGATGATCATCTCCCCAACCGTCGCTTGCTGATTCAATTGTTGACTCCTTTCCAAGTCGAAATTCGCTCGGCTGAAAATGGTATGGAGGCGATCGCATTGTGGCAACAGTGGCATCCCCAGTTGATTTGGATGGACCTGTGGATGCCGGTGATGGACGGATATGAAGCGACCCAAATGATTCGCAAAATTGAAGCCGAAAATGGCATCGATCCCGTGGTCATTATCGCCATTTCCGCCACCATTTTTGAACCCGATGACCCCAAAAATAAGATGGCTGAATTCAATGATTTTATCGGCAAACCCTTTCAGGAAGAGACCATTTTTTCCGCCCTGAAACACTATTTAAAAAACCTACAGTATCAAGACCCCGACGAAACAGCCGCATCGACCCCCGCGATCGCACCGATTTCAAATTTAGAAGAAATGATGAAAAATTTGTCAAAAGCTCAGATAGATGAACTCGAATCAGCTTTGATACTGGGCAGTACGGACGGAATCAATGGGGTCATCAAAACCTTTGAAAATGACCGCCCTGAACTGGCCAAAATCCTGTTGAAAATGGCGGGGCGCTTCGAGTATATAAAAATTCTCAATCTGATCGATTCGATCCGTTCGGAAATCAACCCTTAATTATTGATTGGTAAAACGGCGATTGAAACGGCGATCGCGGTAGTGCAGTTTGCGCCGGTTGCAAGCCCAACAGAGGGTCTGCAAATTGCTCAGATCGTTCGTCCCACCCCGGGCAAGGGCGATAATGTGGTCGATGGTCAGTCGGGTTTCTTCCCCCGTCTTGCCGCAACTTTGACAGGTGTAGCGATCGCGATCGTAAACGTATTTTCGGACGGCGGGGGGGAAGGGAATGCGAGGTGTTTTTTCCATTGTAGTCGAATCCAAACCCCAGCGATCGCCGCCGTTTTTCTTGCCGATCAGACTGCCGTAAAACTCGAGCAAACCGCTGGTTTTGTAGGTGCGATCGCCGCTCAAAAACTGCGTTTCGATGTGGCGGTTTAGGCGAGTTTTGAGTTGGTCGTCATACCAAGTCGCATCAATGTGATTGAAAACGTAATTTTGACTCCCGATGTGGACCAGCCGTCGCCACTCCGACAGACGGTATAACAGATGTGAAAAAGGGGCGCCGGCTAAGATCCTCAATTAAAATCTAAGATAGTTTGGCGACTCGGGCTACAGTAAATTTACTGAATTTTCGGCCGGAAATGCGATCGCTGCCGCCCGCCCAGAAACATCGGGGTCGATTTTCGGACACTTCGGGGAGACGACGAAGACAATGGCTGATATATAGCGGGCAACAGGCAATAGGCAACAGGCAATCGAAAAGCAGTTTCAGTTCCCGATTACCCTCGCTTCAGCGCTATACCGGGTCGTTTCGGCAGTCCGAGACTCCGCTCCTCCGATACTCGCGAGCTTGAGACTTCCCCGGGGGAAGGGTCAAAAGCCGGCTCTGATATCAACAGCGATGAAAAAGAGGATGGGTTGCGACACGCCCCCACCTTTACAAATTCTTCACACCTTTTTGAACGATCTTTACAGAATCTTGAAGACATCGGCGTTTGAGATTGAATATACTATAAATTATAGGAACAGAACGAGGGGTTCACACAGTTTAACTAGCTGGATCTACTTCCCCAATATGTTGCTTGATTTAATTCTGTCCGTGAATAACTAGTCGCTTGTCTTCATTCAAAGTAGCCAGTTCACTCGGCTACTTTTTTTTGACCTCACAAGTCCCTCGGAAACTCCCCCAAATCACCCAACGGTAGGAAGTCAACCCCATTTTATTTTCCTAAAACTGAAGTTAGGAACTATCTGGAATGCCGGCTTATGAAAACGCTGATTGACATTACTACGGCTCTTTGGGCATCTTTGAAACCCCGCTCCAACCAATTTGAAATCGACATTTACGGCTTGAATACCTGCGAGCTATCTACCGATGAGTTGCAGGCACTGATGAGTTGGTTAGTCCGACAACTGACCCACACCGGATACACCGGAAAATCTTATTTGCTCTTCGATCGCGGAGATGAGGATTGGAACCGCCTCATTTTGACTTCCATCTTCCGGGAAGAACCGCTGTTTCTTTACCGACTTTGCCAGCGTCCTGACCCCCCCCACTGCGGCTCTCACTGGTTCCTAACTCAACATCCGAGTTTGAAACTCTACCAACTCAAAACCGAATGTTCCTAAAAGTGAACAGTGAAAAGTGAATGATTGTTTCGAGCATAAAGTAGGGGGAGCCGGATGCTCCCTTTCCAACCTTAAGTCGATATCTTATACCGAAAAAGTCAATCCTTTCGAGGTATCGATCACTTCAAATCGAGGATGCCGTCGGTTTTAAACTTTGGGTTGAACCGAATGTTTTCCTGCACTCCCCGTTCCGCTAATTCCTGTAAAATCAATGCTTCCACCCGTCTTGCCACATTTTTTAGCAGCTTTTCTTTTGACAATTCATCGAGGGTTTTAAACTGGTCAATTTCCTCGGGCGTCATTTGCAGTTTCACGTCGATGGGTTGATTCCAGCGATCGCCCTCCTCGCCATTTCCCGGCGGAACGGAACCATTTTCGGCGATCCAAGCCGTGCGAATTTCTTCGAGCAACGTCCGACTCGGGCGGGTGATAGTTTGGACTTTCAGCCAGTGGCAAGCTTGGGTTTGGCGGACTAAATGCTGTTTGAGACTTTGGAAAATATCTCGGGAATAGCCCACATATTTTAGGGTTTTATCGCGGTCAAAAATGGCGTAAACTCCGATGGTTCTGGAGAGGCTTTCCGGCAGCTTGCCGTCCGCGTCGATGTAGGGGATGAAATCGAGCTGGTCGAGAGAAACGGTGTCAATTTTTGCAGTCATATCCGGAATTGAATGAGGTAAAATATCAAAGGCGGCGGTAGATGGCACAGAGGCGGCTGGGGTTGAAAATTTTGGCTTGAAACATATAGTTTGGCGGCACGTTAACGATGACATGATCTTCGGATTGATGGTAGGGTTCAAATTCCGGCGGCATCCCTTTGGGGGTGTTCGTGCTGTAGGGAACAGGTTGGAAAAGCTGCCCCGTAAATTCGACGCGATCGCCTCCAATTTGCCGACTGATTTGATGCAAAAATGTCTCCCCGTTCAGGAGTTCAAACAGCAGCGATTCGGCTTCGGGTTCGAGGGTAAAATGACCGTCAAAATTTTCGATAACTTTCAGTTTCACAGTTGCTTCTCCTGTCGGAATGGTCGGAGCAGGGGCGGTTAAAATTTCTCCCCCTGGACGAAATGCCCCCTCTCTACCGTGTATTTTAAAGGGGCGGGAGTCCGTTCCCAACGGTACAATTGCTCAAATTTAGATGAAGTCTTGTGACGCCCGATCGATCAAATCTTAACAAAGGCTTGACGGCGACATGATTAAATGGATCGAGGCAGGGCGGACAGTTTGCGTTAGCATGACTCATAATATTTTCACCCTATCGACGAGAGCCATGCAAATGACAGATCCCCCATCCCCACCCCCCCCAGACCGGCGAGATTGGCCGACCGTGGCGGAATATGTCGCCGTCGCGGCATCCGGGGTGGGTACGGTGGCCGCGGCGATTTTGTACCGCCCCATTTTGGTAGCCGCGGCGCCGCTCACCGTCGCCTTGGCGTTGAATACCTGGAACCGCCGGCGGTTCGAGGAACAGATCCGGGAAAAAACGGATTCCGCCATCGCGGAAATGCATCAAGTGGTGGGATCGCTCTACGATCAGATTCAGGCATTGCCGGGAGAATCGAGCAACGAACTCGATCCGATCGCCGACGTCCTGACCGAAGTGCAGCGGGTGACGCGGCGGTTGGAGGAGAGTGCCCTGCGTCAGGAGGACTGGGAAGTGATGAACGTCCGGTTCAAGTTGATGGAAGAGGCGATCGACGCCATCAAACATCAACCGCCGAGTTCGGGTCTGCCCCGCCCGATTCTACCGGAGGATTTGGTGGTCTTGCAAGACCAACTGGCCGACCTTTACCGGCAGGTGAACGAGTTGCAAACCCAGCATCGGGAGGTGGTCAAACCCTTCTTGAGACGCCTGGTGTTGGCCGTGAAAAAACTGCAAGAAAGTTAACGATATTCGTCGCCACAGTCGCCGATTATTTCCAACAAATCTCGCGATCGCCCGGTCACATCATGAATTGTTTGGCGATCGCCCTCATCCAGGCTGACATCGAACACCCTGGCATTTTCTTCCAAATGTTCGGAAATGCCCAACCTCGCCCCCACCATCGTCCCGGCCACCGTCGGTTGGTCGAGGATGTAGCGGACCGCCACGTTGGCGATGCTGACTCCGTGGCGATCGCCAATTTCTTTCAAAACTCCCAGCAACTCTTGGAATAACTTCCACCCGCCCCAGGTGTCGATCATGTTTTTATATTTCTTGAGGCTGACGGTTTTCAACATCATGGCGATCGGCTCCGGTTTGCCGAGATACTGCTCCGATAAAAAGCCGCCGCAGAGGACGCCGTAGGGGAGCAATTTGATGTCGTGGGCCTTACAGAACTCCACCATTTTCACCAGCGGGCGGCGATCGACCAGGGAAAATTGCACCTGGTTGGAGACAATTTTAATCCCGTTTTCGAGGATAATTTTGAGGCGATCGGTGTCGAAGTTCGTCAGGGCTAGATGCTTGATTTTGCCCTCCGACTGGAGGTCGCCCATCAGGCGGAGGGCTTCCAAATAGTTGTCGTCGCGGTAATCCCACCAGTGAAACTGCATGATATCGAGGGCATCGACGTTCATCCGCTGGCGGGAAATATCGATGTTTTTTTCCACCCAATCCCGGGTCATTTTTTGCGGCCGGGGAACCCATTTTGTGAACGCTTGAACCTCAGATAAAGCTTCTGAACCCCGGGCGTCCGCCAGTTGCCGCCGGAACTCGCCGATCAGGTCTTCCGCCGGACCGTAGTGGTCGGCGAGATCCCAGGTCGTGTAACCGGCATCGTGGTAGGCGAACATACTTTGGACGGCGGCTTTGGGATCGATGCGTCCGTGATACCCGGACACTTGCCACATTCCGTTTAAGATCCGACAGATGTTGAGGTCGGCGGTGAATTGAAATCGGGCTGAGGGTGGTAACATGGTTGTCCGTGGGTCTTCAATAGTCTGCAATAATATATCACGGAATCCCGGAGTCTGAAAATGTGCGATCGCCCGGAATTTGCCGGCTCTTGGGGCGTGATCTCGAATGTTATCGGTTTGACGGTTTTTGATCCGAAGCGGGCGGCGATCGCCCGGGAGATGAAAATTGGGGCAAAAATCGACCGATTCTCCCGGTTCGTGCCGCTCTGAAAATCGAGTCCTTTGGCGGTCGGATTTTCCCATGCCATTGTTTTAAGCAACAATTGACTAAAATTATGAGTCCCTTTTAAAAAATTAAATTTTGATAAATTTGGGAAGATTTTTAAAGCCTCAGTGAGAGGATGTTTCCAAGGGCTTTTCGAGTCCCGACAAAAAAGGAGGAAGCGACCCAGCCCACGGGGCCGCGCCCTCGGGTTCCCCCGGGATGGGCGGGGAGCGGACGGACCTCTATCTCGAGAGAGAGGAGCGGGGGAGGCGGTCGCGAAAGGGCGGTCGAATGGGTCATCAGTTGCGGGCGGGGAAAGCCGTACTTGCGGGCGATCGGGATGCCAAAATATGGCAATTATTGCTACAATTCAGACAATTTAAAATCCAGATCGAGCTCGACTCAACTTCATCACTGATTGATGAATCTTGCGATTCCCAGTCCGGCAAAACAATTCCTCGGCAAGTGTAGCATCCTTATCAAAACATGGTTCAAATTCAGTTACCGGATATCAATCCTTTTCGGGCAAATTTAAAAAAAGAGATGCTGACGGTTGCCCAGGATACCCCCGTGTCTGTCGTCATCCAAAAAATGAATCGCAGGGGAACCGACACGGCTCTGGTGGTCAACGGCGGGCATTTGGCGGGGGTATTTGGCGGGCGGGATGGGGTGGCGGCGATCGCGTCGGGGAAGGCATTGGCAGGCGTGCCGGTGGGGGAAGCGATCGCCCATGCCGCCGTCACCCTGAGCGAATCCGAGGCGGACAATCTCTTCGCAATTTTAGATGCGTTTCACAACCATCAAACCCACTGCCTCGTCATCGTCAATTCCCAAAACCGGCCCGTCGGCATCATCACCCCCGCATCGGTCCAAGAACGGCTGACCCCCTGCGACTTGCTCAAATTTTTGCGGGTCGATGAAGTGATGGAAACCGGAATTTTGCAGGCATCTGCCGAGTCATCCGTCCGCGAGTTGGTGAATTTAATGTATCAGTCCGATGCCCACTGTGTCGCGATCGTCGAGTCCGGCGCCGCCGGGTGCCGCCACCCCGTCGGCATCGTCACGGAGCGAGATCTGCTCCAATTTCAAGCTCAAAATCTCGACGGTGAGGGGGCTTCAGTCCGGACAATCGTGAGTCATCCGGTCATCGTCGCCGCCCCCCAGGATTCCCTGTGGACGGTTCACCGGCGGATGCTACAATCCGCCGTCCGACAGTTGGCGGTCGTCGGAGATGGCGACGGGCAACTCCTCGGCCTGGTGACGCAAAGGAGCATCCTCAGAGCCCTGAACCCCGCCGATTGGTTGGAGGTGGCGACCACCGTGCACTCCAGCCGATCGCAGTGCATGAGCGAACTCTCCCTGCAAATTGCCGAACGCCAGCAGTGCCTCCACCAATCCCGGGAAACCCAATCTTACAATTTGTTGGATAACTTCGGGGATCTGATCTGCTGCTACACCCCCGAAGGGATCTTGACTTATGTCAATCGAGCTTACTGCGAATATTTTCGGCAACCCCCGGAAAAGCTGCTCGGGAGCAACTTTTTGTCGCTGATTCCGGAAGGCGATCGCGAACGGGTGGGGGGGCAGGTCGCCGCCGTCGCGACAACGGCGGGAATCATGACCGTCGAACATCAAGTTTTGGCCCCCGACGGTTCCCGACGCTGGCAAGAGTGGAGCCACCGGGCCGTGACCGACACCGGCGGCAACGTGACCGAAATTCAGGCGATCGGCCGGGATATCACCGATCGCAAACAGGCCGAAATTTTACTCAGACAGCAAGTCGAGCGGGAACGGTTGCTCTCGGAAATGACCCAAAGAATCCGGCGATCGCTCGATTTGGACGAAATTCTCAACACCACCGTGGTCGAAGTGCGGCAGTGCCTCGACATCGATCGCGTCCTGATCTATCAATTCGATCCGGACTGGAGCGGCACCGTCATCGTGGAAGCGGTCGCCCCGCAACACCCGTCCATCAAAGGCCGAAAGTTGAGCGACAAGTGCCTGAGCATCGAACGTTGCATCCAACCCTACACCCGAGGTCACGTCCACCGGGTCGAGGACATTTACACCGCCGGACTGGCCGACTGTTACGTTGACTTATTGAGCGAATTGCAGGTGCGGGCCAACCTGGTGATTCCCATTTTCCAGGGGGAAAAAGTCTGGGGACTCCTGGCCGCCCAAAACTGCGGCGGCCCCCGCCGGTGGCAAGACTGGGAAGTGCACCTCCTGCAACAGATCTCCGCCCAAGTCTCCATCGCCCTCCACCAAAGTTACCTCTACCGGCAAACCCAACAGCAGGCCCACCGAGAACAGGCCCTCAACCGCGTCATCCGCACCATCCGCAACTCCCTCGATCTCAACACCATCTTTCAAGCCTCCACCGCCGAGGTAGGCCGGCTCCTCGGCGTCGATCAAGTCAGCATCTACCAGTACCACCCCGCCGCCCGACTGTGGCAGGGGGTGGCCGACTACCGTCGCCACTCCCAGATCCCCGACTCCCTGGGGTTGGAAATTCCCGACCGGGACAACCCCCTGGCCGCCCAACTCAAACACTTGCAAGTGGTGCGGATCGACAGCACCGAATCCTTGCAGGACGGCGTGAACCGGATGGTCTCCGCCAACTTTCCCGGCGCCTGGCTGCTCGTCCCCCTCGAAGTCAACGAATCCATCTGGGGCAGCCTCAGTTTGCTGACCCTGGGGCGGAACCACCCCTGGGACGTAAGGCAAGTCGATGTCGCCCGCACCGTCGCCGACCAACTCGCGATCGCCATCCACCAGTCCCAAATCTACCGCCGCCTGCAACTAGCCAACCAGGAACTCAAACGGCAGGCCACCATCGACGGCCTCACCCAAGTCGCCAACCGCCTCCGCTTCGACACCTACCTGCACCGGGAGTGGCACCGACTCAAACGGGAGCAACAACCCCTGTCCCTGATCCTGTGCGACATCGACCAGTTCAAACGCTACAACGACACCTACGGCCACCCGGCCGGGGACGAATGCCTGGTCCGCGTCGCCCAAGCCCTCCAAGGGGGCCTCCGGCGTCCGGCCGATCTGGTCGCCCGCTACGGCGGCGAAGAATTCGGCATCATCCTCCCCAACACCACGGAAGCGGGAGCCGTGCGAGTCGCCGAGAGCCTCCAAACCGCCGTGGAAGCCCTGCACATTTCCCACGTCGCCTCGGACGTCGGCGATTGGGTGACGATCAGTTTGGGCGTCGCCTGCGAGGTTCCCACAATTGAGGGATCGCCCGCCCACCTGCTCAAATCGGCGGATTTGGCGCTGTATCAAGCCAAAGAACGGGGGCGGAATCGGTATTACGTCGATCCGGTCGGGTGCGATCGCCTGGAGAAAAGTGGGTGATTGCAACAGACCTCTTGAATTCCCAGAATCCCACTGCAATAATTAAAAACAGAAAGGCACATTACGAGGGTTTCAAGGAGCTGGAAGGCAGGTGTTTATGGGAGCACCGCTCTTCCAGCTTTTCTTTTGTGTCCGAAAATTGGGGCGGGGAAAAGTGAAAAGTGAAAAGTCAAAAGTCAAAAGTCAAAATTCCCGATTCCCTAATACCGACTCCCGACTCCCGTTTAGGCATCGATCGCGCTCCTGAGACTTTTGCAGAAATCGGCGATCGCTTCCAATCCCTGTTCGGGGGAACCGTCGGCGAGGCGTTTGACGAAGGCGCTCCCCACGATCGCCGCGTCGGCGCCCCAGTCCCGCATCTGTCGGGCCTGTTCCGGTTGGGAAATCCCGAATCCCACGCCGATGGGTTTGTCGGTGAGGGCACGCATCTGGTCGAGGAGATCCCGGACCCGGCCTTGCACTTGAGTCCGCATCCCCGTCACCCCCGTGACGCTGACCAGGTAAATGAACCCCTGAGACTGGCGGGCGATCGCTTCGATGCGCTCCCGGGAACTCGTCGGCGCCACCAGCAGGGTCACTTCGATCCCCTGTTCCCGGGCGGGTGCGAGCAGAATTTCCGCCTCTTCCAAAGGCAAATCGGGCACCACCAACCCCCGCGCCCCCGCGTCGTAAATCTGTTTGAGAAACTTGGGAATCCCCCGGTGCAGGATGGGATTGTAATAGGTAAATAAAATAATCGGAGCCTTGAGGGTGGGACTGACGGTTTCGAGCATCTCCAACACCCCGTCCAGGCGGGTCCCCCGGTTGAGCGCCCGGGTCGCCGCCGCCTGGATGACCGGGCCGTCGGCGAGGGGGTCGGAGTAGGGGACCCCCAACTCGATCAGGTCCGCCCCGTTATCATCCAAAACCTTGAGGGCTTTGGCGGTGGTTTCCAGGTCGGGGTCGCCGGCGGTGATGAACGGAATGAGAGCGCAGGAAGGGCGATCGGGCGAACGCAACGCCTCGAACGTTTGAGAAACTGAGATCATGTTGAGATGGGTAATCGGTTATTGTCGGGTCGGTTATTTTCGCCGCAGGTTTTAAGAATCTGACGACTCGGAGGAGCGATCGATTTCGGCCTGCAGTTGTTCGAGTTCTTCCGGAGTCATCTCTTCGAGCCGTTTCTGAATCACCGCTTCCTCGTAGTCTCTGAGCTGTCGATTGTAGGTCATGTTCTGGGTGAGAGCCCGTAACAGGTAGGTCAGCAGCCAGCCGACCAACCCCCCCACCAACACCGCCTGACTCCAAATTCCGGCGTTCGTACTGTCGAGGCCGAAACGCTGGAACGCCCAGTACAGCACCGCCCCCGCCGCAAAAATACCGATTCCGATCCCGATGACGTCAATTCGTCGCATCAGCTTTCAATCTGTCGGGGTTGGGGACGAAAATTCAGGAACGGAGACAGGAGTATCAGGCCGGGGAAGAAGAAGAAGACCAGAAAATACATGAAGGCCCGCTCGAAGGAACTGGCGACGTACCAGCGGCTCTTGAGGTAGAAGTACAGGGCACCGGGGGCCACGATCAGGTAGGTGCCGCCGAGGATGACGTACAGTAACAGTGCGATCGGCATGGTTGGGTGGTTTGGGAATCGAACGACAACTGACGCGGACGTGCGGACAACCTGGCAGAGTTGATCGCGATCGCCACATCGCTATTTATTATTGCAGGACTCGGGCGCAGCAAGCCAACCCGAGGGCTTATTATTGCACTCAACTGTCCTTTGCGACAGGGGTCGGGAATTTGAGAGGGTCGGGGCGCTGCATTCCAGATTGAACCCACGAGATCACAGAATTGCCCTGTGGGTGTTGCCAAAACGATTCAAAAATGCTCAAATAAACAAATGGGATCTTTCGGCGCGAGCGAGCGATCCCATCAAACTGGGGGCGTGGCGGAATGGTAGACGCTACGGACTTAGAAAACTGGGCCTTGGGGCGAGAAATCCCTCAAGTGACGGCTCTCAAATTCAGGGAAACCTAAATCTGGTTCCAGACATGGCAATCCTGAGCCAAGCCTTTGAAAGTACGATCGGAAGCGATCGCGGCGGTTTTCAGAGGAAGGTGCAGAGACTCGACGGGAGCTACCCTAACGTCAAGTCGAGGGTAAAGGGAGAGTCCAATTCTCGAAGCGATCGGGCCGAATCCGGCGATCGCGGCGGCGAAAGCTGCGGGAGGATGAAAATCCGTTGACCTTCACCGGTCGTGTGGGTTCAAGTCCCACCGCCCCCATTTTTGTTAAACCCTCTTCCGGCTAGACTTCTGGCTGTTTCATTAAGCCGAAAATCATGTCATTGGCGTGATTTTCGGCTCAAGAGAATGACCGAAAGTATTGTAGTTGATACTCTGCGGGTTAAAACCACGCAGATTCTTAAGTAATCCAAAGCTGGATTCTCAAAGGCATTATCAAAGT
>NZ_JAJENU010000440.1:0-210 GCF_035615495.1 Lyngbya sp. CCY1209 | reverse complement strand
AGGCGTGTGACCCAAGATAACCAAGGCAAGAAAACAGCCGGAGTGGATGGAGTGATAGCAATATCCCCGAAACAAAGATTCACCCTTGCTGAAGAAATCAAAGGAAACGTCAAAGCCAAACCGTTACGGAGAATCTGGATACCAAAACCTGGACGGGATGAAAAACGTCCCCTGGGAATCCCGACAATTCGAGATAGAGCCAAGCAAGCC
>NZ_JAJENU010000439.1:0-17681 GCF_035615495.1 Lyngbya sp. CCY1209 | reverse complement strand
GGAAATGAGGAATAAAAGCCCCCAGAATTGGGGGTTTGGGGGCGAGTCCGATCGCGATCGTTCATTGGGAAATGAGGCATCAAAGCCCCCAGAATTGGGGGTTTGGGGGCGAGTCCGATCGCGGCGGCTACCGCTTCCGCATCAATTACGAGGGGGCGATCGCGCCCCCCCCTGTCCGAGGAACAAATCACCTGGATCGAGACTCTACCCATCGAACGGGAACGGCGTTGAGCGAAAAAATCCCCGAGACTCCGGTATCCTAGTTAGATGCAAGGTCAGATCCCGAACTTATGAGACTTGAGGAAGCGGTTGAATTTGCCGAAAATCCGGAGCCCCGGTGTCCCTGCGTCCTGCTGCTGGACACGTCCGCATCCATGCAGGGGGAACCCATCGACGCCCTCAACGAGGGGTTGATGGCGTTCAGAAACGACCTGAGCCGGGACGAACTCGCCAAAAAGCGGGTGGAGATCGCGGTGATCTCCTTTGACAACCGGGTGCAGATCGCCCAGGATTTCGTCACCGCCGATCGCTTCGAGCCCCCCATTTTGACCGCCCAGGGCCAGACCTTCATGGGGACCGCGATCGCCGAAGCCCTGGACCTGATCGCCTCCAGAAAGGCCGAATATCGCAGCAACGGCATCACCTACTACCGGCCCTGGGTGTTCATGATCACCGACGGCGAACCCCAGGGAGAGAGCGATCGCGTCACGGAACAAGCCGCCAACCGCATCCGGGACGAGGAAGCCAACAAACAGGTCGCCTTCTTCGCCGTGGGGGTGGAGGGGGCGAATATGGAGCGTCTGGCGGAGATCGTGCAGCGGACTCCCCTGAAACTCAAGGGTTTGGACTTCCGGGAAATGTTCATCTGGCTGTCGGCGAGTATGCAAACCGTCTCCCACTCCAAAGTTGACGAACAAGTGGCCCTCCCGCCGCCGGGGTGGGGAACGGTCTAGATCGCCCCAGTTCGCCCCTTCGAGAATTCGTCATGACTCAAGATTCCCCCCGCTGGCAACTTGTTTCCGCGTCCGTCGCCGGAAAAAGTCACGAAAAACAGGCGCTCCCCTGCCAGGACGCCCACATCTGTCGGGCGACGTCCGACCGCCTGATCGTCGCGATCGCGGACGGCGCCGGCTCGGCGTCTCTGGCCGACGTGGGGGCGCAACTGGCGGTCAAAACGGCGGTGGAATTGATGGCGGACTGTCTCTCCGCCTCCGAGGGCGAACCGGACTGGAACGCCGAACTGTTGAAGGTTGTCGGGCGGACGAAAGAAGCGATCAAAGCCGAAGCAGGCGATCGCGACGTGCCGGTTCGGGAACTGGCGACGACGTTAATTTTGGGGGTCGCGACCCCCTCGGCGATCGCCGTCGCCCAGGTCGGAGACGGGGCTGCAGTTGTCGAAGATGGACAGGGAAATCTGATCGCCCTGACGACTCCGGCCAGCGGCGAATATCTGAACGAGACGACTTTTTTAATTTCCCCCGATGCCCTCGAAACGGCCCAGGTCAACATCTGGTCCGGCACGCCGAAGTATCTGGCAATGTTTTCCGACGGGTTGCAGATGTTGGCGTTGAAGATGCCGCAGGGGACCCCCCACGCCCCCTTCTTTTCTCCCCTATTTCAATTCGTGGAAACGATCGCCGACCGCGCCGAAGCCGAGGAACAATTGACGGCATTTTTGCGATCGCCCCGGGTCGCCGAACGCACCGACGACGACCTGACGCTCCTGTTGGCAGCCCTCCTCCCCCAGACCGAAAACTTTTCACGGGAATGAGTCGAAGAATCGGGAGAATTAGGCAGTCCAAAAAAATCGGTGTATCATACAAATTGAGAGAGAATTGAGCGATCGCCACGGTGGCGGTGAATGTATCAATATCCGGCGCGAGATCGAGATCTTGAAGGCGGAAGGGGGCAACTCCGGTGAAACGACGGTATTGGCATCAGTGGCTTGAATCCATCAAAATTCACCCCCGAGACTTCTGGATACCGTTTTTAATCGGCGCGGTCGCCACGGTCGCCGTCCTGTTGCTGTGGCGGCAACTCTCCATCCGAGAACACCTGCACATCGAGCAACTCGTCCAACAGGAAGCTAACGCAATTCAAGCCATTCTGAATCGAGAATTATCCGGCCGAATTTTGAATCTGACTCAGATGGCGAAACGCTGGCAGAGTGAGGGGGGAACGCCTCGCCCCCTCTGGGAGGCGGATGCGTCGAATATTATCCGGGATGCCTACGGCTACCGGGCGATCGAATGGGTCGATCCGTCTTTTCAAGTCCGCTGGATCGTTCCCCTCGAAGGCAATGAAGCGGCACAAAATTTCAATTTGAATCAGGAACGCCGCCGTCGAATTAGCCTGAAAGTGGCTCGCAACCTGCGAGAAATCATCCTCACCCGCAAGGTTTCCCTTGTCCAGGGCGGGCAAGGATTTTTGGCGATCGCCCCCCTATTTGTAAACGCTGAAAATCTCGAATCAGAGGGCGATCGCTTCGACGGATTCATCATCGGCGTGTTTGAATTTCAAGCCCTATTTGACGGCCTCCTCCAAATTTCACCCCGGTACAAAGTTCGCATCTACGACCGGGGCGAACTGGTCTATACTCAGGGGATTTCCCCTTCCTCTCCGTTTCAAAAAACGGCGACCGTCCGGGCTTACAACGCCGATTGGCTGGTGCGAATTTATCCCACCCCGGCTTGGATTGAAGGGGCGCGATCGCCCCTGCCGCAGGTCGTTTTGTGGGGGGGAACCGTGATGGCTTGGATGCTGGCGCTCTCCGTTTATCTGGGGTTGCGATCGCGGCGTTACGCCCGACAAACTCGAAAAATAAACCGCAAATTAGAACGGGAAATTGGGCAACGAAAAAAAGTGGAAGCCGCATTGCGGGAGCGGGAACAATTATTTCGGCAACTCTCGAAATGTGCGCCCGTCGGCATTTTTTTGACGGATGAAACGGGGGCTTGCACCTACGTCAACGATCGCTGGTGCGAACTGACGGGACTGACATCCGAGCAGGCTTCCGGAGAGGGGTGGAAAAGTACCCTCCACCCCGACGATTATTCGACCACTTTTGCCGAGTGGAATGCGGCGGTTCGGGACAACCGGGAATTTTCGATGGAATATCGGTTTCGCCACCCGGACGGGGCGATCGTTTGGGTCGCCGGACAGGCGACGGCTTTGAAAAATGACGACAATATCAATATCGGTTTTATCGGCATCGTCGCCGACATCACCGCCCTAAAACTGACCGAAACTGCCTTGCGAAATTCTCGGCAACAGTACCAAACCCTCGTGGAAAATTCCCCCGATATTATCGAGCGCTTCGATACCGAATTGAAACACTTGTATGTTAGCCCCGCTTTAACTCGGCTCACCGGCATTTCTGCGGACGTTTTTTTGGGGAAAAGTTGTCGAGAATTTGGACTCTCGGAGGCGATGGTTGACGCTTGGGAGGCGGCGGCTTTGCGATTGCTCGACACCGGACGAAGGCAGATCGTCGAATTGGAAACGGAAACCCCCGAGGGTTGGCGGTCTTTTGAAATGGCCCTCGCTCCGGAAATGACGGAGGATGGTGCGATCGCGTCGATCCTGTGTATTTCCCGCGACGTGACCGAACGCAAACGGGCCGAAATTGCCCTCCAAAATAGTCAAGCAAAATTTCAGGCTTTGGTCGCCAATATGCCCGGTATGGTCTACCGCTTCTTCCCCTCCACCGCTGACCAACCTCCCCATTTCACCTTCGTCAGTACCCGCGTCCGAGATCTTTTTGAATTGGAACCGGAAACCGTCATCGAAGATGCCCGTTCCATTATCAATTTAATTCACCCGGAAGATTTGCCCGCCTACCATTCCGCAAATGCCGAGGCGATCAAAAACTTTTCGCCCTGGCACTGGGAAGGACGCATCGTCACGCCATCAGGTCAATTGAAGTGGATCGAAAGCCACGCCCAACCCCAGTCTACGCCGGCGGGCAATGCCTGGGACGGGATTATCATCGACATCAGCGATCGCAAAGAGTACGAAGACAGTCTGCGACAATTTCAGAGTATCGTCTCCACCACGGCGGAAGGAATCGCCCTCATCGACCGCAACTATATCTATCAAATTGTCAATCAAAAGTATCTGAATTTGACCGGCAAATCGATGGGGGCAGTGTTGGGACATTCCATCTCGGAGGTTTTGGGCGCGGAGACATTTAAAACGAAAATCAAGCCTCGGTTCGACCGCTGTTTAACCGGGGAAGTGGTCCGCTATGACAGTTGGTTCACCTTTTACCGACAACAACATCAGTTTCTCGGTGTCACCTATTCTCCCATGTTGCAACCGGACGGAACGGTGGAAGGCGTGATCGTCAACGTCCGAGATTTGAGCTCTCTTAAACAAGCGGAACTGGCGCTCCGGCAACAGTCGGAACGGGAACATCTTTTGTCTACCATTACCAATCGCATTCGGCGATCGCTCGACCTGCAGGAAATTCTCGATACGGCCGTCGCCGAAGTGTGCAAAGTTCTTTCCACGGATCGGATTGCGATCTATCGATTCAACGGGGACTGGAATGGCAACGTCATTGCCGTTTCTTCACCCATATCCGGAGAAATTTCGGATGCGGATGCCCCAGAAATGGCGATCGCCCCCGCCATCGAATCCGACATTCGCCGGATCGCCGATTCGTGTCGGAATCGGTCGATCAACGGTTCTTTCAATATCGATTGGCAACAATTTCAAACCCCAACCCATTTGATCTTCCCCATCTGGATCGACACCGAACTACTTTGGGGGCTTCTGATCGCCCACCACTCCCCCAAAACCCAGCACTGGATATCCGAAGAAATCCAGATGTTCAAGCAACTAACGGAACAACTGGCGATCGCCATTCAACAAGCCGAATTGTACCGCCGCATCCAAATGGCTCACCGGGAACTCGAACGACTTTACAACACCGATGCCCTCACCGAAATCGCCAACCGCCGCCACTTCGATCGCTATCTCCAACAGGAATGGCTCCGACTCCAGCGGGAGGGACAACCCCTCACAATTATCATGTGCGATATCGATTATTTTAAATGTTATAATGACACCTACGGGCACGTCGCTGGAGATCGATGTCTGCAAAGAGTCGCCCGGGCATTAAAAGGGTGTCTCAAACGCCCCGCCGACCTGATCGCACGCTACGGTGGCGAAGAATTTGTCGTCCTTTTGCCCAATACGTCGGAGTCGGGGGGCATTCAGATCGCCCGACAAATGCAGCGGGCAATTTTTAATCTGAACATCCCCCCCGGTTCCATTCCAGCCGACTTCACTCGCGTCAGCATCAGCCTGGGAATTGCTACCGAAATTCCCTCCCAACGGCGATCGCCCATACAGTTGCTTTCGAGAGCCGATCGCGCCTTATATGAAGCAAAAAAACAAGGCAGAAATCAGTCTGTAATTGATGATTAGGGTGTAGGGTGTAGGGTGTAGGGTGTAGGAAATTTTAAAACTCCCCATTCCCCATTCCCTATTCCCCATTCCCGATTCCCTACAAAAACCGGCTCCGGATCTTAGACCTTAAATTTCTCGGTAATCCGTTTCATCGCCTCGTCCACATTTTCCCGGCTGTTAAACGCGGAAATTCGGAAATATCCTTCCCCCGCCGCGCCAAAACCGGAACCGGGCGTTCCCACCACATGACACGTCTGCAACAACTTGTCGAAAAAGTCCCAACTCGACAGGCCGCTGGGGGTCTTCACCCAGACATAAGGGGCGTTGACACCGCCGTAAACCGTCAGTCCGGCGGCGGTCAATTTCTCGCGGATAATTTTGGCGTTTTCCAAATAGAAACTCACCAACTCTTTCACCTGGGTTTGTCCCGCCTCGGAGTAGACCGCCTCCGCGCCCCGCTGGACGATATAAGAAACCCCGTTAAATTTGGTTGATTGGCGACGGTTCCACAGCTTCCACAGCTCCACATCCGAGCCGTCGGAGGCTTTCGCCGTCAGGGTTTTGGGAACCACCGTCAGGGCGCAGCGGGTGCCCGTAAAACCGGCATTTTTCGAGAACGACCGGAACTCGATCGCGCAGTTCCGCGCCCCCTCAATTTCGTAGATCGAATGGGGTAAAGAGGGGTCGGTAATAAACGCTTCGTAGGCCGCATCAAACAGGATAATCGAACCGTTTGCGCGGGCGTAATCGACCCAATTTTTCAAGTATTCTTTCGTCGCCGTCGCCCCGGTGGGGTTATTCGGAAAACACAGGTAAATCAGATCGACGCGATCGCCCGGAAGTTCGGCCGTAAAATTATTTTCGGCGGTGACGGGCAGGTACACCAACCCTTCGTATTCGCCCTTGTCGTTGGCTGGTCCGGTGTGTCCGGCCATGACGTTGGTATCGACGTAGACGGGATAAACCGGGTCGGTGACGGCAATTTTGTTATCCTTGCCAAAAATGTCGAGAATGTTCCCCGTGTCGCACTTGGACCCGTCGGAGATGAAGATTTCCTCCGCGTCCACCTCGCAACCCCGGGCTTTAAAGTCGTGTTGGGCGATTTTCTCCCGCAACCAGGCGTAACCCTGTTCCGGGCCGTAACCTTTGAAGGTGGAGCGATCGCCCATTTCCTCGACGGCTAAAACCATCGCCGCGCGGCAGGCGTCGGGCAGCGGTTCGGTGACGTCGCCGATGCCCAGTTTGATGATCTGGGCCTCCGGGTTCGCCTGGGCAAAGGCATTCACCCGACGGGCAATTTCCGGAAACAGGTAGCCCGCCTTGAGTTTCAGGTAATTCTCGTTAATCGTTGTCATCGTCAATCCACAAACGCTCTCCAACAGCTTACCCCCAACGGGGCGACAGTGGGCGCGATCGCGGGTTTTTCCCACACTCCGACACCGGATGTCAGTATTTTCACTCAACTATCTTGTGATATTTGTGACGGCGGCGATCGCAAAAGTTCCGTAATTTCACGCTAGGAAAATCAATCGACCTCCGGATATTGTATTTTTAGAGTTCAAATTAACATCATTCTTTATCTCCCAAGAAGGTGGCACCTCTCAAGCCTCCTTGTACGGCCGTCTGAATGCCCTGACGCCGACGACACCCGCCGCCAGCGTTCCCGAACCGGCGACCCTTTCCGGTTTGGCGGTGGTGGGTCTGGCCTTAGCCAGCCGCTCCCGTCGCAACAAGTCCAAAGTCTAATATTCCAATCCTTTTCCCGAACTGCTCTCTTTTTCCTCCCCCGATATCTTCTCAAAGCGACCGGGGGAGGATTTTTTTTCAATTCCGGCGCGATCGCCAATTGCCGAGAGTCGCGATTCGGCCAGAGCAATTAGCAATTAATAATTAACAATTATCAATTATCAATTATCAATGATCAATGGTTCCACCTCGGAGGTCCCGTCCACATCCACCCAGGCGATCTGAGAAATTCCCCGCATTCGGGCGGCGTTCCGCACCTTTTCTGAATCCTCCTCGCCGCCCAATTCCATCTCCACCCGCGCCTCGGGGTCGGAATCGCGCAGGTGTTCGGCGTAGGCGAAGGCGGCGGCTTCGGCTTGGGGGGTTTTGGGCACCACCAGACAATCGCTGGCCGGGATGTCGGCGGGCAGTTGTTCCATCCCCAAGAGCACCTGGTGCAGTTCTTCGATATTGAGGGAAAAGCCGATGCTGGGTTTCGTCTCCCCCTGGGGGTGGTAGAGTCCCAGGAGTTGGTCGTAGCGGCCCCCCTGGCCGAGTATGCGCCCGCCGGACTGGCTGTCGCTGACGGCGATGAATACGATGCCGGTGTAGTAGTCGAAGGTTTGGATCAGGCTCAGATCCAGGGTCAGGGACAGGGGGGGGAGCCGATCGCCGAGCAACCGCCGGTATTCGTTGAGGCGATCGACGAGGGATTTGAGCTCGTTGAGGGCTTCCCGCTGGGGGGGGTCCAGATTCAATTGGGACACCCGGGCAAGGACATCCTCGGGACGGCCCCGCAGGTCGAATAAAAATAAGGCTCGCTCCCGCAATTCCGGGGACAGGGGGAGGGTTTCCAACCCGATCCGGTCCAGGTGGGCGATCGCCTGCCGCACCCGATCGCGTATCGGTTCCGGGAAGGGGGAGAGCAGCGATCGCGTCAGCCCCGCCTCCCCCAAAATCAGGTGGGGGTTTTGCAAGTCGAGCGATCGCAGACAGTCCGCCAGTAGCAGCACGATTTCCGAGTCCGCCCGCACCCCGTCGGCGCCGAGGAGTTCCACCCCGGCCTGGTAAAATTCCAACTGGGTGCCGTGGCCCGTCTGTGAGCCCTTGCGGAAAATATTGGCGTTGTAGTACAGCCGCTTCGGCCACCCGTCCGCCTCGCCCATGCGGGATACGGCCGCCCGGGCGATCGAGGCCGTCAGTTCCGGGCGCAGTCCCAGACCTTCGTTTTCCGCGTCCTGCAACTGGATCACCGTCGATCGCCGCACCGCCCCCCCGGCCATCAGGGTATCGAGCCGCTCCAGGGTGGAAGTGATGATGCGGTGATAGCCCCAGCGATGGAACACCTGCTGAAGTCGCCGTTCGATCCAAATTTTTTGGGCGACATCGAGAGGGAGCAGATCTCGCGCACCCGGTGGGGGTTGATGAATCATGTCAGTATCTATGTGCAAACAAGGGGACGGATCGCAGGATACCAAGAAACCGGGTTTCCCGCCTCACCCGTCCGCCCTCCGTCCTTCAGTTTACTTTTTTTTGCCACCGCCGAAGAGCCCCCCGAACAGCCCGCCGCCGCCCTTGTCGGATTTCTTGCCGCCTTTCGAGTTCCTGGCCGTTTTGCCCTTCCCGGTGGAGGTGCCGCCCATCTTGTCGAGTTCCTTTTTGGCTTCGAGGGCTTCGGGTTGGGCGGGGTCGAGTTGCAGGGCTTTTTTGATGTGGGGGGTCGCCAACTTGGGCTGTTTTTGTTTGAGATACATGGACCCGAGCAGTCCGTGGCAGCGGGGGTGGTTGGGTTCCCGCTTCACCGCGTCCTTGAGTTCTAAAATGGCACTGGCGTAGTTTTGGGTTTCCGCAAGAGCCGCCGCGCGATCGCAGGCTTTATCGACAAACGACACTTTCGGCTGGGGTGTCGGCCGTTGGGCTGGTTCCGGCTTTTTTGCGGGGGGTGGCGGAGGAGGTGGGGCGCTTCCCTGTCGCGATCGCAACAAATACACCAAATTCAACTCGCTAATTTCCCCGATCCGTTCCAAGGCCTTTTCGGGGGATTCGTACTCCTGCTCGACCCGTTCTTCGAGCAGGGTATCGTAGAGTTGTCGAAAATTTCCGGCGGTGCGGAGTTGGGCGGCAGCCTCGCCGTGCAGTCGCATCGTGTGCTGTTCTTTGACGACGCGATCGCCCATGGTTTTCAGCAACAATTCGTATTCCCGCCGCTCGTTTTCTTTGGAAAATTGGTTGTAGGCCGGACTCACCAATTTCGCCAACAATTGTTTCCCGAGTTCCTTTTGTCGGGGATCGTCGAAGGGGCAGGTATCCGGATGCAAACGGCGGGCGATTTTCATGTACCGCTTCCGGATCGTATTGAAGTCCGCGTCGGGTCTGACCCCCAAAATGGCGTGGTTGTCTGTAAATCCGAACTGGAATAATCCTTGGTTGATTTCAAACGACATAGTAGTTTGCCTTTTCTGCCTAAAAAATGTGGCGGGAAGTTTTCATTCCGAACCCGATCGCAACAATTGAGCGGGCACCAGAAGCGGGCATAATCGAGAGTGTAGGGAGATGTCGGTCGCGGTGCTGACAGACGCACAAATTCGATCTCGATCGCTGGGATCTCAACCGGGAGGGTTGCCTTCAAGTTCTCCGAGATATTTGCCCTGGCGCTCCGGACTCGAATTGGGTTTTGGGCGATCGCTTCTGATCGCATTTTGACACACTCACCCGGCACTTGGCAGTCCCCGAAGGCACCTCAAAGCCTCACCAGGAGGAGAGGGGGGGCGTTTCCATCAGGGCGCGGCTGAGGGGGTCGTGGAGGGCTCCGTTGGTGGCGAGAATGCGCCCGGATTCGATTTGGAACGGGCCGCGATCATAGGCGCTCACCCGCCCCCCGGCTTCGAGGACTAACACCACCCCCGCTGCCATGTCCCAGGGGGAGAGTCCCCGTTCCCAGTAGCCGTCCAGACGCCCGCAGGCGACGTAGGCTAGATCTAATGCGGCGGAACCGCCGCGCCGCACGCCCTGGGTGAGGTGGGTCAGGTGGCAAAATTCGGCATAATTGTTGTCGGCGGTTTCCCGGCGATCGTAGGCGAACCCCGTCACCAACAGGCTTTTGTCCAGGGAATCGGTTTTGGAAACGCGGATGGGTTCGGCGTTGCGGGTCGCCCCCAGCCCCCGGGCGGCTCGGAAGAGTTCGTCGTGGAAGGGGCTGTACACCGCCCCGACTTGGGGCACGCCGTCGATCGACAGGGCGATGGAGGTGGAAAATGCGGGATACTGGTGGGCGTAGTTGGTCGTGCCGTCCAGGGGGTCAATTGCCCACCGGTAGCGGCTCGAACTCTCCCCCAAACTCCCGGACTCTTCGGCCAAAATCCCGTGTCCGGGGACGTGCCGCTTCAGGACGTCCAAAATCGCCTCTTCCGAGGCTTTGTCCGCCTCCGTGACCAGATCCCCCGACCGCCCCTTTTCCTGGATCTCTTCCAAGTTGCCCCAGTAGGACTTGAGAACTTCACCCCCCGCCCGGGCCGCCAGGGTGGCGAGATCCAAAAAATTTTTCAATTCGTCTCGATTCATAATTATTAATTATTAATTGTTAATTATTAATTTCCTAATTCGGCTGGTTGCGAAATTCCCTCGGGGTCAGCCGCATCGGCTCTCGGGGATTCCAGATCCCCAGCCCCATGATTCGAGCCCAGCTCTGGGCGTATTCCAGGCGCCGGCGATATTTGGTATTGTAAATGCCCCCGTCGGCGAGGGCGTAACCTCCCTTGACCAGTTCCTCGTTCAGGAGTAGCCCGTCGAGCCATGCGTAGGCTATGAGGCGATCGTAGCGATCTTCTTTCTTTTCATCCCATTCCAGAAGCACTTGCCGTCCCTGACACAATTCTTCCAACTTCTGTTGGGCCTGGGAGCCCCAGGGGTCCTGCCTCAGATCCGGGGCGCTGATTCCGATCAGTCGCACCCGCCGCAATACCGGGATGTCCGCCCCCCGATCGACAATTTCGAGGGTCTGACCGCTGACCACCCGCTCCACCCGCACCGTCTCCCCCCGGGGCATTTCGGGGGCCGGGGAACATCCCACCCCGACGATCCCCCACAACAGAACCCAAATCCCGATGGCGACGAACCTGAACTGGCGATCGCTAATCTTCATCTAAAGGCAGTCCGGTTTTCACTCGACCCTTACCAAAATACCGACCGAACTGCAATTCGTAAACTTCGTCTTCGTCCTGGGTTTCCACCTCCAAATCGGAGCGGGGATAGCTGACGCACAGCAGGGCATATCCTTCTTTTTGCAGTTCCGGAGACAGTCCCATCGCCTCCGGCTGGTACAGTTCCCCCGAGATCACCCGCACCGCGCAGGTGGTACAGGCCCCGTTGCGACAGGAAAACGGCAGGTCCGCCCCCTGATTTTCCGCGCATTGCAGGATGTAGCGATCGTCCGGAACTTGCACGCAGTAAGTCTCATCCCGTTGGCGATCGTGGATGCGAATGGTATGATGGCTCGGCATAAATATCGATGTTCCGAATTCGTCAAACTTTTCTATAATAAGGGATTTTGGGTTTCCCCGGCTCCCGACTTCTGGCGGGCGTTTCGCTTTCGAGTCCCCGCCGGCTACCGATTCTGGGCGATCGCCCTCCCCGGAGCTGATTTGAGAAAATTTTGGAAAAATGCTTGTCAGATCATCCGCGTTTCTGATAAGATATCTATCTTGTGGGTAAAATTAAAATTTTTACTTCCCCTGGAGAGGTGGCCGAGCGGTTGAAGGCGCGGCACTGGAAATGCCGTTTAGGGGTGACTCTAACGAGGGTTCGAATCCCTCCCTCTCCGTTGGAATCAAGGGTTTGAGAGCGTATCCTTAAAGCCGGGGATAACCCCCGGGGATAATCGATGGGATACTTAGCATCCCTGTTTCCAGGTCAGACACCCGGATGTGGCGATCGCCGGCCACTCCCGCCGGTCGGAGGCAGAAAATTAAGGATTGTCCTGTACCTGACCCGTCCCGGCAATGTTAAGATATGATCTGAGAATCATTTATTCGGTGGTAAAGTTTGGTGTTCATCTTAGCTGGTTATTGCCGTAAGGTATTCACAGACGTTCCTCCGGAGTCTCACCCCCCTCAGTTCTAAATGATTTTGGAGGACACAAATGTCGATTTACGTGGGCAACCTCGCATACGAGGTCACTCAAGAAGATCTCACGGAAGTTTTCAGTGAGTACGGTACGGTTCGCCGGGTTCACCTTCCCAAAGACCGCGAAACCGGGAAGTTCAGGGGGTTTGCCTTTGTCGAGATGGACACCCCCACAGAGGAAGAGAGCGCCATCGAAGAACTCGATGGCGCCGAGTGGATGGGTCGCGCGATGAAGGTGAACAAAGCCCGCCCCCGGGAAAAGAAAGCGTCACCTGATGGCGGTCGCAAGCGCAATAGCTATTCCAGAGATTATTAACGAACGGGGGGTTCGGGGGGCTACCAGTCCCGCGCTTACCCCAGAGGTGAGCGTCGGGATACTTCGACAAGCTCAGTAACAACATGGACACCCCAATTCAATTGAGGGACTCGAAATCCCGAAAATTGACACGCCATCGAAGAACCCGGAATTCCCGCCCAGGGGAGGGTAGGGAGCGTCAAGTGCATCGAGTCGGTGATGCAACAAGGGGGGACATGAACAGCGAGATTCAAATTGGCGGAGTCACCGATGAGTCATAAGAAACGTCTCAAAACCGTTTCTGCCACTCCTGCACCGATAAACTGAGTCGGGGTGAAGGACTTCTTCGCCCCCAACACTGTCTTTAATGAGGTAATCGTGATGGCCAAGCGTCGTAATTTAAAAAAAGAGAAGGCTGAACGCAACCTGGCCAATGCACGCCAGTATCGTAAGAGATTCAACCCCAACTCATCTCACAAACGCTTCACCCGCACCGACAATCGCAAACCTGAAGGCGAACAGTCTTCGGAGAAAGAGTCCCAAACCGAGTAGGTAGGTGATTGACAACGTGATGAAAACGATTGTAGAAATTGCTCGCGTCGTTCATCACCCGTCCAAGATTTGTTGGAAAATCAGGCTCGAACCTGATTGGCTTGAGAAAGCGAGACTCTAAGCTCGGCCCTTCCCCGCCCGTCGGGGAAGGGTTGTTTTGTTAGTCCCGGTTCCGTTCATGATTCCGACCCGTTCAAAAATGGAGACAAAAACAGATGAAAGCCAAACTGTACGACCGAATTCAAACCCTTTCGGAAATTCAAGCCCATTTCGGACGCCGGATTGTTCCCCCGGGAACCGTGGGAACCGTCGTGGAATGTTACGAACATCCCCGAGAAAGTTACTCGGTGGACCTGACGCTTCCGAACTCCACTCAGGAGGGCGGGGTCGAGTATGAAAATCTGATCCTCAACCCCGAACAATTTAAGGTGATGGGAGAAACGCCGGAGGAAAGCAATTTGGAGTCCCTATTCGGCGGAACCCACTACGAAGTTCCCCAGGTGGTGTTGGATGGGGCCGCGGTGCCGCAGCCCGACCCCAAGCCGCCGGAATTAACCGCATAATATCCCGATTCCATCGACTCGAAATCGCCGTTCCGAACCCTCTCCCGCGCCGCTGGGGGCAATTTTTCCTGCGTTTGCCCGTCCCCGAGACAGGCATAGAAATCCCGCCACACCGCCTCGAAACCCGGGTGTTGGGGGTCAAGCCCGAAATGCCTCCCGACCTCCTTTCAAACTGTCCGGATCTGGGCAATGATAAAGAGGAGAAATCTGCTCGTATCAACGCCATTTTGCATCACCCAATACTCGCCAGGAGGCATTATGAAGTGGGCCGTGCGGTTGTATGCCGTTCTCTTTATCGGGGCAGTTGTTGCCGGTCTTTTCTTTCACAATACTTTGGTTCAAAAACAGGACTTCAGCTTGCGATTGTTGCACACCAACGACCACCACGCCCACCTGGAAGCGGTGGAAGTGGGCGATCGCCTGTTGGGGGGCATTTCTCGCCGGAAAACCTTGGTGGATACCCTGCGTTCCCGCTCGCCAGAACCGACGCTTTTGCTCGACGCCGGGGATATCTTCCAGGGGACGCTGTATTTTAATCAATATCTCGGCCGGGCGGATCTGCCGTTTTACAATCAGATGAATTACGCCGCTGTGGCGGTGGGAAACCACGAATTCGACCGGGGACAACAACCCCTGGCGGATTTTATTAAAGAGGCGGAATTTCCCCTGCTTTCGGCTAACCTGGAGATCGATGCTAATTCCCCCCTGGCGGGTGCGATCGCACCCTGGATAATTTTGACCGTCAACGGGCAGGAAATCGGGATTTTTGGGTTGACGACGGAAGAGACGCCGATTCTTTCCAGTCCGGGGGAGGGGGTGAAATTTACCGACCCGATTGCGGCGGCAAAGGAGGCGGTTAAAACCCTGGGCGATCAGGGCGTTAATAAAATTATCGCCCTCACCCATTTGGGTTTTTTTGAAGATTTGGAATTGGCGCAGAATGTGGGTGGAATTGACGTGATTATCGGCGGTCATTCCCACACGCCTTTGGGGAATATGCCCGGTGCCGACGAACCTTATCCGGTGGTCGAAATCTCCCCCGAGGGCGACCCGGTTTTGGTGGTGACGGATTGGGAATGGGGCAAATATTTGGGGGATTTGCAAGTTCGCTTCGACGGCCGGGGGCGGGCGATCGCCTGGTCCGGTTCCCCCCATCCTGTGGAAGGGACGATCCCCGCCGACGAGGCATTTGAAACCCAGTTGCAGGCGTTTAAAGAACCGTTGGAAGAACTGCGAAATTTGGTCATCGGAAAAACTGAGAAATTGCTCGACGGCGACCGCGCCAATGTCCGCAGCCGAGACACCAATTTGGGCAACTTGATTGCCGACGCAATTCTCCAGAAAATGCGGCCCGACGGCGGGGAAATTGCGATCGTGAATGGCGGGGGAATTCGGTCGAGTATTCCGGCGGGAGATGTCACCGTCGGCCAGGTGATCGAAGTGCTTCCCTTCGGCAATACGATTGCCCGCATGGACTTGACCGGAGAACAGATCAAACAAGCTTTGGAACACGGCGTCAGCGGGGTCGAGGAGGGAGAGGGTGGCTTCCCCCAAGTGGCGGGAATTCGGTTCGCCTGGAACCCGGAATCCCCCGCCGGTTCTCGGGTTAAATCGGTTGACATTATTCGCCCGGACGGGACGACAAAACCTCTCGACCTGAATGCAACTTACCGGGTGATTAGCAATAGTTTTTTGATGGATGGTGGCGACGGTTACGAAGTATTTAAAACGGCAAAAAATCGGGTGGATACCGGATTTTTAATGTCGGATGTGGTGGTCGATTATATCCGCGATCGCTCTCCGATTCGGTAGGGAATCGCTGGGTTTTCCCCATGTCCAACTCCCGGCGTTGTGGCGACTGCCGTAGATTGAATTAAGCGCCGCGATCGCGCTCCATCAAGTAATCGGCGACGGCCTGATAAGCGGGGAGTGTCGTCGGGTCGTTCGCCGCATTGCCGGCAGTTGGATGGGAGGCAAAACGGGCGATTACCATGTCGGCTGTGGGGTCGATATAGAGAGATTGACCGTGGACGCCCCTGCCCATAAAAGCCCCGTTTTCGTTGTGGGTGATCCACCACATACTTCGATAACTCCAACCCTCAAGTAAGGAGTATCCGGCATCTGCAAAAGCGCGGCGATCGCCCCCCTGGCGGATGTTGCGGATGACCGATTCGGGGACGATCCGGCGATCGCCAACTCTGCCGCGATCGAGGAGCATTTGTGCGAAGCGGGCCATGTCGTGCAACCCCGCATTTAACCCGCCGCCGGCAAAGGGCGTTCCGATGGAATCCACCGTAAAAAACCCATCCATTTCCGCATTCATTTTGCTCCAAATTTTTTCCGATAAAACCTCGGTGAGCGGTTTTCCCGTCACCCGACTAATCAACCAGCCGAGAACGTCGGTGTTGATGGTTTTATATCCGAAACGGCGGCCGTGTTCCCCTTGCTTCTGCACCGTTTGCAGGAATTCAAAATAAGTTCTGGGGCCGGTGTAGTTTTCGGGTTTGGGCAGGGGATTTCCCGCTTTTGATTTGTGATTTCACAGAGAAGGGTTTTGACTGATGGACGAGTCGATGATTTGGGTATTCTGTCTGATTGTAGATGAAATTGAGTCAATTAATTCTGCCAGATCCCCAAACCACGACTTTGGGCGGCGCTTTCCGCTTCAGACAAAGAATTGGCAGAGCTGTTACAGGTTTGTCGATAACTCCGGTGTAAGCGGGCTTGTCCTTCTGCTACCATTTGCAAATTAATATTTTGATTGTTCTTGAAAATTACGGCCAATACTCTGCCGCCACCGATGGTTCCTAAATCATAATATTGAACTGATGAACCGGCGGGAATCAATGAATTTAAGCGATTTTTTGAAGTTTCGGCGTGGGGTTCGGGCGATCCATTCACCCAGTCCGGGGCGTCGATACAAGCCAGTTGAGCCGTCCTCGACGTTCCGCCTTCATTGAAAACGACGGTATCGCCATCGACAATCTTTTCCACGACAGCGGAACGGGGATTTGCCCGGACAATTTGAGGATAAATTGCCAAAGTAATCGACGCTATTAAATTGATAATTGCAGTCAATTTTTTCATTTTCAAAAAATCATCATAACCAACAATCATCTAATTTTAGAATAAACTTTTATCGGATGTCAAGTGTCAAGTGAAGTTCATTGATCGAAACAATGGACAAAAATGATTAATTTTGACCAAGTATAGAAGAGGTTGACTTCCCTTCAACCAGTCGGATATCGTCGATCCAAACTGTCCCCGTCCCTTCGATGACGAGATTGAGTTTGATATGGTCGGGGTTTTCTCCGGGACGGAGGATAAATGGGGTGTCCTGGGAAGTCCAATCTTGGGTTCCCGTCAAAGGGGAATTTAACGCCCTGGAAAAGAACTCGCCTTTGCCTGGAAAATGGCAGAGCATTTCCAGATAGGCTTTCCCTTGCAAGTCCCGGCTTTTGAGTTTTGCTTGGTAAAAAATGCGCGTATTTTCAATATCTAAATCTCCGGTTTCGTAGAGGGGAACGGTTATCGGTTGGGGGGCGATAATTTTGACGGAACCGTTGCCGTCACTGCTGATATCCGGGTCGAATTGAAGTTGCGATCGCCCGACAATTCCCTCTAGGTTATCCACGGGATAGTGTCTGAGTTCCGCTACCTCAAATGTCGGAACACAGGCGACAGCAGCCAACGTCAATCCCGGGATCAGGAACATTTGCAGCCGTTTAGTTTTCATCAACTAAGCCTCCAATTTTTCCCCCGATTCTAGTATCCTACCAAAGTCGATACGGATGTATAAATTTTTATTACAAATCCCGCCACCCTGAGTCCGCTTGAATGGGGGTGGATAACGCTCTCAACGCCGGACTCAGAGTCATGCTTGCCGACAAAATTGGTGTCAATTTCCCCTTGACTTTTTACCCGATTTGACGTACCATAACATCATGGGAAAATGTGCCGCCATATAAGGGGTGCGATCGCGGTTTTCGTTACATCCGTCAAGAGATCGG
>NZ_JAJENU010000438.1:0-512 GCF_035615495.1 Lyngbya sp. CCY1209 | reverse complement strand
ATATTGCGCCTTATGGTCATTGGACAACGAAGTTTGGATAGCAGGTAATCATGGTCAATCTGGTCGAAGCATTTGGCGATGTCGGCATCGAGGACGTAGTATCCCATTTTGTTGATACCAGCAAATATTCTGCCAACTGCGTCAAGAGTTGAGCGTCCAGGTCGGAACCCATAGCTTGTTCCCTCGAATGATGGTTCCCAGAAGGGTTCCAATGCCATCTTGACCAAGGCTTGCTTGGCTCTATCTCGGATTGTCGGGATTCCCAGTGGGCGTTTTTCATCCCGTCCGGGTTTTGGTATCCAGACTCTCCGTAACGGTTTAGCCTTGAAGTTTCCTTTGATTTCCTCAACAAGTTCAAACCTTTGATTAGGGGATATTGCTACCACTCCATCCACTCCGGCTGTCTTCTTGCCCTGGTTATCTTGGGTCACTCGCCTTACCGCTAAGAGCCTTGCGTAGTATGACTTCAAAAGGAGTCTCTGCAACCTTCTGGCTTTTGCATCCTGTCCCGA
>NZ_JAJENU010000437.1:0-956 GCF_035615495.1 Lyngbya sp. CCY1209 | reverse complement strand
GAGTGGTGCGCCCGCCTCTCGAAAAAAATCGGCAAACCCTACCGATTGCCCAGTGAAGCTGAGTGGGAATATGCGGCCCGAGCCGGAACCACCACCCCGTTTCATGTCGGTGAAACCCTGACCACCGACCTCGCCAACTACAATGGCAACTACACCTATGGCTCAGAAGCCGAGGGTGTCTACCGCGAAAAAACGACCCCCGTCGGTCAGTTTCAACACGCCAATGCCTTTGGCTTATCTGACATCCACGGAAATGTTTGGGAGTGGTGCGCCGACCCCTGGCATGACAACAGCTACAACGGTGCGCCATCGGATGGTCGAGTTTGGGATGCAAAAAATATCTACGATAACTATATTGATTATTTAGTCAACTTGTTGAACGCGAAAGAAAGGCGAGTGCTCCGCGGCGGTTCGTGGTACTTCAATCCTGTATTCTGTCGCTGTGCCCTCCGCTACTGGGTCGACCCGGCCTTCATCAGCTACTACTTCGGTTTCCGCGTCTCCTGTCCCCCCCCGGAGACTCTTCGCCCTTAGCGCTCTTACCCTTTTGCCCTTTGCCCTGTTTCTATTTTACCCTTTTTGCGAGCGCAGCGAGCTTTTTTTATATTTTTTTAAATTATACCTCTTTTGCTCGAGTTTGTGTGTAACGAAATGTTAAGTTTCCAATACTGGGGGAAATTAATAATTACGTGAAAAATCGATCCGCTTAAAGGAGACTCTTCGCCCTTAGCGACTATTAAGAAACCGGGTTTCTATGAGAGTTTCTCTTTCCCCGCCAGATGGTTGCCTAGAAACCCGGTTTCTACTCCCAAGCATCCATCCCGAACCATAATATCAAATCCGGTTGAATGCCCGGAACAAAACGGGTCGGATATCGAGACCGCTTGGGAATCAATTCCCCGAGGGCGCAAGCCTTGCGCCCCTACCAGCCAAAATCATCGGTCGATGATTGGGGA
>NZ_JAJENU010000436.1:0-5637 GCF_035615495.1 Lyngbya sp. CCY1209 | reverse complement strand
CCCACAATTATTCACCCCCCACGATTATTCCCGGGCTACCGTATAAAGTTGCCCCCAGAGGAATCCTAAATCTTCCCGACTCCCGACTCCCTAATACCGACTCCCGACTCAATAACCGGTTCAGCCGATCGCGCTTTTTGAGTTTTTTGCGTCCACCAGTAGGCCCCGATTCCGACGACCAAATTGGCGAAACAGGCGGCGGCGAATATGCCGGTAATTCCGAATAAAAAGCTGCCCAAATAGGCGAGGGGGACGTAGAGAACCAGCAGCCGGCCGACGGTCATCGTCAGGGAGGGCAAGGGCTTCCCGAGGGCGTTGAAACTGGAACTAGCTACCAGCATCAGACCCAGAGTGCCGTAGCTGATCGGAACCAGGGTGAGGTAGGTGGAGGCGATCGCGACAACTTGCGAATTGGTGTCGAATTGGGCGGCAATTTGTTCTGAGCCGGCGGCCAAAATGACCGTCAACAACAGGCCCCAAATTAAGCAGAAAATGAATGAAATTCGGATCGCCCGGTAGACGCGATCGTACCGCTGTGCCCCCCAATTTTGACCCACGAAGGGGCCGATGCTGGCGGATAATGCCATCAATACAATTAACGCGAAGGCCTCCACCCGGGTGGCGATGCCGAACCCAGCCACGGCCGGAGCCCCGTAGGTGGCGATCAAGCCGGTGATCAAAGCGGTGGAAATGGGGGCGATCGCTTGGGTTCCGGTGGCGGGGATGCCGACGTGGAGGACCAGTCGCCAGTCGGCCACCAAATCTTTGGGGTGGGGCAGTTTCCACAGGAGCATTTTTTCCCTAAAATGCAGGAACAGCACCGAGGCGATCAGGGTGGTGGCCCGTCCGATCACCGTGGCGATCGCGGCACCTTTCAACCCCAGACCGGGAACCGGGCCGAAGCCGAAGATCAACAGGGGATCGAGAACGATATTCACCAACGCGGCGACGGTCATGATCACGCTGGGGATGAACGTATCGCCCGCCGCCCGGAGGGCGCTGGTCCCCACCATCGGCACCACCAGGAACAGGACGCCGCCGTACCAGATGGTCATGTACTCCCGCACCAGGGGCAAGACGTCGGGACCGGCCCCCAAAGCCGTAAATACGGGGTCGATGGTGGCCAGTCCGGCGATCGCCAGCAGGGCCACCAGCAACAGGGCGAGGCTGAGGCTGTTGGTGGTCAGGCGGCGGACGCGATCGCGCTCCCCCACCCCGATCGCCCGGGCGATGACAGACGCGGCCCCCACCCCCAGGCCCATCGACACGCTCCCCAGCAGCGTCACCACCGGGAAGGTGAAGCTCATCGCCGCCAGTTGGCGGGTACCGAGTTGGGCGACGAAGTAGGTGTCGGCGAGGCTGAAGGCGATGATCGCAAACACCCCCCAGATCATGGGCAGGGTGAGGCGGACCAGTGTGGGAGTAACGGGGCTTTGTGTCAGTGTTCGGTTCATGTCGATCCGTGTCGGGGCGATCGGCCCGCAACTGAAGGCCCGATCGTTATACAGTTGAGAAGTGTTGAGACTTCTTTACAAAAGTTTACCGAATTTGGCGCGACGTTGGGGAAAACGGCCGGTTCGGGAATCCGGAACGGCTTGGCGACCCGCCATCTCCCGGTTCCCGGGGATCGGCAAAATGTTACATATTATTGCATTGATTCATAAAAATTAGACTGCGATCGCCCAAATCCCCTAATCTGTATAGGAGACAATTTCCCGATTTGCGGGAATTGAGAATTGAAACGAAACGAGAATAAGGAGATATAAGGTGGCGCTTCCTTTATTAAGCTACACTCCCACGAGCTTCAATACTCGGGTTGCCGGGTACGAAGTTCCGGGTGACGAGCAACCCATCATTTATACGGCCGAAAATATGCCTTCCGGATCGGAGTGGGACACCCTGATCTGGGCGGCCTATCGGCAAATTTTCAGTGAACATCAGATTCTCAAGTACAACCGCCAAACCTTCCTGGAGTCCCAACTCAAGTTCGGTCAGATCACCGTGCGGGACTTCATTCGCGGGTTGGCCACTTCGGCTCCTTTCTTGGAACGGAACTTCCAAACCAACAACAACTACCGCTTCGTCGAAATGTGCGTGCAGCGCATCCTCGGCCGCGACGTTTACAGCGAACGGGAAAAAATCGCCTGGTCGATCGTCGTCGTCAACAAGGGGGTTCGGGGCTTCATCGATGAATTGCTCGACAGCGACGAATACCTCGACAACTTCGGCTACGATACGGTTCCCTACCAGCGTCGCCGGGTCCTGCCCCAGCGCAACGAGGGTGAAACGCCGTTCAACCTGAAGACCCCGCGTTACGACGCATACCACCGCAACCAACTCGGGTTCCCTCAAATGATCTGGCAAACTTCCGTTCGCCGGTTCGTTCCCCAAGAGAAGCAGCCCAAAGCTGGCGATCCGAGAAACTTCCTGAATATGGCGAAGCAAGTGACGCCCTCCGTCAACACGGTGACTCGGGTTTCCGTCGGCAGTATCAATATCGCCACGATGGTGCCTTACCGCAAGAGCTAGATTTTGCGGGAATTCGCCCGAAACATAACCCGCGATCGCTGCCAAGGGTTAGATATCAGGAGTTGAAGCCCGTTTGGGTTCAGACCCTTGATAATTAACACTTGGCAGCGAATTTTTGTGGGCGCGATCGCTCGGGTGTAGGGGGTAGGGTGTAGGGTGTAGGGGAATTAAAGACCGCCTTGACTTCGGAGTTTTAAAGCGGGTTGCGACTCTCAATCTGTCAATATCCGGGCGATCGCTGCTATACATAATATAAATCGTATCGATTTCGCTTTTCCCGATGAATGTCGAGTCCGCCAACGAGAGCAACCCGATTGTGTGCGATCGCATCGCCCAGAAAATTTCCGCCCACCCCCAGAACCGGATCACCTTCGCCGAATACATGGAAACGGCTCTCTACGACTCCGAAGGGGGTTACTACAGCACCCACCGACCCCAGATCGGCGCGGGGGGCGACTTCTTCACCTCCCCCCACTTGGGGCGGGACTTCGGGGAATTATTGGCGACACAGTTCGCCCAGATGTGGGAACTGTTGGGAAAACCGGAACCCTTCACCCTGGTGGAAATGGGGGCGGGACAGGGGATTCTCGCCGCCGATATCGTGGGTTACTTTCAACGGCATTGTCCGGAAATATTGCCGGGGTTGGATTACGCGATCGCCGAAAAGTCCCCTTCCCTTCAAACCGAACAGCAGCAGCGGTTCCGGCAGTTGGGCGCCCCCTTCGACACCATCCGCTGGTGCGATTTGGACGAACTCACCGAAAAGTCCGTGACGGGTTGCTTCTTCTCCAACGAACTGGTGGATGCGTTTCCCGTCCATTTGGTGACGCGCCGGGATGGACAATTACAGGAAATTTATGTCACCGTAAAGGGCGATCGCGAATTTGTGGAAGTCGTCGGGGAACTCTCCACCCCCCGACTGGCGGACTATTTCCAGTTCGTGGGCATCGATTTGCTCTCCGACGCCTACCCGGAGGGCTACCGGACGGAGGTGAACCGGGCGGCTTTGGACTGGATGGAAACCGTCGCCGGAAAACTACAGCGGGGATTTGTCCTCACCATCGATTACGGATATGAAGCCGATCGCTTCTACAGCCCCACCCGCCGGGAAGGGACGCTCCAGGCTTATTACCGACACCGACACCACAGCGATCCTTATCTATATGTCGGGCGGCAGGATTTGACGGCCCATGTGGATTTTACCGCTTTGGAACGAAAGGGGCGATCGCTGGGATTGGAAACCTTGGGGTTGACGCGACAGGCTTTGTTTCTGATCGCCCTCGGGTTGGGCGATCGCATCGCGGCCGTGTCCCGGGGGGAAGGCGGAACGCTCTCGGAGGTACTGCGGCGGCGGGAAGCTTTGCACTCCCTCATCGATCCAATGGGGTTGGGCAACTTCGGCGTCCTGGTCCAGGCGACATCGGGCGAAAAGGGCTTGCAGCTCCAGGGTTTGAGCGAACCCAGCCGTTAGGAGCCATTCCGAGTCCGTAGAAATACTGAATTGGGGGCTGGGAAATCGTGTAATATTGAGAACCGGCAATCTCCGGATATCGGCGTCGTTGACATTCGCGCCGGGATATTCCGTAAATTTACACAGGGGGATCGCGATCGGGATCACAGATGAATTTTAACAGCCCGGTTATCCTTTATAATGTCTGGATTTTTACGGATCTACAGCGTTTATTTTTATACCCAAAAATCCGAAGCTCTCCCCCCAATCCATCTCGATGCCCCGACATGATTAGAATCTCAATAAAATCAGAAAAAAATTATATCTTGCCATCGAAGCATCAATTTTCAATTTGTTTTTATAACTTTCGGGATAATTTACAAAAATTTAAAGGTGATACAATCGTTCTGTAAAGATGTTGTAAATCCGTGAAAACACTGTGGACACTCACCGGGAGAATCGCTACTATGGTTTACAGATGAGGGAAAGCGCGCCGCGCCTCCCACACAGCAAACCTCACACTTTCGGAGAGCAGAGATGAAATTCGGATTTTCTAACATTGTCGCGTCCGCCGTTTTGACTGCCGGTTTAGTATCGATGTCCGCAACCGGTGCATTGGCTCGGCCCGGCGGTGGCGGTGGCAACGTCGCTGTTTGTCAGACTAACGTGTTTGGCGATTTATTCACAGAATGCCGAGATGCATCTGGTAACGATAATGAAACAGCAGTTGCAACCCTCTTTGCTGATCTAAATCTAGAAGTCATCGATGGTTGGAATCTGGATGATTACAAAGTTGACAGCAACTCCGGTTCTAATGACTTCTTCACCATCGAAGAAACTTCCGAAGGCAGCGGTACTCTGAGCTTTTTGGATAGCACGCTCACCACTTCTCCCTTTGCGTTTGTCCTGAAAGGCGGCAATGGCTACGCGGCTTACCTGTTTGACGACGGAATCAGCCAGTTAGAGAATCTCACCTGGGAAACTGGCCGCCCCGGTTTGTCTCACGCGACTCTGTACGTTTTTGAAGGCGATTCTTCCGGTGGCGGCGGTTCTCAAGAAATCCCCGAACCCACTGCTGTGCTGGGACTGATTGCAGTCGGCGGAATGCTGGTTGGCAAGAAAGGACTGTCTCGCAACAGCTAGGATGACAGGGGGAGCCAGGACAATTTTTGATTGATTGTTCAAGCCTTTCTCTGCTCCCGCTTCGCCTCCCCCTGGCTTCAAAACAATTATTCGGCAACAGGTTCAATTTTCGGGGTCCGTCCTGTCGCCACATTCAGCCATAATTTGAAGCCTTGAGTTGGGACAAATTTATATCAGAGCTTAATTTAACTTAAGATGCATCTACTCAATCCACTGGAGATTTTGCAGGTTGTTATCAATGCTTTAACAATATCACTCAACCACTTTTCCATTGAACTTATCCTCAGACTCTAGCTCAAATTGGATACCCTCAAAATTGGAGCTATTGGCATCCGGCGAAACGGTTCTTAAAGGGCGATCGCCGGTTTTTGATATTTGATCAATTTATATTCTTTTCATCATTATATTATTTCTATTTCCGTGGGGGCAACCGTCTCTGGTTGCCCGTTTAAAATTCTGTTTAAAATTCTGTGGGGGCAACCTTATAGGGTTGCCCGTTTAAAATTCTGTTTAAA
>NZ_JAJENU010000435.1:0-2252 GCF_035615495.1 Lyngbya sp. CCY1209 | reverse complement strand
CTAAAGCCGCTTGAGTCGGTTTTCCTCTCCGCGATCAATCACGGAGCTTCCAACCCTCCCAGGAGTTTTACGTGAGAAACCCGCATCCGTGGGGTTTAGGACGCTCAAAAGACTTGATTTCCCGACGATCGCCCCACCAGCCCTCACCAGCGCGTTTTGATAATTGGCACAAGTCGGATTGTCAAAAATACTCGGGGCACAAAACGGGGGATTCAGGACTCGGAGAGGGCGACAAAAGTCCGGTGCTGCGTCCGACTTTCCAAAACCGATCGCGGATGAAAAATGAGATGCAATTGATGTCCCGGCGATAGAAATTTATGCCAGATTTCCCCAATCTCAGTTTGGCCTTATTTAGCGGTAAGGGGGGGGTGGGTAAGACCACCCTGGCCTGCGGGTTGGCTCTGCACTGGGCGCGACAATTTTCCGGCGATCGCATCCTCCTCCTGTCCACCGATCCGGCCCATTCCTTGGGAGACGTCCTCCAAATGCAGGTCGAGGATCTCGCTCTCCCAGTCGCCGCCGGCTCCGATTTTGTTCCCCTCCCCAACCTACAGGTCCGGGCTCTCGACGCCCACCTCCTCCTCAAGGACTTCAAGGACCGCTACGGCGACACCCTGCAACTCCTGGTGGAACGGGGCTCCTTCGTCGAAGGGGAAGATCTCACCCCCGTCTGGGACCTGGAATGGCCCGGGGTGGACGAACTGATGGGACTCTTGGAAATCCAGCGGCTGTTCGACGAAAACGCCGTCGATCGCGTCGTCGTGGACATGGCCCCCAGCGGCCACGCCCTCAACCTGTTCGGGCTGATGGACTTTTTGGACAACCTGCTCGAATCCCTGGAGCTATTCCAGGAAAAACATCGCACCATCGGCCGCTCCCTGACCGGACAACACCGCCGCGACGAGGCGGACACCTTTTTGGAAGAAATGCGGGACCAACTCGCCTCCGGGCGAAATCGGCTGCAAGACGCAGCCCACACCGCCTGCTTCGCCGTCGCCATCCCGGAACCGATGAGTTGGGTCGAAACCCAACGCTTCCTCGACGCCCTCGAAACCCTGAAAATCCCCGTGGGGGGGCTGTTCGTCAACCACATCGTCTCCGAAACCCAAGACGGCGATCGCTACCGGGAACAGCAACAACTCCTCGCCCAATTCGTCGAACTCGCCGGGGACAAACCCCTATTTCTCGTCCCAGAACTCCCCGAAGAACCCTTGGGGGTCCAATCCCTCGATGCCCTATTTTCCAAGGCGGAATTGCTGGGGAAGGAGGAGAAATGGGCCGTGGAAGCGGAGGCGACGAGTCAAATGCCGCCAACCGCCACTTTCCCCGACGCCCCCAAATTCCCCGACTTTCTGGCGGTGGGGCGGCGGTTGCTGATCGTCGGCGGTAAAGGCGGGGTGGGGAAAACCACCGTCGCCTCGGCGATCGCCTGGGGGATGGCCCACCGACACCCCGATCGCCACATCCGCATCGTCTCCATCGACCCGGCCCACTCCCTCGGGGACGCCTTCGGGCAGTCTTTGGGACACGGGGCGATCGCGATCGCGGACAACCTCGAAGGCCAGGAAATTGACCCCGACCGGGTTCTGGACCGATTTCGCGAAGATTACCTGTGGGAACTGGCCGAAATGATGGGGGGGGACTCGGACGAGTCCAGTTCCCTGAAATTGGCCTACGGCCCCGAGGCGTGGCGGCGGATCGTCTCCCAGTCCTTGCCGGGACTCGACGAGATGCTGTCCCTGGTGGAGGTGATGGAGTTGCTCGAAAGCGGCGACCAAGATTTGATAATTTTGGATACGGCGCCCACCGGCCACCTGCTGCGGTTTCTGGAGGTGCCCACAGCGATGAGCGACTGGCTGGCTTGGATTTTCAAGCTGTGGATCAAGTATCAGGATGTATTGGGGCGGGTGGAGTTTATGGGAAGGCTGCGATCGCTCCGCCAGCGGGTGGTGAAGGCCCAGAAACACCTGCAAGACCCGGAATATACCGAATTTATCGGCGTCGTGCAGAACCGGGAGGCGGTGCTCGCGGAGGCGGATCGGCTGATCCGGGCGGTGGAAAATAAAGATATCGCCCAAAATTATATCCTCCACAACCGAGCCGAACCCGGTCGGGAAATTCCGGGCGATCGCTTTCCCGGACAGGCGATCGTCCCCCTGTCCAATTTGCCCCGCTGCGTGGATGCGATCGCCCGGGTGGAACAGGCGGCGGAGTTGCTGTTTGAATAATACCCCATTCAACCGACCCGGAGA
>NZ_JAJENU010000434.1:0-1698 GCF_035615495.1 Lyngbya sp. CCY1209 | reverse complement strand
ACGGCTTTTCTATAAGGGTTTGAAAATTTCTGACCCCATTTCAACTGTAACCACGTGAGCGCTCGTTGCTATAATTCCCAAGCGGTTGAGCTGAATGAATGAAAATTCCTCTCCGCTCCCTCCGCTTGACCGAAGCTCCCTCCGCTTGACCGAAGCTCCCTCCGCCGGGACTACCGGGGAGTCGGGCGGCGCCACAAGCGGGCAAATTCGGCGATCGTCTCCGGGGGAATTTGGGATTGCAGCCACTCGAGCGCCTCTTTTTGGGTGGAAAGGCCGCCGTAGTATTTGCAGACGTCGAGCAATTTGATATCCACTTGGACTTCGGGGACGGCATTCCACTTCTGCTCGAATTCCAGAAGGGTGGAGACGGGAAGTTGTCGCTGCAGCCACCGCAACGCCTCGTTTTGACTGGGCAGGTCCCGATAATACCGGCACACGTCCAGCAGTTTGATGGAGCGGGTTTGGGGCGTGGCCTGATTTCGCCACCGGCGGGCGAATTCCAGCAGGTCTTCTTGGCCGATCTGCTGTTGCAGCCACTCCAGGGCTTTGTCTTCGGTGGGGGAACCGTGGTAGATCCGGCAGATGTCGAGGAGTTCGATGGTGGGGGTGGGTTCGGGTTCGGGTTCGGGTTGGGGTTCCGGCTCGGGTTGGGGTTCGGGTTCCGGTTCGCCTTCGGGGGGGACGAAATTTTCCACCCGTCCCATCAATGCCACCCAGGTTTTCAAGTCGGCGATGCCGTCGGAGGCGATCGCCTTAGCCTTTTGAAAGTCGATCAGGGCGCCTTCGGTACCGGCGCCGAAAATCCCGTCGATAACCCCCGGGTCGAAGCCGCGATTTTTGAGCAGTTTCTGCATTTTCTCAATTTTGGGACCCCGGGCGCCTTTCAGGACGCTCTCGAACAGGTTGATGTCCACCCCGCCGTTGATCCCGGCTACGGTGCCGCGGTCGGTGTACTGCCAAAACACCCAAGTCGTCCACTTTCCGGGGATGGCGGGTTGTTCGGCCTGGGTGTAGTGAGCGATCCAGAGGGGATAGTCGGAAAAGCGATCGGTGCCGAGTTTTTGCCAAAATCCCGGGTAGGTGTAGACGATCGGCCGAAATCCCGTCCGCGCTTCGATCCCGTCGAGCCACTCCTGGGCGCGATCGCAGACGGTGGCCGCGTCGAGTTGGTCGGTGGTTTCGATATCCAACACCGGGGGCAGATCTCCGGGTTCGAGGGAGACGGTTTTCAGGAAGTTGTCGATCTGTCCCTTGACGTCGCTGGCGGGCCGGAAGAAGTGATAGGCCCCCCGGATCAAGCCGTTGGCTTTCGTCTGTTGCCAATAGGATTCAAACACCTCGGCGACAAACCCGGCTCCTTCGGTCGCTTTGATGAAGGCGAAGGAAATGTCGGAGTTGACAACCGCTTTCCAATCAATGTTGGGTTGGTAGTCGGAAACATCAATGCCGCGTATGCTCATCGGTTTGGAAGGTAGAAATTCAAAATTGGACTCGAAAGAAGCTCGGGTTCGACTGGGGGGATCGCCCCGTCGGATATCGACTGTGCGATTGATTGACCCTGCCAGTCCTATATTGACTTCCGTCCGGACGGGGCGAATTCAGCATCGGTTGAGGTCGAGAATATTAGGGGTCGAGAGAGAAGTCACCTTCTCCCCCTCCCATTCTCCAAGCGTGCATGAGACTTTCACCTCACACGGC
>NZ_JAJENU010000433.1:0-14968 GCF_035615495.1 Lyngbya sp. CCY1209 | reverse complement strand
AAAATCTCGGGTTGCCCATTTTTTTGGAAAATATACGGAGGGCGAACGCCATTCGCCCCTACACCCTACACCCTACACCCTACACCCTAATTTCTTCAATCGCCTCCAAATAGTCCGGAACCGGCTCCCCGGCGACCTCGCAGGCGAGGCGATCGACGGCGATGGGGTCGTCGCCCCAGAACACTTGGCCCACCTCCACGGTTTGGCCGCGATCGGGTTTCCAATTGGGACTGATCAATTTGCGATCGGCGTCCACCACCGCCCCGTCAAAGAGATGTCCGATGCAGAAATAGACATCTTGCAACACCCGGGGCACGGACGGACGGTGAAGCTGTCCCCGGGAATTGGGACTTCTGGCCCGGTAGTGCGATCGCGGAAACAGGCCGTAGAGATTTTTCACAGAGGCCGAAATCAGTGGTTCTCCCTTCAAATGGGTGCGTTTCAGGGCACCGACGGTAATCCGAGAGTCCACCTCCCGCAACATTGCCGGGGCCCACATGGAGGGGAACCTGACGGGTTTGGGGGACACATTCGGGTATTCTGCCAGGGGCAGGGTGTCGGCGTCCAAAATCACCATTCCCGCGTCCAATAGCGATTCCACCCCGAGACGGCGGACGATTTCCGGGAGGGACACAGGGGAACAGACCCCCTCGACGATCGCGATTTCGGCGGTGGGACCCGCGGCCCTCAACCCCCGCAACACAGCCCCCAAAACGCCCAAACTCACCGTCACCGGGGGGCCGACTGGGTAGCCCAAATTGGGTTTGACGAGAATCCGGCGGGCGCCGAAAGCCGATTGGGGGGGGCGGTAGGCGAAGGACGTCACCTCCGTCCGGCACACTTCAGAATTAATCATCATCGCGATAAAAGTTGATGAATCTTCAATACGTCAAGTTTTGTTAAAAAAATCTCCGTGATTATACCGAGGTGGGTCGAGAAGCGGGTATGATAAACTTACGCAAAAACCGAATCTGCGGCTTTTGGAATCACCCCCGGGACAGAGATTGAGGGATTGGAGACACCGATACCAATGCGTGACCAAGATCACTGAAATTTCTGCAATAAATCACAATCTTAAGGTGTGTTCTGTCACTGAACTTACCTTTCTAGACGCTAAGATTAGGACGGTGGAAATTAACATCCAGTCCCGTTCTGGCAGTTAATATCCCAAATTTCAAATCCTTTTCGACATTCATGCAGGAAAATATCAATGATCTCCACCAAACAAGCCCAGTTGATCCAGTTTTTACGTTGGGAATTGGCGATCCCCGCCTCCTCCATCGCAATGGCCCTCCGGCACCCCGAGCAAGAATCAGGCCAGCTCCCGATGATTTTGTGGCAGTACGGGCTGGTGACGTTAGAACAATTGGACAAAATTTTTGATTGGCTCGAACAGTTCGGGAACACCCCGGATCTGAAATCCCAGCATCAGTCCGGGTCCCCGTCTCGGGAGGCGACCCGAAATCCGATGCCGCTGACGTCATCATCTTACGTCGCCTAGCTTCGGGTTGAAATTTCCGAGTTGAGCGTCTGTTTAAAGGAGATTTAAAAACCTGCATGGGTTAACAAGGGTTATCTACCATGTCAAACATCATCGCGTCCGTTGACGAGTCCTCTCAAAGCGTTTGGGGGGACTCGACTGTATTTCACGCCCTTTCTCGGACTGATATGGGCGATGGGGATTGGGGAGAAGTGCCAACAGATTCCCCAGATAAAATTAGCGATCGCCCGATTCATCAACTCTAAACGGGGAGCCAAAAGCCCTTGTTAAGAATTGAGGAAAAAGGAGCCGGTGAACCGGTGGCGAAGTCGGAGGACATTTGCCGATAAAAATTATAGCAAAAATCTTGATCGATCAAAATAGCGGGCTTAAAAGTCCGACCTACCCGAATCGCAGACCCATTAAAAATAATCGGGAGTGCTCGAAAAACATCGGTATAATTTGTATGGTTCGACTCGGCACGGAGCCGACTCGCCGGGACGGCAGTCCCGGCAACTCTCGAAAAATCGGGGTTTAAAGTCCGGTGGTGGCGCAACTCGGAGAGCAAAAAAAAACAATTTTTCAGGTTAAACTAAAGTAAATTCGGATGCATTCCTCGACCATGGATTTTGAAGAGGCGCTCGAAATCACGGATACTGCGGTTTTTAACCAAACCGGAAAACACCTGAGCGACGCCCAACGAGCGGTCATTCAGGGCACCTGGCAGCGACAGAAATATCACGAGATCGCCTTGGTGTATCGCTGCACGCCGGAATACCTGAAACGGGACGTGGGGCCGAAACTGTGGAAAATTTTGTCCGACGAGTTTCAGGAAAAAGTCAGCAAAACCAACTTTCGGACGGCTGTGGAGCGGTGGGGACAGAAAAATGAGCCACCGATGGCGCCCGTCGATCGCGCCCTACCCCCTCCCCCGGCGAGTGACGGCGGCGAACCCGCCGCAGACTGGGGGGAAGCCACGGACATTTCCGGATTTCGGGGGCGCGATCGCGAACTCGGCGAACTCAAACGCTACATCTTGGCTGAAAACTGCCGCATCGTCGCCCTACTGGGGATGGGGGGGATCGGCAAAACCTCCCTCTCGGTGCAGTTAGCCCGCCGGATCGGGGGCGAATTCGACTATCTGATCTGGCGATCGCTGCGAAATGCCCCCCCGCTGACGGAAATTCTCGAGGATCTGATCCGGTTTCTGTGCGACGAGGTGTCCGCCAACCTGCCCGACGACCCCTACCGCCAGATCTCGGTCCTGATCGAGTGTCTGCGATCGCGCCACTGTCTGGTGATTTTAGATAACGCCGAATCCATTTTACAGGGGGGCGATCGGGCCGGACGCTACCATTCCGGCTACGAAAATTACGGCGAACTGTTCAAACGAATCGGAGAAAGCCAACACCGAAGCTGTCTGTTGATCACCAGCCGCGAAAAACCCAAAGAAATCGCCGCCTTGGAAGGGCGAAACCTGGCGATCCGCTCCTTCCCCCTGCTGGGATTGCCACCGGAAGACTGCCACGGCATCCTCCGAGACAAAAAAATTTCCGGTTCCCCCGAACAATGGCGCCCCCTGATCGAACGCTACGCCGGAAATCCCCTCGCCATCAAAATTGTCACCACCACCATCTGCGATCTCTTCGGGGGAGATATCGGCATTTTTCTCGACCAAATCCACCAGGGAACCGCCATCTTCGGGGACATCCGGGATCTTCTGGAACAGCAACTCAGCCGCCTGTCCCCGGTGGAACAAGAACTGATGTACTGGCTGGCGATCAACCGGGAGCCCGTGACGATGGCGGAGCTCCAAAAAGACCTGCTGTCCCTGATGTATCCCCGGTCAATTATCGAGGCCCTCGAATCCCTGAGCCGGCGATCGCTGATCGAAAAAAATGCCACCCGCTTCACCCAACAACCCGTGGTCATGGAATACATGATCGAGCGGCTGATCGAGCAAACCGTTGCCGAACTCCAGTCCGAAAACCTAGTCAATTTCAACCGCTACGCCCTGCTCAAATCCCAGGCAAAAGACTATATTTTAGAAAGCCAAAACCGCGTCATATTGCAACCCATCGTCCGCCGCCTCGCCGATCGCTACCCGCTGCGGAGAGAACTGGAGCGCAAATTTAACAGCCTACTCGACCAAATCAAACGACCGGAAATCGAGCATTTTTCTGTTTCCCAACACGACCGGATGGGATACGCCGGCGGCAATTTGATCAACCTCTGCAATCAATTCGATATCGACCTAGCAAATTATGATTTTTCCGACCTGACGATCTGGCAGGCTTACCTCCAAGATGCGAACCTGCAAAATGTCAATTTTTCCGGCTCTGATTTGAGCCGCTCCGTCTTCGCAAAAACTCTGGGAAATTCCCTCGTCGTCGCCCTCGGAATCGAAGGAAAATTGGCGACCGGAGACGGCGAGGGGCGCATCGTCCTCTGGAGTGTCGAAGACGGGCAACAGTTGCGGGCTTTTCAGGGGCGAGTCGGCCGGGTGCGGGCGATCGCATTTAACTCCGACGCCACCCTCCTCGCCAGCGGCAGCGACGATCGCACCGTCCGACTTTGGCGGGTCGAAACCGGCGACTGTCTGAACCGATTCTCCCTCCATGACGGGGGCGTTTCCTGCGTCTGTTTCAGTTGCGATTCCCGCCTCCTCGCCAGTGGCGGCGACGACGAAATCATCGCTATTTGGGATGTCAAAACGGGAACCTGCATCCGCCAGCTATGCGGACACGAGGACAGCATCCGCTCCCTCGCCTTCAGCCCCGACGGCCGCACCCTCGCCAGCAGCGGCGAAGACTGCACCGTGAAATTGTGGGACGTGGAGACGGGGAAATGCGAGCGGACGTTCGTGGGGGACAGCAGTTGGAATTGGACGGTCACATTCGTGGTTTCCCGCCAGTTTGAAGAGGATATTTCCTCACCCCGGGGGCGGGCGATCGCCTGCAGTTGCGACGATCAAACCATCCGCCTCTGGGACGTGCAGATGGGCCGGTGTTTCCACACCTTGGAAGGCCACCAGGATTCCGTCTGGGCGATGGCCTTCAGCGACAACGGCCGCCTCCTCGCCAGCGGCAGCGATGACCAAACCGTGAAAATCTGGCACGTCGGCAAGGGATACTGCGAAAAAACCCTCCCCGGCTTCGACACCCAAATTTCCTCCCTGGCGTTGAGTCCCGACCTGCAATATCTCGCCACGGGGGGGGAAGAACAGGTGGTTCAGTTGTGGGACATCGATCGCGGCCAACGCCTGCGGACCTTGCGGGGACACCGCCACCAGGTCTGGTCCTTCGCCCTCAGCCCGGACGGGCGCACCCTGGCCAGCGGCAGCGACGACAGCCGGGTCCGGATCTGGGACGTGAAAACGGGCCGCTGTCTGCGGCGGTGTCCGGGTCACGGGGATTGGGTCTGGTCCGTCGCCTTCACTCCGGACGGCCGCACCCTGGCCAGCGGCAGCTACGACCGGACGGTAAAATTGTGGGACGTGCGGACGGGGGAATGTCTCAAAACCCTCCACGGACACGGCGATCGCGTCCAGGCGGTGGCGTTCAGCCCCGACGGTTTACTATTAGCCAGCGGCAGCGACGACCTGACGGTAAAATTGTGGGACGTGCAGACCGGAGAATGTCTGCAGACCCTGGAAGGTCACGATCGCTGGGTGGGGGCGATCGCATTCAGCCCCGACTCCCGCCGACTCGCCAGCGGCGGCAACGACCAAACCGCCCGCCTGTGGGATGTCGAAACGGGGGACTGTATCCGGGTTCTCGAAGGCCACACCCACCGTATCCACCTGCTGATGTTCGCCCCCGACGGCGCCCGGTTGGCGACGGGAAGCTACGATCGCACCGTCAAACTCTGGGACCTGGAGACGGGCACCTGCACCCACACCTGGGAGGGCAACATCGATCGCGTCCAGGGTTTGCTCATCTGTCCGGACGGTCAATTATGCTTGAGTGGCAGCGACGATCTGACGGTGCGTCTCTGGGATATCGAAACCGGGGAGAACGCGGGCACTTACGCCGGCCACACCAGCCCCGTCTGGTCCGTCCACGGCAACGCCGACGGTTCCCTACTGGCCAGCGGCAGCCACGACCAGGCGATCCGGATCTGGGACGTGGCGACGGGGGAATGCCTGCAGATCCTCCGCACCGACAAACCCTATGACGGCATGAATATCACCGGCGTCACCGGCATCACCCCCGCCCAGCGGGCTACTCTGAAGGCTCTGGGTGCGATCGATCTCGATGACGCAGAGAATTAAGGTGTAGGGTGTAGGGTGTAGGGTGTGGGGTGTAGGGTGTGGGGTGTAGGGTGTGGGGTGTAGGGAAAAATTGACAATTATCAATTATTAATCATTAATTATCAATTATCAATTATCAATTATCAATTATTTTCCATGTCCGATTCTCTGTTTTGTATCGAAGACCTGCGGGTGGCTTACCCGAGTTTTGACGTCGCGCCGAGTTGGGTGGTGGACGGCGTTTCCTTGACGCTGCGACCGGGGGAACGGCTGGGTCTGGTGGGGGAGTCCGGGTGCGGGAAGTCCACCTTGGGGCGGGCGGCGATGCGGTTGTTGCCGGAATCCAGCCATATCGAAGGGCGGGTGACGTTCGGGGGCAAGTCGGTTTTTGAGTTGAATCATGAGGAGTTGCGGCGGTTTCGGGGGGAGGCGGTGGCCTTGGTATTTCAAGATCCCATGACGCGCCTCGACCCCCTGATGACCATCGGGGAACACTGCATCGAAACCCTCAGAGCCCACCAGCCGCAGCTTTCCCGGTCCGGGGCCAAGGAACGGGCGATCGCGACGTTGGCAGCGGTGCAGATTCCGGCGGACCGCTGGTCCCAATATCCCCACGAGTTCAGCGGCGGGATGCGGCAGCGGGTGGCGATCGCTCTGGCGTTATTATTAGATCCGAAACTGATCGTCGCTGACGAGCCCACCACCAGTTTGGATGTGACGGTATCGGCGCAGATTTTGCAAGAATTAACCCGATTGTGTCGGGAACGGGGGACGGCGATTTTGTTGATTTCCCACGATTTGGCGATGGTGGGGGAATATTGCGATCGCGTGGCGGTGATGTATGAGGGAAAAATTGTCGAGATCGGGGAAACCGATGCGGTGTTGAAGTCTCCCCAACATGAATATACGCGATCGCTTTTGGAGGCGGCTCTGCACGTCCACGGCAAATCGGAAAGGGAAGATATCGAAATTGTAGATAACCGGCAAAAACCGGACATTGAAAAACCCCTGTTGCGGGTGGAACATCTCAAACAATATTATAGTTTGGAAGGGGGATTGATCGAGCAGTTGTTTTCCCGGGAAAAGCGATCGATCCGGGCGGTTGATGATGTCAGTTTCGATTTGTTTCCGGGGGAAATTTTCGGCCTGGTGGGGGAGTCCGGGTGCGGCAAAAGTACCCTCTCCCGGACGATTTTGCAGTTGGTGCGCCCCACTTCCGGAACGGTGGAATTGGAGGGGCGGGATCTGACGCCGTTATCCCTCCGGGAGGTGCGATCGCTCCGCCGCGAGATGCAGATGATTTTTCAAGATCCCAATGCCTGTCTGAACCCGACGATGACGGTGGGGCGGGGCATCGCGGACCCGCTTTTGATCCACAAAATGGCGACGTTGCCCGAGGCGAAGCGGTGGGTTTTGGAAATGCTCGATCGCGTCGGTTTGAAGCCGGTGGAAATGTATTATAACCGCTACCCGCGAGAACTTTCGGGGGGGCAACAGCAGCGGGTGGCGATCGCTCGGGCCTTGATTACTCGCCCCAAGTTGGTGATCTGTGACGAACCGGTGAGTATGTTGGATGCCAGCGTCCAAGCCCAGGTTTTGCAGTTGATGTTGGATTTGAAACGGGAATTTAATCTCACTTATTTGTTTATCACCCACGATCTTTGGGTGGCGCGATTTTTGTGCGATCGCATCGCGGTGATGAACGCCGGTAAAATTGTCGAACTCGGCGAAACTGAGGCGATTTTTAATCATCCCCAACATCCCTACACCCAAACTCTCCTCGGCGCCGCTCCTTTACTGACTCGGATGACGGGATGACTAATATCAAATCCTGATAATTGACCACAAAACAACTGAGATCGAGGGAGTCGGGAGTCGGGAGTCGGGAGTCGGATTGTTCATCTTTCTCCCCAAATTCTCGATCCTCTCAATGTCTGAGCAATTAACCGGATCTGATGTAACTCTCTAATCATCTGAATATGATTGGAGCTGGTAGGGGCCCCTGGCTTGCGCCCTCCGGAATTGATTCCCAAGCGGTCTTGATCTCCAACCCGTTTTGTTCCGGGCATTCAACCGGATTTGATATAAATGGGGTTGACAGGGGGTGGCGATTCGCGGTAAACTATTGACATAAACCCCCATAATGGGAGTGGTTGCCAAAATATTATTTTTGTCAATATTCCCATTATCTAAAATTATAGGAAAAGTCAAGCCCAAAAGCAACCCTTTTCCCAAAAAAAAGCGAAAATTTTAATATTTCTTAATTTTTTTAAAAAAAAATTCGCTTCTGCGGGTGTCGCTCGGGTTCCCACCCCCCCAAAATGCCTTCTTTCAGGTAAAGTGAGAAATGGGAAATTATCGCACCGAGGATAATGAATGAAATGGAAGCCGTCAACCTGACCAACTGCGATCGCGAACCGATCCAGATTCCCGGTGCGATTCAGCCCCACGGTCTGTTATTCGTCCTCTCCGAACCCGATTTTCGGATGATTCAGGTCAGCGAAAATACAGATAAAATCCTCGGCATCGACCCGGCGGATTTGTGCGATCGGCCTTTAGAAGAACTGCTGGATGGTGGCGGTATCAAAGCCATCTGCGGCTGTTTAGAGCGGAACTTCGAGGAAGCCAATCCCCTGGGGCTGGAATTCGCGGCGGCGTCCGGTTTTTCCCGGTCTTTCAACGGCATCGTCCACCGCACCCCAGGCGGCGATATCGTGCTGGAACTCGAACCCGCGCAGGGCGGCGAGAATGGGGATTTTTTCCAATTTTACCGCCCGGTCAAAAACGCCCTCGGCAAAATTCAGAAAACCGAAAATTTGGCGGAACTCTGCGATCTGATCGTCGGGGAAGTCCGCAACCTCACCGGGTTCGATCGCGTCATGATTTACCGCTTCAACGAGGCCGGAGACGGTCAGGTGATCGCCGAAAATAAAAAGGCGGATCTCGATCCCTTTTTGGGCCTGCACTACCCCGACTCCGACATTCCCAAACAGGCTAAATATCTCTACACCTTAAATTGGCTGCGTTTGATTCCCGACGTGAATTATCAACCCGTCGGGTTACTGGCTGGGACGGAAGAGATTTCCGCGCCCCTGGACATGAGTTATTCCGTGTTGCGATCGGTGTCTCCCATCCACATCGAATATCTCAAAAATATGGGCGTCGCCGCGTCGATGTCCATTTCTTTGATCCGCCAAAATCGGCTGTGGGGGTTGATTGCCTGCCACCACGAAACCCCCAAATTTGTCCCCTACGAAATCCGCACCCACGCCGAGTTTTTGGGACAGTTGATGTCCACGGAATTGGGGCAGAAAGAAGCCAACGAAAATCTGACGTACAAATTGCACCTGAAGGACATCCAAGCCCAGTTTGTGGAACGGCTGACGGGGGCGGCGGATTTTGTCGCGGAACTGACGGCTAACCCGGAAAGTCTCTTGCAACTGACGGGGGCTTCCGGTGTCATCGTCTGCGAAAAAGAGACGATCGCCCCGTTCGGTCAAACCCCCGCCCCGGAGGAGATTTCGCCCCTGGTGGACTGGTTGAGCGATCGCTTCGATCGCGATTTGTTCGTCACGAATTCCCTGCCGGAGCTCTACCCGGCGGCTCGAACTTATTCTGGTATTGCCAGCGGTTTGTTGGCGATGGCGATCTCGAAAATCCAGCACCGGTACGTCCTCTGGTTCCGCCCCGAAATGGTTCAAACCGTCACCTGGGCGGGAAATCCCGACAAACCGAAGCGGGTGGAAGCCGACGGCAGTCTGACCATTTTTCCCCGCGAGTCCTTCGAGGCTTGGAAAGAAATCGTCCGCCACCAGTCGAGTCCCTGGCTGCCCTGCGAAATTGAAGGGGCGGTAGAATTGAGACAGGCGATCGTCGATATCGTCCTGCGGCAGGCGGACGAACTAGCCCACATCAATTGTGAACTCGAACGCAGCAACAGCGAACTGGATGCGTTTGCCTACATCGCCTCCCACGATCTGAAAGAACCCCTGCGGGGGATTCACAATTACGCCACATTTTTGTTAGAAGATTATCAGGATGCCCTGCAAGAAGACGGGGCGGAAAAATTGCAGACCCTGGTGCGGCTGACGAAGCGGATGGAATCGCTGATCGACTCCCTGCTGAAGTTTTCCCGGCTGGGGCGGCAGGAACTGCAAATGCAACCCATCGACCTGAATCAATTGCTCTCGGAAAGCGTCGAAATATTTCAGATGAATCCCCGGTGGTCCGGCTGCACCATTTCCATCCCCCGACCGCTGCCCACCGTCCGGGGCGATCGCGTCTTGATCGAGGAAATTTTTTCCAACCTGATCTCCAACGCTTTCAAGTATAATAATAATAGCGAAAAATTCGCCGAAATCGGCTGGCAGGAATCCCCGGTTCCGGAATCTGAAATGGTGACGCTCTACGTCCGAGACAACGGCATCGGCATCCGCGATCGCCATCTCGAATCGGTGTTTCGCATTTTCAAACGGTTGCACGCCGCCGGCAAATACGGCGGGGGAACCGGCGCCGGATTAACCATCGTCAAGAAAATTGTCGAGCGACACGGCGGCACAATTTGGGTCGAATCCGTCTACAAACAGGGCACGACCTTTTTATTTACCCTACCCCAGTCCCATCTCAATATCATTTTAGAATCAGATAGCGATCGATGTTAAATCTCCTTGAATCCCCGTGGGACGATCTCACCCATCCGGTCGTCGTTTTAATCGAAGATAGCGACGAAGATTTTTATACTTTTATGCGGATAGCCGGCCAGTTGTACAAGGAAGAAAAAATCCCCGCGACTTACAACTTTCTGCGCTTTGAAGATGGAGATGAAGCGTTGGATTATTTGCGGCGCGAAGGAGAATATGAAAGCTTGGATGCGGCTTTACCCGCAGCCATCTTACTCGATTTGAACTTGCCGGGGACGGACGGCCGGGAAATCATAAAATGCATCAAACAAACCCCGAAATTGCGGATGCTGCCGATCGTCGTTTTGACCACATCGGGAAGTCCCCACGACATCCAATCTTGTTACGAGTACGGTGCCAACAGTTACATCCTCAAACCGATGGGCCTATCGGAAATGCAAGAAACCGTCAAAGTCTTGTTTAAATACTGGTTTCAACTGACCCTATTGCCCAGTTACGGACAATTTTAGTTTTTCGATTTTTAATAGTCGAGGAAATCGGGAAAGACGCGCCCAAACCAATCATTTTCATCAATTGTCAATCCACCTGGCCGGTGGATAATATTGCCTCCGATGGAATGCCGAACCAGTTGACATTGATTGTGCCAGGAAGTAAAATAGAGCAGATGGGTATAATTGATACGATATCTATAGCAATGAGCGCTCGCGTGTTTACAGTTCCGAAGAGGGGGAAAAACCTCGAAACCCTGATGAAAAGGGGATTTCCCTTCCCCACACCCCACCGAGCACACCCCACACCCCAGCGCGCAGCGCTATAATTCAACTTAGACCTACCCACTGAGTCGCCAAAACAATTATGGATCGGAAAACTCGCGTCATTTTGTGCAACTACACCAAAGGAGGAGCTGGGAAAACAACAGTTGCCGTCCATATTGCACGCATCCTGACCGAGCAAACCCCCGGAAAAGTCCTTCTCATGGACTGTGATTCTCGGCCGGACTCCTGGAAATTTTTTGCCGGACAACGGCCGAGTCCAAATCAAGCCAGGTTATCTTTTCCCCATCGCTTAGACTTATGGTGGAATCCACCCCAATCCAAAGGAGCTCGATTTAAGCCAATCACCAAAAGAGAATATAAACAGTACAATTTTGTGGTAATCGATGCTGATGCCCCCCCCGAAGATGCCCTGACACTTCTGGACAACACCCTCCCAGATATATTCCTCGTCCCCATTGCCGAATCACAGTCCCATGCCACTGAAGATATCCCGATTTTTTTAGAAGACTTAGAACGTGAAATTAGGTTTCAGCGAGATTCTGGAATTGATTATAATCCGACCGTTAAAATTGCCCCTTTGGGACTTGAAATTGAGGAAATAGAAGCCGAGGTAGATATTCGTCTATTTTCTGATATTGAGATTGAAATTTGTGTGCCGATGCAATCTCTTGATAAAGAGATCCGCAAAGCTTTGAAGGAAAAAAATCTGATTTGGGAATATCCCAATTTGGCGGACACAAAATCTTATTTCATTAACTTAATTAAGGACAAAAAAATACCGGAGGTCAACTAAATTATGTCAACTCAAAATCATCAACCTGTCAATACACCTGTATCCTCAGATCGAGCTTCCACTGTCAAGGACACAATGAACGGTCCGAGTCAAAGAGCCCATGAGATTGCCCATCAAAATCGTGAAAGTCGTACAGCTACTGATTCTGAAATGACAGAAAACACTGTACTTGTCAAAATTCCCCGTGCCATGAATGATAAATTGACAGATCTGATCAATTTTTTGGGTCTGGCAACAGATGATTTGATACACGCTTCGATTCAGTCGATCATTTCTTATGCTCAACAAAAGCAGATTGAAATTCGACAGATCGGAGGTTATCCACAAGAGAAAATTCCTGACTCCGATCATTTTACCCAACCTGTCGAGTTGAGTGGAAACGTTGTTGAGGAACTCAAACAGCAAGACTTGCTGTCTGATGTCTCCGAATGTGCATTTCTTGGTATCGAGTTTTTATACCTGCGATTGATCGAACTCAATAAAATAGGGTAGTTATATCAAATCCGGTTCAATACTCAAACATCGGGCAACTCGAGACGGTTGCCCCCACGGGGAGCTGGGGGAAGATCGATTGGTGGTCAAACAAGCGGATCTGATATATGGATGGAGTGCAGTTGCGGGCAATTATTAATAGCAAAACGAGGGCGAGTCCCGAAGCCAAACAACGAGCCGGACAAGCCTATGCTAAAATGCTGGGATTGACACCGGGTCCCGGAGGGGCAGACGGTCTGGTTGACGGTTATGGTTGGGTGGCCGATCGCTTCGTTTATTTCCAATGCAAACTCTCTCAGCATCCCCTCGGTGCCGAATTTGCCGACAATTTTTATGCGGGTTTAAAAAAGTCTGAAGCTCAAATCGGAATTATGCTGGCTGGAGTCGGTTACATTGACCGAAAAAATAGTGGCTTTTTGGCACGTCTGAAAAGTTATCCGGAAATTCAACAAGGTCAATTCATTTATCACCTTCTCAGTTTGGAAGATATTTACACCCGCTCGGACAAATTTCAGTTGGCATCACAAGATCTGCCGCAGTTGCATATAATCAGTGATGTTGCCCCGTGAGCGTCGGCGACCCCGATCGCCCGCCCCGTACTCTCCCAAACACTCGACCCAATGCCATTTGAATCCCACCCCGACATCGATATCGCCCCCCTGATCGACCATACTCTATTAAATCAAGCCGCCACCCCCCAGCAGATCGACCAGTGTTGCGGGGAAGCCGATCGCTACCATTTCGCCTCCGTCTGCATTTTCCCCTGTTTCGTGCGGCGATCGCGGGAATTTCTGCAAAACAAAACCCCCGCAGTCTGCACCGTCATCGGGTTTCCCTGCGGGGCGACGACCTCCGCCGTCAAACTCTACGAAGCCCTGGAAGCGGTGGAAAACGGGGCGACGGAGTTGGATGTCGTCATCAACCTGGGCCTGCTGAAGTCGGGGGATACCGAGGCGGTACACCGGGAATTGGCGGAAATCTGCGAAGAAACCGGGGCGACGGTGAAGGCGATTTTGGAAACGGCGGTGCTCACGGACGCCGAGAAACGGTTGGCGGCGGAATTGGCGATGGAAGCGGGGGTATCTTTCCTGAAAACCAGTACGGGATGGTACGGCGGGGCGACGGTGGAGGACGTGCGGTTGCTCAAGGAAGTCTCCCGGGGACAGGTGGGCATCAAGGCGTCCGGGGGGATACGCACCTACGAACAAGCGATCGCATTAGTTTTGGCCGGGGCGACGCGACTCGGCACTTCCCGGGGTGTCGATTTGATCCGCCAGCGAGATACAGAAAAAACGGACGAGAATGAATGAATCGCACTTATAAAGTTACCGGCATCATCCTGAAGGCGACGCCGTTGGGGGAGTCCGATCGCCTGCTGACGATTTTGACGCAGGAATTGGGCCTGATCCGGGTGGCGGCGCCGGGGGCGAGGAAGTCGCGATCGCGCCTGGGGGGCCGGATTGGCTTATTTGTGGTCAACCAATTTTTGATCGCGAAAGGGCGATCGCTCGACAAAATCACCCAGGCGGATATCGTCAATTCCCACAGCGGACTTTCTAAGAATTTGGGCAAGTTGGCGGCGGGTCAATATTTGGCGGAATTGGTGCTGAGTCAGGCGTTGAGCGAACAGCCGCAGGCGGAATTATTCCTACTCTTAGAAGAACATTTGAGCCGCCTCGAACAGCTTCCGAATCTTCCCACGCCGGAAAATGCGATCGCCATCGTCGCCTGCCTCACCCACGGCATCTTCCACCTGCTGGCATTGGCGGGAATTGCCCCCCAGGTCCAGTTATGTTGCATCACCCAACATCCCCTGATCCCGAATTTCGCCGATCCGAATTGGGTGGCGGGGTTCAGTATCGACTCGGGGGGGATCGTGAATTTGGCGGGACTGGCGGCGACATCAGGTAATCGCACCTCATCCCGCGTCGCGGAGGGGACGGGACGCTATTTGACGGATACGGTGCCCGTCAGAATTGATGCGCGGCTGGCGGCGGACCGGTTGGCGATTTTACAACAGTTGGCGGAACCCGATTTGAGGAATGTTTGGGGCGCCCACCATTCGGAGGCTTGGATCGCCGTGGAACGGCTGTTGAGACGCTATGCAGAATATCATTTCGCGCGATCGATCCGGTCGGCGTCTCTGATCGATACTTACCTGGCGGCTTCCGGCTAAAATCAATCATTATTAATTGTTAATTGTTAATAGGGTCAAAATCCTAATCATGCCCATTTCCGAAGACGGCGATCGCATTCTCATATCAAATCCTGATAATTGACCACAAATCCGGTTGAATACCCGGAACAAAACGGGTTGGATATCAAGACCGCTTGGGAATCAATTCCGGAGGGCGGAAGCCAGGGGTCCCTACCCGATCAAATCATATTCAGATGATTGGGGAGGTTTAGGAGGGGATAACCGGATTTGATATTATTGCTGTGACAGCTAAAGTTTACGGGTTATAGCGCTGCGCGCGGTCCTCGGCAGTCGGTATTAGGGAGTCGGAAACTGAAACGGCTTTTCTATAAGGGTTT
>NZ_JAJENU010000432.1:0-21060 GCF_035615495.1 Lyngbya sp. CCY1209 | reverse complement strand
TGCTCCCCCTTATCTCCCCCCTTACAAAGGGGGGTAGGGGGGGATGGGGGCGGGGGGGGATCGAAGGGGGATAATGGGGGATCATCCGTTTCTCATTCGAGGGGTTATCGCAGGTATCGCGATCGCGCGTTTACAGTTCCGGAAAGGGTAACAATAAATAAGGGGATGGAGCCCCTTGTTGTTCCCATCCCCACACCCCAGCGCTATAGCTACACAACCGGACGATCCACTTGCCGCACTGTTCGGCACATTAAGCGCTGAACATAACGATATTGCATCTCGCCACGAGGAATATATTGGAAAAGCCATTAATTAACAGGAGTTGTCCGGTGAAAAGGGGAACAAATACCCTCCTAGAAACCCGGTTTTTTCTCCTCCATATTCCGAGGGGAATGGGGGCGGCAGGGGGTTCCGAAGCAGATGTGGCTGGGAGGTAAGTCGCCGAAGACGCTCGATCGCGCTCCTACAACGGTATTGGCCCCGATCGCTACCCCGGGTCCGACAAAACAATCCGTCGCCACCCAAACTCCATCGGCGATCGCGATCGCAGCCGTTTTCAAGCCGAAAGCGGGATCTTGAATATCGTGGCTACCCGTACACAAATAGCACTTTTGGGAAATCACGCAATGGTTGCCGATTTCGATGCGATCGAGGCTGTACAATACGACATCATCCCCGATCCAACTGTAATCCCCGATCGCCACTTTCCAGGGGTAGGTGACTCGGGCGGTGGGGCGGATAATCACATCTCGCCCCACTTGAGCTCCGAACCGCCGCAGAATCCAACAGCGAATCCCATTAAACGGGTGGGGGGTGAGGGGAAAAGCGATCGCCTGCACCAGCCACCACAGCAAAATAAACCATCCCGGCTTTCCCCGATCAAACCCAGATTGATCGTACTTCCGCAGATCCACCCGGGCTTCCGTTTCTGGTTCCATACCCGTCATTTTTCCACCGTTTGAGGCACTGACGCAACCGCTGGGGTTTCTAGCGTTTTTTTCGTCACGTTCAACTGGCCGCCGAATTGCCGCAGTTCGTACAGTTTCACCCCGATTTGATATTCATACTGGCTCAACAAACGGCCGTAAATATATCCCGCCCGACCATCCAAAAAGCCCAATCGGAGGATGTAAAATAAGATAAATCGCAGCGTGGGTTTGAAGGGCAAACGCACCCAAATTTTCTTCAAAAAGCGTTTCCGCTGGACGGCATCTCCGAACAGGTTGGCGCCGATAGTCTGGCTGTCATCCTGGCCACTGAGAATGTTGTAATAAACCCGGGCTTCCCAGTTCGAGTAGCGGTTGTGGCGCTCGATCCAGTGGAACAGATCCCGGAAGTCTTCGTGGAGCATATCTTCTTTCAGATATCCTACCTTCCCCTCGGAAATGACGACGTGTTCATGAACTTCGTTGTCGCCGGTGTTGCGGACGTTCTCCGTGTTCAAGTTCTCGTAGCGGCCGAATTTGTGCTTGAATAACCGCAGGTTCCAGTCCGGATATTTGCCCCCGTGGCGAATCCATTTTCCCAGAAAAAAGACCCGGCGGTTGATGTAGTAGCCGGTATATTCGGGGTCTTGAATTTTTTGGGCAATTTCTTGCCAGGATTCCGGGGTGATGCGCTCGTCGCAGTCTACGATCAGCACCCATTCGTTGCGGAAGGGCAGATTTTCCAACGACCAATTTTTCTTTTTCGGCCAGGTGCCGTTGAAGTGGAATTGTACCACATTGGCCCCGAGACTTTCGGAAATTTCCACGGTGCGATCGCCGCTTTGGGAGTCCACCACGAAAATTTCGTCCGCGACGGCGACGCTGGCTAGACAGGCGGGGAGGTTTTCCTGTTCGTTTTTGGCAGGAATGAGAACGGAAACCGGGATTTTGGGTGCTGTCGGGGTCATAACAAAAAGCTGAATATCGTTAAATCGAGCGAGAGGTCGAAAATTGTCGGGAAGTCGGGATATCGGCGCCGATGGGGGACAAGAAAGTGAGTTCGGGTGGCGATGATATCCCTTGCCCATTTTATGCCGAGTCTTCCGGGGTCGGCTAGGGTCGCCCTTCATTCTTTGGGTTTGGGGGAGATGCCCTTCGAGCCGACCAGGCCCGCGATCGCCGCCCCCAAATAGCCGATCTGGCCGTAGGCGTAAACGAAATTGTCGAAGCGGGTGGCCGGCTGGTCGAAGTGCTTCAGGGACTTGTAGAGCCCCCGGGCGATGCGTTCGCCCCCCCGCCCCAGTTGTTTCCAACCCGCCCTTCCGGAGAGCTGTTCGCGGTAACATTCGCTGATCCCCTGCCACCACCCCCGCTCCAGGAACCAACCCCGCCTGATCCGCTCCGGGGCGACGTTGTGGGCGACCAGGGCTTCGGGAAAGTAGGCGACCTGCCAGCCCCGTTTCAGGGCTTCTTCGGTCATCAGCAGTTCCTCGTTGGAGAGCAACCGCTTCCCCACCCGGCCCAAATTGGGGTCGAAGCCCCCGATCTGGTCGAGGAAGGTGCGGCGGATGGCGTAATTTAATCCTCTCGGCGTCAGGCCGGGATCAGTAATGTTGACGATCGCATCCCCGAGGTCGTAGGCGCCGAGGTTTCCCGCCAAACCGGGCGAGAGCCATTGGGGGGCTTCCGTTCCCTCCGGCCAGAGCAGGGTGACGCGGCCCCCGGCGACGGCCAATTTTTCGTGATTTTGAAAGGCGTCGTACAGAACCCGCAGCCACCGGGAACTCGCCTCCGCATCGTCGTCCAGGTAGGCGAGAACGGGCGCCCTGGCGGTTTTGGCGCCGGTGTTGCGGGCGACGGACAGGCCGGTGACGGGTTCGTAGACGTATTGGAGTTTGGGGTCGGAAAGCCGTTGTTCGACCACTTCCCGGGTGCGATCGCCCGAGGCATTGTCCACCACGATCGCCTCGAAATGTTCAAAATCTTGGCTCAATATACTGTCGATCGCCGCGCCCAAATAGTCGGCCCGGTTGTGGGTGCAGATGATCGCAGAAATCAGCGGTTCTGACATGGCCGGAATTCCTCAATGTTGCCGAGATCTCGCCCAACCCGCAATGCCGATTCCCTGATGCGGTGAGATCGATTGACGGCGGGCTACAAAGGGGGGCGGGGGAACGCGATCGAGTTGATGCCGCTCGGATGTCAATCTGGATATCCTTTATTTTATCCGCATTCGTGCGTCGCGCCACCCCGGCAGACGAAAATAATTGATAATTGATAATTGATACCCGATCCGGTTATTGACCCGACAATTGCCGGCCCCCTAACTCCTCCCTTGACGAGCAGAGCCGCTTCCGTCCGACTTTTTCAGGTTTCATGCAAAAATCAGGGGCTTCGAGATGATTCTCGCTCCCGCAGTACCCTGGCTCTATTTCCGATCGCAGATAATTTTTGAGTGTTGTATCGAAATCGGTCAACCGCGACGCCGTCTTACCTCAGTTTTTGACCTGGATAAACCAGGTGGGTACCTCCGCCGAGTTTTAGGTTTCCGGATACTAAGCCCGGTTTACCGCCGCTCGATCTTTAGTGGTTCCCTTATTTTTCGAGTTATAGATCAAAAAAACGTTTTGGCAGTCACCAACGTCGCAGTCGAACCTTCCATCTATTATAGCCGCTTCCGGCAAACTGTCGAGGGGGTATTGGGAAAAGTTATCGCGTGGCGCGTCAGGTGTCCGGGGCGGAGGAGGCTTCGGTAAGCAGAGGGGGCGGAGGAGGCGGAGGAGGGCAATAAATTGTCAATTCTCCCTACACCCTACACCCTACACCCTACACCCTACACCCTACACCCTACACCCTAGTTTTCCTGTCGCAGGCGGTCGGGGACGCCTTCCGGGGACTGTTTGGCGATCGCTTTGAGGTTCTGACACCGCACCAGTTCCATGAAATTCAAGCCGGAGCGCCCCTCCAGTTGGGCTGCAGCCGCGATCGCTTCGGCCAGAGCTCGGGCCGCGTCCGCCTCGGTGTAGCCCCGCCGGGTCGCCACCCGCACCGCCGTCTCGTCAGCCTCCAACTCCACCTCAGAGCGGCGGTTCGACTGCCAGATGCGGCGCAAACCGATGGCGGCCAATCCCCCGGCCAGGACGATCCCCACCGCATCCTGTTGGGCGAGTTCCACCCCCGCCCCCACCAGTCCAGCGACCACCATCCCCTGATTCAGGTCGGGTTTGAACCAGCGCACGTTGCAGGCCCAACTGACGGTTCGCAATAGTAATAAATCCCGCTGTTGTCTGGACAATTGCTCCCACAACTGAAAATTGATCGAGATCGGGCGGGTCGGTTTCCAGGGCAGGGGAAACGGAGTCTCGATGACCGCCGACTGGCGGGGGTTGCCGCCGAGTCGGGCCATCATCCGACCCGAGGCGGGCATCAAGTCTAACAGGTGACGAATTTCGGCGTCCGGATTGATAGCCACTTTTACCACTTTTAAAAGTCAAAAGTCAAAAGTCAAAAGTCTAACGCTGGGGGCCGGGTGGGGGGGTTGGGGGAACAGGGAGCCGAAGAAGAACCCCGATCGGATTTTCCTCCGGTCGCCTCCGGTCGCTTCCTGTGCCCCTGTGCCCCCCAAACGCCATTTTTCAAAGGGGTTGCAGGGTATCGGATAGGGCCGCGATCGCGGCATCGATATTTTCCGCCCCGGCTTGTGTCGCCGAAACCAATAATATCAGGATGCGATCGCCCACTTGGCGGACGAGGATCGATCCGGTGATGGGCTGGGTGTTGGCCCCGATTTTCAAACTCCCCGTCCACGGCATCCGAATTTCTCCGGCACCGACGGATTGGTAGGTTCCCGGGTCGAACCCTTCCCCCCGTTCAAAGGTTTCGATCGCGATCTGGGCCAAACTCGAATCTGGCAGGGCGCGATCGCTCTCCCGGGGCTTCGCCACCACAGTATAAGCCAAATTCCCGTCCGGCGCTTCGAGCAGGGGAGAATTGCCCGCGAAGCCGACATTGTAATCCTGGAGAATCCCCACCTCGAACTGACCCCGGGGATCTTGGTAGGCGCTGCCGCTCAGGGGCAGGGGTTCGACGGCGGGTTCCGGTTCCGGCGGGGGCGCGGGTTTCGGGGTGGGAGAAGCTTGGGGAGTCGGCGAGGGAGACGGGGACGGAGAAGGGGATGCCGTCGGACTCGGAGAAGCTGCCGGGGAGGGGGTAGCCTCCTGGGCGATCGCGAAATTCCCCCCAAAATTAGCCGCGGGAACGCCATCGCCCCACCGGCCGAAAATCAAAAGCAAGAAAGCCGTCAAAATCCCCAATCCGACCGCCCCGAGGCGTTTCCATTTCACCATTTGTCAAACCTCTCCATCATTCGTGCAGTTACCATCGCCCTTCACCAGGGTAGGGAAAAAATTATTAATTATTAATTGTTAATTATTAATTGTTAATTATTTTCCCAAAATTGCCGGGTTGCCGAAATCGAACACCCCCGCGACGCACCCGGTCATCAGGGTCGCCAACGTTCCCGCCCAGAGGGCTGTGAAGCCGAGGGAGGCGACTTCCGATCGCCGGGTGGGGATCAGGGAAGACAGGCCCCCGACGAAAATGCCGTAGGAGGCAAAGTGGGTGAACCCGCACAGGACGTAGCTGACGATCAACATGGCGCGATCGCTGATTTCCCCGGCGGCGTTGAGTTGGGCGAGGGCTTGGTAGGGGGGGACGTTCGTTTCCAGGAGGCGGCGCCCGATCAGGACGGAGGCCTGCCAGAGTTGTTGCCACTCCAGGGAAACCCCCGTCAAAAAGGTCAGTGGCAGGAACAGGGCGCCCAAAATATTTTGCAGGGTGATGACGCTGAAAAGATTGCCAGTCCAACGAAGCAAAAAGAAATTGCTCGTCGAGAGTCCGGCCAGGGTCGCGAAGGCCAGATTGATCAGGGCCACCAGGCCCAAAATGGCGATCAGGGCGGCCGCGATGCCCACGGCCATTTTCACCCCGTCCAAGGCCCCGCCGATCAGGCTGTCCACCGGGTTGGGGAGGGTCGCCCGGTCTGGCTCCGGCTCTTCCGGGACGCGGCCCATCGTCTTCGGTTTTTCGGTTTCCGGGAGCAGCAGTTTCGAGATCACGAAACAGGCGGGGATGGTCATCAGGGAGGCGGAAACCAGGTGTCCGGTGATGTTGGGGAAAGTGGGGCGCAGGAATCCGGCGTACAGGGCCAGCACCGAAGAGGCGATGGAGCCGAAACAACTGGCCAAAATGGCGCAGAGTTCGCTGCGGGTCATGTCCAGCAGGTAGGGTTTGACGGCGATCGCGGATTCGATGCCGACAAAGATATTAGCCGCCCCCGAGAGGGATTCGGCCCCGCTGATCTGCATGGTTTTTTGGAAGATCCGGGCAAATACCTGCACGACGGGTTGGATGATGTGGAGCCGGTAGAGCAAGCTCACCAAGCCGGCGAAGAAGATCACCTGGGGCAGGGCGCGGAAGGCCAGGATGTAGCCGAAGCCCGGGTTGATATTGTCCGGGCCGATGCGATCGCCCGGGACGGCGACGAAGGGCGTCCCCACCGCCCGGGCGATCCAGCGGCCGGCCGGGCCCGGGCCGGCGCCGAAGTTCGGGTCGGCGACCAAAATCGACTGCGGCCCGCCGAACAAAAATCGCGCTCCGGCCTCCGAGGCGTCCAGAATGGCGTTGAGGAGGCTGCTGAGTCCCACCACCAGTTGGCTGCCGAACCCGAACACGATCAGCCCGATCGCCATCTGCAGTCCGATTCCCCAAAAGATCGTCTTCCAGGGAATGACGCGCCGATTTTCGGAACCCAACCAGGCGATGACGCACAAACCGGCGATTCCGAGCAAGGAAATAAAATTGAGGAGTGGATTCATGGGTCCTTCCGTAAGTTTGGACACTCAGCCCTTCGACCAGGGGAGATCCGACCGGTGCGGCAGTTGCGACTCCGGAAATGACCCGTTTTGACGGCGACAATCCCGACATCCGCCAGACCGATCGCGCCCCTTCGTCGGGTCGCGCACACCTGCATTCAAACTGCGATGAGAAGACTCGGATGCCCACCTCCACTTCGGCCGGGAGATGAGACGGATACCTCATTCGCGATCGGATCGATAATAAGGAATATTGCCTCATGTCGGCTGGCAATACAAGTATTTTTCACAAATTCGATCGCCGGCGGGGGCGGGTTCGGGGGGCGCAGATGCGGACAAAAATGAAGGGGTCGCCCCGCGAGAACCCCGGTCCTCCGGGGAAATTCCCGGCTCTTTTGAGGAGGAGAAACTCGACTCAACCCGTGGTGTCGGCGGGGTGGGAATCCGGATGCGGGGGATCTCGAAAATCCCGCGCCGTCATCTCCGAAGAGGTGTCGGGAGTATGTCAGAATAGGCACAAAACCGTCTGACTGTTGCCAGTATGGATGCTTTCCTACCCACGCCGCCCGACTGGACCGCCGATGCGGTCCACGCCTTTGAATTTTGCTGTCCCCGGTGTTCAGCCGGCAGTTTGGAGGCTAAACGAGTGTGGATCAACCGCCGATCGCCCGTCTACGGGGACGACAACCGCCGCCGGTGGCAGGAATTCTACGAGTGCGAGTGCGGCTGCGTGTGGTGGGCCTGGAGCAGCGATCGCCCCCCCTCCCAATTGAAGGCCCCCGGCGATGATGACGATTCGGAGCTGGACTGACGGCCTGATTCGGGTCGCTTTTCTTCGCCCCCGATGCCCGCGATCGAGCGATCCCCGTGACGTTTGGACTCGATCGCGTCAATATAGAAAAGCCCGATCGTCGATTCGTTCAGCGTCTCATTAAATCTATGAACTGGCATGGGATGTCCGCTTCCAGACGCATCTTTCTCCAACAGTTGGGTTGGTCGGCCCTCGGCACCCTGGCGGCCTGTCAAGCCGAGAATTTGGTCGATACCCGACAACCGATCAAAATTGGGGCGATGTATCTGCTCGAGGGAGAGTTGGCCGCCTACGGACAATCGGCCCGGGACGGGGTCAACTTGGCTGTGGAGGAGATCAACCGGACGGGGGGGGTGAACGGACAGCCCGTCGCGGCTTTGTTTGCGGACGAGCGGGATACCATCCAAACCGCGCGACGGCTGGTTTTGCAGGAAAATGTCAATTTCCTGTTGGGGATCGACAATTCCAGTCACGGAGAAATCCTCGTCCCCACGGTTCAGGAATTGGAGCGGGTTCTGATGGTGACTCACGCCGCGAGTGCCGAAATCACCGGCCAACTCTGCAACCGGACGGTGTTCCGCTGCAGCGTCAACAGTTTCCAAAACGCGACGGCGGGGGCGGAGGTGGCGGCGGGGGAGGGCTATCAAAAGTGGACGACTATCGGCCCGGACTATACCTTCGGACGCCAAAGTTGGGACTGGTTTCGCCGGGGGTTGCAGGGGCGGCGGGAGGGGGTGCAATTTTTGGAGAAGACGGCTTTTTCCCCTCTGGGAACCGGAAATTACAACAATTTTATCCGCACGCTTCAGGAGTCGGGCGCCGATGCCATCTGGTGCAGTTTGTGGGGGGACGACTTGGTGACGTTTGTCCGCCAGGCGACGAATTTGGGCCTGTTCGATCGCTTCCCGGTGTTTATGGAACTCGGCGCCGCCATGGAGGTGTTGCAGGCCCTCGGGAGTCAGATGCCCCTGGGGCAGTGGGTGGGGAGTCGCTACTGGTGGCAAACCCCCGATACGCGGGTCAATCGCGAGTTCGTGCGCCGGTTCCGCGATCGCTACAATACTTATCCCAGCTATAATGCCCAAAATGCCTATGTGGGCGTGCAACTGTTGGCGACCGCCACCAACCAAGCCGGTTCCACGGACTCCAATGCGGTGATCGATGCCCTGCGGGGGCTAGAATACGAGGCGCCCATGGGAAGGTTGACGTTGCGACCCCAGGATCATCAGGCCGTCGTCAACGTGACCTGGGGAAAGACGGCGGCCAGCCCGGATTACAATTTCCGCATTCTCGACCCCATCCGGGTTTTCCAGGGCGAGGCCGTCACCCCCCCGCCGGAAGCGACGGGCTGTCAGATGGGCGTCGCTGACGCCCGCCGCAAGTCTCGCCACCCGACGGGGGATGCTGGCGAAACAGCGATGACTCTCAGTCTTCTTTCCAATCTTCGCGGCCCAACAGGTCGATGACCCGATCTCGGAGTAGAAAATCATTTCTCTCTAACTCGCACTCCACCCAATCCCACTCCCGGGGCGGGATATATTGGCAGAGCGTGTAGATCGGTTGTTGGCGGTTGATCAGTCCCTTTTCGACGAGATGGCGGGCTTCATCTCGAATGACCGCGATCGAATATTTGACGGCGACCTTTTGAATAGCTTGCACCATAGGATGACTCCCTACCCGCTTTTTCGGGTAAATTAACGAACGGTATCCGGGATTCCCCTGACGGCAGTTGTCGAAGCTGAGGGTGACTCACTTCGACATTTATAGCGCGGCGCGCAGGTAATGGGGAATAGGGAATTGGGGAATGGGGAATGAAATCACCTTGAAATCAGGGGTTCAAGGTTTGTCCCTCCCAGAACTGTAAACAGACGAGCGCGCAACGCTAAAAAACTGGGCTCCCCAACTCATATTGTCTGTCAATTGGTTTACATTTCGCGAATATCTTTACTATTTTTAACAAGAATCTCCGCTCCGGGGCGATCAAAATTGATTTGAACAATTGGCACGGTTGAGTTATAATTTTCTGCGTTAACCCTTGCCTTCGTTCGGGAACGTCAGCACCCCCGGCTGAAGCACGGGGGTGCTGACCGGCGGCGGGTTGGTAATATAATCATAATCGATACTGGGATAAAGTGCGATCGCCCGTTCCGGATCGCTATCCCCCAACGCCGGAATATTTCCGAGTACATAAATCTTCTCTCCCACATCCGTCTCCGCATTGTCGCAGACAAAATTAACCGAAGTTGTCGCTGCCGCCGGTTTCCCATCGAAGACGAATATTTTTTGAGCCTCAACATCCATTTTACCAGACTTGGCGCGGATGTGATTGTTTCCCATCGAAATCCAGCCACTTTCGGCATTTTCAAATGCTTTTAAATCGGAATATTCGCTCAATTCCTGATTGTTGAAAGTGAGCGATCGCGCCCCCATTCCATCTACAATTAAATCCACAACGGTCGATGGCGCGATCGCCGCCCCCGCCAACGGCTTGGAACCGTTCACATCGACCGCAGGTTCCACCGTCACCGAGACAATATTGCCCGTTTTTTGCTGTCGAATTAAAGTTTTGAATTCCTGGCCTAACCCGTAAACTTCATTTCGATGATTGGGACAACTGGATTTAGTGAACCGACACACCTTAAATGGTGGGTTACGTCGGATTGCTAGATTGCCATCACAGCCTGGGTTTCAGCCGCCTAACCCACCCTACACGAAAGCACATTTTTAGCCATGTCGGTCCAGTCGGGTGGGTTAGGCGCGGCCGTAATTTTTCGGAAAAACCGACAACTTTTCATCCGCGCCGTAACCCACCATAAAAATTCAAAATTCAAAACGGAGCATCGGGCATCTTGCCTGTAGATTCAGATCGGATCCCCTCATTTAAGATGAAACAGTCCATTACGAATCTACTTGATTTTTCAGATCAGAGGTGAAAACCATGCCCGCTCAAAAAGGTTTTGATACCATCACGTTTATCGCCCGTTTCGGTTTTGGCTTTTTATTCGGCGGCATCGTCACCGTTTTATTGACCCTCGGTGCCGATCTCACCATCGCCAGCATCATCGGCGTCTTCATCCTGGGGGGAGTCATCTGCGGATTGCTGACGTGGCGTTACGGCGATCGCGCTTTGGCATTTTTCGCCGATCTATTTTCCTGGTGGTAATTTGAGATGATTGAACATTGCGATCGCCCGGGAAAATTATCGTCGAGGTGGGCAGGCGCGGAGGCAGAGCCCCTACAGTTGCGATCGCGTCAAAGCCCCCAGAATTGGGGGTTTGGGGGTTGGGGGAAGCCCCCAGAATTGGGGGTTTGGGGGCGCGATCGCTCCTCCCCTTGATCTGCCCCCGAGCTAGAATCTACAATCGCAGAACCTAAAATATCATCCGCCCATGACCAGCCCAGCGACAATTTGGCAGCAGTTCACCCTCACCCACTTTTCCCCCCACCGATGGCGGGGCGGCAGTTTCCTGTATCGCATCGGCGGCAGTTTGCGATCGTGGCGGCAGGGGAGTTGGCTGCTGGAGTGGGGCGAACCCCTGGGGGCGATATTGGCGGCGCTGATTTTCGGCTTCGGGCCCTTCGTGGGGACGGCTTTGATTGGGGTGTTGCTGATTGCCTGCGCCGGATTTTGGGTGATCCTCACCCTCAGCGACGATCCCTCCGAAGTGGCGTTTACCCCCATTCACCTGCTAGTTTTACTCTACTGGGGAATTTCCACCGTCGCCACGGCCCTGTCCCCGGTGAAGGAAGCGGCATTCAGCGGTTGGGTGAAATTGACGCTGTATTTGCTGCTATTCTTCCTGATGGCGCGGGTATTGCGATCGCCCCGCCTGCGATCGCTCTTCATCACGTTTTACCTGCACATCGCCCTGATTGTCAGCGTCTACGGCCTGCGACAGTGGTTTTTCGGGGTGGAGGCCCTGGCGACCTGGGTCGATCCCACTTCTGCCCAGGCGGACCTGACCCGAATTTACAGCTATTTGGGCAATCCCAACCTGTTGGCGGGTTATCTGATTCCGGCGGTGGGTCTGAGTTTGGGGGCGATTTTCGCTTGGCGGGGGCTGATGCCGAAGTTGCTGGCGATGACCATGACGGTGATCAATTCCGCCTGTCTGGTGCTGACGTTCAGCCGCGGCGGGTGGATCGGATTTGTCGCCGCAGTGTTGGCCTTCGCGATTCTGCTGCTGTATTGGATGAGTCAGTATTTCCCCCCGTTTTGGCAGAAATGGGCGGTTCCCGCCGGGGTGGCGGGTTTGGCGGTGTTGCTGGCGATCGCAGTGGTGACGGTGCCGCCGTTGCGCGATCGCGTGGCGACGATTTTCGCGGGACGGTCCGACAGCAGCAACAATTTCCGCATCAATGTCTGGACATCGGTGATCGAAATGATCCGCGATCGCCCCATTCTGGGCATCGGGCCGGGTAACGACGCCTTCAACAAGGTTTATCCCCTCTACATGAAGCCCCGCTACTCGGCGTTGAGCGCCTATTCCGTCCTGCTGGAAGTGATGGTGGAGACGGGTTGGGTGGGGTTCGCGGCCTTTGTGTGGCTGCTGGCGGTGACGTTCAACCAGGGCTGGGTGCAACTGCAACGCCTGCGGGAGTGGGACAACCCCCAGGGCTTCTGGCTGATCGCCGCGATCGCCGTCATGGCGGGAATGCTGGCCCACGGCCTGGTGGATACGGTCTGGTATCGCCCCCAAATTAATACCCTCTGGTGGCTGATGGTGGCGATCGTCGCCAGCTATTATGTTCCGCCTGAGAGGGCGTAGGAATAATTGACAATTGACAATTGATAATTATCAATCCATTTCCCGACTCCCGCCCCTAGGCCCCAACCCCACTTAAAGACTTCCGGGAAGCGGTTTTGAGGGCGGCGAGGCGGTCGATCTGGCGGTGGAGATGCGATCGCCCTGTGGTTGTTAGTTGCAGGTGGGTGGGGAGGTGGTAGGCATTCCAGCGGTAGCCGTCGGTGGCGTGGGGCAAAATTAGCCAGCGGCGGTAGAGTTCGCCCCGGGTGATATCGTTGCACAGGGGCAGCCATTCGGCTTCGGGGAAGGGATCTTCCCGGCGATCGCTCAGTTCCAACCACGCCCAGAGGATGCAGGCTTCGGGGTCGGAGAAGGATTTTCGATGCAGGAAATAGCCGCGATCGCCTGTACCCGCGATCCGATATGTCCCGACAATTTGATAAATTTTAAATTGATTTTCCCACAAATGGAACGTTTCGATCGATTTTAACATCGGTTGCTGAGTCCCTAAATCGGCTGTCGTTCTCGTTCCTCACTTTAATGCCCCATCACCTTAACTCGGCGAATGGGAGTGCCACTTTTCCACTTGGAAGCGATCGCAATCGGCGCACTTCGCGAATCGGATTCCGAATCCGGTCAATTTCACGGAATTTTGAGAGTCCCCGGAACCCGAAGTTCGCCCTTCCGGCATTTTCCCGGGCGGCACAATTTTGCAACATTTACTGCCCATCTTATTGACCAGGATAGCACGTTTTCGGAGGCGGACGGCGCGGGTGCGGGGGAGACGGGTTCGGGTTTCCCCCACTTCGGGAACGGCGGGAAGGGGCGCCGTCCCCCGACGCCATCGGACTCGGAGCGAGCGACACCCACTTTATTAACAATCGTGAAGATACTTGACTGAATCGGCGCACTCCCGTTTTTTTTGTAAAGTTTTTTAAACCCAGAATATGTAGATTTTACTAAAATATGCGCCCCCCCGTTCCGGAGTTTTATACAATTAAAAGTAAGGGCAAGCTCCGGCCGCGTCTTCCCTCGATGGTTCTCCAACTGTCTCCGGGGAGGGAACTCGGGAGGGGGGCGATCGCGAACTTTCTCAATTCTCCCCTTTCCCGTGGGATTGGCGGGGTGCGAGTGGCTGTCAATTTCTCCCATTTCTCCATTAATAACGATGGATGTGAGGTGAAGTTGACAGCCAGAATATGGCGCTGTCAGAGTCGCCAATTCGCGATCGCCTGCCCTCCCTCCCGGTCAGAGGAACTTCTGAACAAAATTTTTGCAATTGCTCGTCTCACAACCACGGCAAATGATGAAAACGGCAATAAAAATTATCCGACAGGAACCGATTCCCAGAGCGCCGTAACAAAAAAAAATCTTTAAATCTGCCAATTGACCGTCTCTGTAAGCGTCGGGAACGGGGAGTATTTCCAATATAATTTTGGCATCTACCGACTCGATACATCTCACTTTTTAGCGATATTTGACCGCCCTAAAATCTTTAAAAATGTCGTATTTATTGCGGTCAAATCAATGGTTATTTTGGTCGCAAATCTCGTGGAAATTTTTCCATAAAAATGTGGTCTCAAAAACGATATTTTTTCGATTCGAGATATTCGATAAGCGGGCTTATCGCCGTCCTCAACTCTCATCCTGCGGGCGATGAATTCGCCCGGTTACTGTACTGAACCCGAGGAATTTAAAGCGATGTCATTTCCAACCACGTTACCCAAATCACCGCCGGCCTACCCCACCCGGATCCGAGCTTGGCACGCCTGCTCCGTCCGGCAAACCGTCGAACTCGCGGGGGTCGATCCCGATCGCGGCCTGCGGGACTCCCAGGTCGAAAAACGACAGCAACAGTACGGATTAAACGAACTGCAAGAAACCGGCGGCCGCAGTTCCTTAGAAATTCTCTGGGATCAATTTACCAACGTCATGCTGTTGATGCTGATCGGCGTGGCGGTGGTGTCGGGAATTTTGGACCTGCGGAGCGGCACCTTTCCCAAAGACGCGATCGCAATATTTGCGATCGTCATCCTCAACGGCGTCCTCGGCTACGTCCAAGAAAGTCGGGCGGAACAGGCCCTAGCCGCCCTGAAGCGGCTCTCCTCCCCGAAAGTGCGGGTGCTCAGGGAGGGCAAAATCCTGGAAGTCGCGGCCAAAGAACTCGTCCCCGGCGACGTGATGTTCGTGGAGACCGGAGTCCAGATCGCCGCCGACGGGCGCCTGATCGAAGTCCAAAACCTCCAGGTGCGGGAGTCAGCCCTCACCGGGGAGGCGGAAAGCGTCAGCAAGCGGATCGACGTCACCCTGCCCGAAGATGCGGCCCTCGGCGATCGCGTCAATTTGGTCTTCCAGGGGACCGAAGTCGTCTGCGGACGGGGCCGGGTCATCGTCACCGAAACCGGCATGAACACGGAAATCGGGCGCATCGCCGGGATGTTGCAGTCCGTCCAGACCGAAGACACCCCCCTGCAACAGCGGATGGGGCAACTGGCCCAGGTGTTGGTGGGCGGCTCCCTGGCCCTGGTGGCCCTCGTCGTCGTCGGCGGCATCTTGCGGATGGGGGTCGATCACTTTGAACACCTGCTGGAAGTGTCCCTGAGCATGGCCGTGGCCGTGGTTCCCGAAGGCCTGCCCGCCGTCGTCACCGTCACCCTGGCGATCGGCACCCAGCGGATGGTGCGGCGCGCCGCCCTGATCCGCCGCCTCCCCGCCGTGGAAACCCTCGGGTCCGTGACGACGATCTGCTCCGACAAAACCGGCACCCTCACCCAAAATAAAATGGTCGTGAAGCGGGTGGAAACCCTCAACCACGGCTTCCAAGTCACCGGGGAGGGGTACGCGCCCTGGGGGGACTTCCTCTATCGGAAACAGTTAGAGGGCGATCGCTGGTCCTACGCCCCCATCAAGGGGGAACACTGGTCGGAACTCAAACCCCTGCTGATCGCCGCCGTCCTCTGCAACGACGCCCGACTCCAGGATAACAAAGGCGAGTGGACGATTTTGGGCGACCCCACCGAAGGGGCGCTGCTGTCCCTGGCCGGAAAATTGGAGATTTTCAAGGAGATTTGGGAGCAGCGGATGCCCCGGATGGCTGAATTCGCCTTTTCCTCCGAACGCAAGCGCATGAGCGCTATCTGCGAAGCCGGGACCGTGGCCATCGAACTGCCCGCCACCCGGTTTCAGATGTTCGTGAAGGGGTCGCCGGAGACGATTTTGAAGCGCTGCTCCCAAATTTACGTCAATACCCAGTCCTACGGGACGTTGTGGGAGCGGACGGGATTTCCGGAACCCAGTCAGGCGATCGCCCTCAAACCCAAACACCGCCAGCATATCCTCGATCAGAGCGATCGCATGGCTGCCGAAGGCCTGCGGGTGATCGCCCTGGCCTACAAACCCCTCAGCGATATTCCCGTCCCCGGCATGGAGAACGACGTCGAACAAGACCTGGTGTGGCTGGGGTTGGTGGGGATGTTGGATGCCCCCCGCCCGGAAGTCCGGGAAGCCGTCGATCGCTGTCGGGAGGCGGGCATTCGCCCCGTGATGATCACCGGCGACCACCAACTCACGGCCGCGGCGATCGCCCGAGATCTCGGAATCGCCGACGCCGACGAAATTTCCCTGACGGGGAAAGACATCCAGCGCCTCAGCCAGGGGGAACTCGAAGAACAAGTGTCCCGGGTCAGCGTTTACGCCCGCGTCGCCCCGGAACACAAGCTGCGGATCGTCCGCGCCCTGCAAACCCGGGGGGAATTCGTGGCGATGACGGGGGACGGCGTGAACGATGCCCCGGCCCTCAAACAGGCGGACATCGGCATCGCGATGGGCCTGACGGGTACCGACGTCAGCAAGGAAGCCAGCGACATGATCCTCCTCGACGACAACTTCGCCACCATCGTCGCGGCGACGGAGGAGGGGCGGGTCGTCTACGGCAACATCCGCCGGTTTATCAAATATATCCTCGGCAGCAATATCGGGGAAGTGCTGACGGTGGCCGCCGCCCCCGCCTTCGGGTTGGGGGCAGTCCCCCTGACGCCCCTGCAAATTCTGTGGATGAATTTGGTGACGGACGGTTTGCCGGCTTTGGCGTTGGCGATGGAACCGCCTCAACCTCAAGTTATGCAGCGATCGCCCTACAATCCCCGCGAGAGTATTTTCGCCCGGGGGCTGGGTTTTTACATGGTGCGGATCGGCTTGATCTTCGCGTTTATCACGATTATTTTGATGGTCTGGGCGCACGGTTTCACCCAGCAATCTGGCGATCCGGAACGGTGGAAAACGATGGTATTTACCACCCTCTGTTTGGCGCAAATGGGGCACGCCTGGGCGGTGCGATCGAGTACCCGTCTGGCGGTGGAGATGAACCCCTTTTCCAACCCCTATTTGCTGGCGGCGGTGAGCGTTACGACCCTATTGCAATTGATGCTAATTTACGTCACGCCGCTGCGGGAGTTCTTTGGCACCCAATTGTTGAGTGCGGGAGAGTTGGGGATCTGTTTGGGATTCAGCATCCTGATTTTCGTCTGGATTGAGTTTGAAAAGCTGGTGAAACGCCGGTGGCAAAAGAATTAGGATGTTTTCAGAAACCGGGTTTCTACGGGAATTTTGGGTGGCAACCCGAGATCTCGGAAGAAACCCGGTTTCTTTTCGTCGGTGGGAGCGATCGCTCATCTTCGGGGCGGCGGTTAGGGATGCGATCGCTTTTTCGCCAATTTCCGTGAAATTACCGAAGACGGGAATTGATTTTTAGGATTTAATGATATCGTTCAGATCAGATCCTTGGCAATCCTCCCCGATCTGCCATGGCGAAGGGGAGGAGTTGGAGCGTTCTGAGACTTCCGAGTATTTGACCGGATTTGATCGGACTGCACGAAAAAAATCAGGGTGAATTTGAGTATGGATATCTTGATTTCTGAGTTCGTCGAAGGCAGCAGTAATAATAAAGCGCTGGAACTCTACAATCCCACCAACAGCGCGATCGACCTCGCCGCCGGGAATTACAAAATTGAAATGTATTTTAACGGCAATACAGACCCGGGAGTGACCATTAATTTGACAGGAAATATCGCCCCCGGTGAAACGTTTGTATTTGCTCATGGTCAGGCAAATAATGCCATCTTGGAAGTGGCAGACCAAACCGGTATATTTGGTTATTTCAACGGTGACGATGCAGTTTTAATCAATAAAAATGGGGTTATTATTGATGCGATTGGAGAGGTCGGATTCGATCCAGGAAGCCAATGGGGCAGCGGAAATACTTCCACCCAAGACAATACCATTCGCCGAAAAAGTCACATCATTTCCGGCGATACAAACCCGAATGATGCCTTCGATCCCAGCCTCGAATGGGAAGGGTTTGCCAACGATACCTTTGACGGATTGGGTTCCCATGATGTCATCGATACGATCGCACCTATTGTCAGTAATTTTACCCCCGAAGACGAGGCTGATGCCGTTGCCATCGGCGCCAATTTGGAGATTCAGTTCAATGAAGCTATCCAGGTTGGAACGGGCAATATTATCATCAAAAGAAGTGACGAAAATACAATTTTTGAAACCATCGATATAACCTCTGATCGCATTAGTATCAGCGATGACACCGTAACCATCGACCCCAGCAGCGATCTCGATCCGTCCAGCAATTATTATATTGCAATTGATGAGGGGGCGATCGCGGACATGGCGGGAAACAATTACGCCGGAATTGATGATCACACCACCTGGAACTTCACCACGCAAGCAATTACTAAAATCCACGATATCCAAGGCGACGGTGCATCCAGTCCCCTGGGGGGTCAAACCGTCACCGTCGAAGCCATAGTCGTCGGCGATTTCCAAACCGGCTTGGGCGGATTTTATTTGCAAGAAGAAGATGCAGATATTGACGGGGATGAAACCACATCAGAAGGGATTTTTGTTTACAACAATAGCTTCGATATCAATGTCGGCGACAAAGTCCGACTCACCGGGACGGTTGAGGAGTTTTTTGATTTAACTGAAATCAAGAATATCACCGATGTCACGGTTATCAGTTCGGACAATACTTTGCCGACTGCCGCCAACGTTTCACTGCCTGCCGCCGATTTAGAACGGTTTGAAGGGATGCGGATAAGCTTTTCTGATGTCCTCAGCGTCACCGACCTCGACCCACTCGATCACTTCGGAGAAATCCAACTTTCCCAGGGGGGGCGACTCACCCAATTCACCCAAGAAAACGCCCCCAGCGTAGACGGATACGACAGTTATTTGCAGGATATCGCCCAGCGGACGATCATCCTCGACGACGGTCAAAATAATGAAAATCCCGCTCCGATTATCTACCCCGACGGCAGCTTCGACACCGGCGATTCTCTCCGCCTGGGCGATACCGTTACCGACCTGACGGGGGTGCTGCACTACAGCTTCGGCGAGTATCGCGTAAACCCGACAGAAACCCCGAATTTTGAGAGTGTAAATCCTCGTCAGACCACTCCCGACGAGGTGGAAGGCGATCTCAAAGTTGCCAGTTTTAATCTTTCCAATTATTTCACAACTTTGGGTTCTCGGGGGGCGGGTGATGCGGAGGAGTTAGACCGCCAAACGGAAAAACTGGTGACGGTTCTTTCTGGCATCGATGCCGATGTTTTCGGATTGGTGGAGTTGGAGAATAATTATAGTGAAGGGGAAAATAGCGCGATCGCATCCCTAGTTGACGCCCTCAACGCAGCAGTCGGGGCGGGGACTTATGCCTACGTCGATCCGGGGACGAATGTCGGCGACGACGAAATCGCCGTCGGCGTGATTTACAAACCGGAAAAAGTCAATATTGCCACCGATACCAGCGTTGCAATTCTCTCGGATTCTCACTTGCCAGACGGGTTCAGCGGGCCGATATTCGACGGCGGAGATACCAACCGATCGCCCTTAGCCGTCACCTTTGAAAAAGTCGCGGGGGGGGAACAATTTACCCTCGTCGTCAACCACCTGAAATCTAAAGCCGGAACCGGGACGGGAGACGACGCCGACACCGGAGACGGACAGGGGAATTTCAACGAAATGCGATCGCGGGGTTTGCAGGCGATTGATGTCTGGTTGGAGGGCGACCCCACCGGCGGCGGCGACAGCGATTTTCTCATCGTCGGCGATTTCAACGCCTATTCTCAAGAAGATCCGATCGCCTTTTTTAACACAAAATACGATAACCTGATTGACAGCGAAATCGGTTCCGATGCCTATTCCTTCGTTTTCGACGGACGAACGGGTCTCCTCGACTATGCCTTCGGCAGTTCCACCCTCACCCCCCAAGTCGGCGGCGTCACCCAATGGCACGTCAACGCCGACGAAGCCGAAGTCCTCGACTACCGCGAAGCCAGCCTGTTCGACGGCGGCACCCCCTACCGGGCCTCCGATCACGATCCGATTATCGTCGGTTTGCGACTCAACGACGCCCCCATTTTGGACGCGAGTGGCGATCCGACCTTGACGGCAATCGACGAAGATCCCATTATTAACAATGGCGATAGTGTCGCAGATGTGGTGATCGACGGTGCGATCGCGGATACGGCGGTTGTGGAGGCGATCGCGGTTCTGACCGCCGACAACAGCAACGGCACCTGGCAATTCTCCACCGACGACGGCGACAATTGGGGTAATTTCCCCGCCGACTTGGCCGCAGACAAGGCCCTGCTGCTGGACGAAACGGCGAAAATCCGGTTTGTCCCCGACGAACACTTCAACGGAACTGCCAGCTTCAGTTTCCGCGCCTGGGATCAAACCGTTGGTGGCAACGGCGAGACGGGAGTCGATACGACCGCCAACGGCGCCAATACCGCCTTCAGTGAGGCGATGGAAACAGCCACCGTGACGGTGAATCCCGTCAACGACACCCCGACGGCATCCGACAACACCCTCACACTCCCAGAAGATACCGGCCACACCTTCGCCGCCGCCGACTTCGGTTTCGAGGACATAGACGGCGACACCCTGGCATCCGTCACCATTACCAATTTACCGGAGGCTGGAACCCTGCGACTCGGCGGGACGGATATCGCGGAAAATCAGGTTCTTGCAGCCGCCGACATCTCCAACCTCGTCTTTACTCCGGATACCGATACCAACGGCGAAAATTACGCCAATATCGGATTTACCGTCAGCGACGGAAACGCCGACAGCGAAGCGGTTTATACCATCACTTTCGATGTCACCGCCACTGATACAGATTCCGAACAAATTGACGATTCCGAACAAATTGACGATTCCGAACAAATTGACGATTCCGAACAAATTGTCGATGCCGAAGAGATTGACGATTCCGAAGAGATTGACGATTCCGAAGCAATTGACGATTCCGAACAAATTGTCGATTCCGAACAAATTGTCGATTCCGAAGCAATTGACGATTCCGAAGAAATTGTCGATTCCGAAGAAACTGAAAATTCTGAAGAAATTAATGATTCCGGAGAAACCGACACTTCTGAAGAAACTGTTGAACCAGAACAACTTTTCGATTCCGAAGAAATCGATCATTCCGAAGCAATTGACGATGCCGAAGAAATTGAAAATTCCGAAGAAATCGATCATTCCGAAGAGACTGTCGATTCCGAAGAGATTGACGATGCCGAAGAAATTGAAAATTCCGAAGCAATTGACGATTCCGAAGAAATTGACGATTCCGAAGAAATAGATCATTCCGAACAAATTGTCGAACCCGAAGAAATTGACGA
>NZ_JAJENU010000431.1:0-8796 GCF_035615495.1 Lyngbya sp. CCY1209 | reverse complement strand
TGAATGGTGACTCGGTGTTGGGGTTCTTCCTCGCCACTATACCCACTCCATCGCTGTTCGGACGCGGGTGAACCCATTGTAAAGGTTCCCCCCGGAATCAATACCATTTCCAGGGTGACTCCATCCCCCAAGTCTTCGACGATACATTCCGCCTGACCGGGACTGCGACTGATTTCTTTCCCCTTTTTGTTGACTTTTATGACCTCAAAAACATATCCATCTCGAACCGGATTTCGGTTGACTTCCTCGGACTTATTTGACCCAGAAATTAAGCCGATGATTTCATCCAACTGGGATTGTAAATTCAGCAATAGTCGCCGCTCTGATTCCGGGTTCAAATGGTCGAGTCTCTCGGCAATGCCATCCAACTGGGATTGAAAGTTAGCTTGATGTTGACGTTGCGACTCGGCGAATTCAGTTAACTGGTTAATTTGTTGAGTCATCCCATCCAACTGGGATTGAAACCGAGATCTAATCAACTCCGTGGACTGTAGCCGAGATTGGGATCTTTGCCAAACTCGCTTGGCGGCGGCGAGGCGTTTTCTCTCCTTCTCCAAAAACCCGGAGGGAATCTCTCCAAGTACGGGGGGATATGGAGTCAGGTCATAACCGCAGACGGTACAGGTTTCCACCTCATTTTCCGTATATTCGGTTTCACAGACTGGACATTTGGCCATAATTTCCAACCCGGATTGGCGGCTAACCCATTATACAACATCCAGCAGCGGATCGTTTCAGTTAAAATAGGGTCAGAATCAATTGGGATCAGGGTGTTGACATTTCATTAACGCACCCTGCCAAACTCTCAACCTGTCGTAATCCATTGCCGTGGTTTTCCCTTCGGTAGTCTCCCGCTTGGCTTTTCTAATCGCAGCAATGAGTTGGGATTGCGATCGCTCGAACGAACGATCCCATTTGAGTTCATCTTGCAAGTCGTCAATATATTCTCGAAGGTGATCGACCACCCGATCTTGCACCTCGTCCGGCAAAGATTCTAACATCTTAATAATCGTGCTCACTTGTGGGGATGACATGATCTGCAATTCTGATACAACACTTTGTATTTTAGGGGTTTGTTGAAGATGCCACACCGTCTCCGGTTGGCGCCGCCACAGCAGATGACTCTCCCCTCGCCCAGGATTGGGAGAGGGGCCGGGGGTGAGGGCCGACTCGGACAGGATTGGCAGAGGGGCACCTGGTGAGGGCCGACGTTACTGGACAGGACGCCCCCGGATTGCTATCGTTATCATTCGGGATGCTATTGTGAAATGCGACTCCATGCTCAAATCCCTCAAATTCTTTCAATGGCGACGCCTGCCAAAAGCGTTCCTGCTGTTCTTTTGTTGGGCGATCGCTCCCCTATTTTTGGTGGAAGTTTCCATGATCCTCCTCGAACCCTATCTGTTTCGGGGACTCTACCAATACGACCCGGATTTGGGATTTCGGATTCGTCCCCACGCCAACGGCAACAATGAGTTCGGTTTCAACGATCGCGACTATCCCCTCGAAACAGAACCCGGCACGTTTCGGATGCTGGTATTGAGCGATTCCTTCAACTGGGCGGGGGGGCAGGATGGAAATTATACCGCATTATTGGAAAACCAATTTCAGCAATATTACGGAACGCACAAAGTCGATGTCATCAACGCCGGCTATCCGGGAACCCACACCGCCGAACAACTCGCACTGTTGAAAAAATTCGGACTGCAATACAATCCCGATTTGGTGGTTCTTGGCTTTTTTGTCGGCAACGATTTCATAGATGCCGACCCGAACCGAAAGCGGATCATTGTCAACGACATCTATATCGATATCGATCGCCGCGAGGAATTGATCCTGTTCGGCTACCCGATAATCGGACAATCTCGGCTGTGGCTGTTTATCAAACAAAAATATAAGGTCTTCCAAGAAGCTGCAAAATCTCGTCAAACCTCCGTTTCTCCCCCGGTGCAACCCCGGGTAAAATTGGTGTCGGCGACGGATGCGGAATCGGAAGAACGGGAACAGTCCCCCGGCGTCCTCTCCCGCGAGATGTTTCTGGAAGTCGAACGGGCACGGCTGGAGTTCTGCGAGATTGAGGATTTGGAAGCGGGCGATCGCGATGCCAATATTGACTACATCCTCGACAGCATTTCAGAAATGAATGCGATTCTAAAATCCAGGAACATTCAATTTATCGTCGCCCTCTACCCCGACGAGTTCCAAGTCAACCCGAAACTGTTGAATCAACTGGCTTCCAATTTCGATATCGATTTGAACGATTACGAACTCACCTGCCAACAAAACATCCTGAAACGCCACCTTGAGAAAGAGAATATTTCCTACATCGACTTCACCCCCCGGTTTCGGGAAGAACATCAAAGCCGCCACCTGTACTTGTTCCAGGAACCTCACTGGAATTCGGCGGGAAACCGGCTGGCGGCGGATATTTTATTCGAGAATTTGGTTAAAATCACGGACGAAAACTTATCGAATTAGCGGATATGAAAAAAACGATTTCCCAAATCTTCAAACATCCCGTTTCCCGAGTTCTGACGCAAACCGTCGTCATCGCGGGAATCACCTTCGCGTTGACGGAAATTACCTTCAGGATTTATAATAAGATTAATCCGTCCTTTGTCTTCCGCGATCGCTCCTACAACCGCTGGCGGCGAAAGCCGAACGCACGGGATTTTAATTTCAACCTCAATTCCCACGGATTTAAAGATGTCGAATTTACCCAAGAAAAGCCGCCAGGAACCCATCGCATTTTGGGAATTGGCGACTCTTTCTCCTTCGGAATCGTTCCCTATCATGACAATTATTTAACCTTGGTTGAGGAAGGGTTGAACGCCGAGGGAAAAAATGTCGAATTGATCAATATGGGAATCCCCGGCATGGGACCGGAAGACTATTTGTCCCTGCTGACGAACGAGGGATTGATTCTGAACCCCGATCGCATCATTTTGTCATTTTATATCGGCAACGACTTTATCGATAATTACCTGCTTTCCCTCGACAAAGATGAAGAAATCTTCTATACCGTCGCTTTCTTCAAATCTCTGATGGCACTGAATGCCAAATTTAAAGGCACCGATTACAATCCCCAAAATCTCGAATATGATGATGATAAACCCACCCTGACGGACGAAGCCTATCGCGAAATTGTCGTCAATGCCAGTCGGATGTTTGACATCGAAGCGACGGACGGTATGTTCCTGTCGATGTTCGAGGATGCGATGCGGGATATCCGCGAAATTAAAAGGATTTGCGATTCCCGAAATATCGATCTGAGTGTCGTCATCATTCCGGCGGAGGTTCAGGTCGATCCGAACCTGCAAGCCGAGGTGATTCAAACCTTCAAGCCGGACGACCCGGAGGGCTTCGATTTTGAATACCCCAACCGCCTGCTGCGCGATCGCTTTGAGGAATACGACATCGACTATATCGACCTGTTGGATGACTTCCGGGAAGCCTCCCAAACCGATCGCCTCTACCGACCCAATGACACCCACTGGAATATCGCCGGAAACCGGCTGGCGGCGGAGTTGATTGAACGACATTTACTTAAGCAAAATCTTGAAACTGAGGCAGGGAGTGGGGAGTAGGCAATAGGCAATAGGCAATAGGCAATAGGGAGTGGGGAGTGGGGAAGGCGGTTTAAACATTCCTTATTCCCGGGGTGCAGTGCGGTTAATGCACGAATTGTCAGTTTTGTCAAGTCCCGTCCCCGCGACCCTGAAATTTCTCGTGCGTCGGCGATGGAGGGTGCGATCGCGATCGCGGGGAAAATGGCGATCGCGATCGCGGTGTTATCGGGTTTCGGGATAAGTCCTGGGTCTTTGATACTGCCTTTACTTACACGGAGGGTAGCATCGCATAGTAGCTATATTTTAGGGGATGTCGAAATCGCTGTCAAGTGGCGGATCTTCGCGGCGATATTTGGGAGAATGAGAACCATTTTCACGCGATCAAATGGCGATTTTATCGAACATTTAAATCAATTTTGGGTTAACCTATAATTTTTGGTTATCGATAAACATTCCGGTGGGGGAGGCGATCGCGGTGCCAAAAAGATCAGATAATGGTAGTGTAAATAACGGAAAAATTTGCGCGATCGAGTTATGTTGTTTGCAATTTTTTGTGCCGCCTGTCATCCCCCCAAGCCGAGATTAAAATTTGTAGATTTAAGCTAAAAAATATCAACAAAAAGACGGAAAACTTAACATCAAAAATCTCAAAATTCGGCATTTTTTAGATAAAATTAAGACAATAAAGTTCGCGGAGAGCAGAATATGGCAGTCGTTATCTTTTATGAAAAACCGGGGTGCCGAAATAATACGCGACAAAAAGCAATGCTCCGGGCAGCAGGTCATCAGCCGGAAAGCCGCAACCTGCTGTCGGAACACTGGACTCCCGAAAAACTCCGTTTATTCTTCGGCGACCTGCCTGTTACTGAATGGTTCAATCGCAGCGCGTCCCGCATCAAATCCGGCTCAGTCAAACCCGACGAATTGGACGCGGAAACGGCGCTGCAACTGATGGTGTCCGAACCCCTGTTAATCCGCCGTCCGCTATTGCAGGTGGGGGAAGTGCGGAGTGTGGGATTCGACACGGACGAAATCAATAGCTGGATCGGTTTGAACCCCGTCGATATCTGCGGTCTCGACGTGGAAACCTGTCCCCGTTCTCACGAAGAAACCCCCTGTTCCATGCCCTCAGCGGTTTGAGAGGAATTGACCTGGGGGAAACTCAATTCCAAATATAATTGCAGCACCTCCTCCGGCGTCAAATTGCGTTTGAGTTCGCCCGATCGCCGCCGGATCGAGGCGAGGAGAAATTGCGCCTCCGCCCGGTTCAAATCGATGCCGTGCCGTTGCAAAATCTCGGTCAACCCGCGGCGGCCGGAATGTTTTCCCAACACCAGGCGGTGATTTTCTCCCAAAGACTTCGGGTCGAAGGCTTCGTAGGTGCGGGGATTTTTGAGAATGCCGTCGGCGTGCAATCCGGACTCGTGGGTGAAGGCATTGTCCCCGACGATCGCCTTCCAGCGGGGGAGGGAATCGCCGCAGGCTTCCTGCACCAATTTCGAGAGGGGTTTGAGTTGCCGAAAATCCAACCCCAAATCCAAGCCGTCGATTCGCATTAGGGCGACGACCACCTCTTCGAGGGCCGCGTTTCCGGCCCGTTCTCCCAACCCGTTGACGGTGGCATTCACCGATCGCGCCCCGGCCCGAATTCCGGCGATGGCGTTAGCGGTCGCCATGCCCAGATCGTCGTGGGTGTGCATCTCGATGGGGATGGAAGTCACGCCGGCTAATTTCCGCACTTTTTCGTAGGTGGAAAAGGGGTCGAGAATTCCCACCGTATCGCAGAACCGGAACCGGCCGGCCCCCCAGGTTTCCGCGCAGCGGGCCACCTCGATCAAAAAGCCCTCGTCGGCGCGGGAGGAATCTTCGGCCCCCACGGAGACGAACCAGCCGCGATCGCGGGCATAGTTCATGGCCCGGTGCAGCCGTTCCAAAACGTCCGCCTTGCCGGTTCCGAATTTGGCGGCAATTTGGACATCCGACACCGGCACGGAAATGTGGACCCGCGTCAACCCGCAGGTGGCGGAGGCTTCCAGGTCCGAAATGACGGCCCGATTCCACCCCAGCAGGGAAGCCTTCAATCCCGACCGGGCGACGGCGCCGATCGCCTCGACTTCCTCGCCGCCCATCGCCGGAATTCCCACCTCGATCTCGTGGACCCCCAGGCAGTCCAGGTGGCGGGCGATCTCGACTTTTTCTCGGAGCGAAAACGCCACCCCGGCCGCTTGTTCTCCGTCGCGAAGCGTGGTATCATTGATGCGGATATTTTCTGCCAACATATTTACGTCAATTTCCTTCAAGCTCAAAGCAATGTTCCAACCAATTCACCTGTACGGATAAGGGAGCGATAAATCGGTGCAGTACGCAGCGAAGTTGGATAGCCGTCGTCCGATCTTCAATTTCGACGCCCACCCCATTTTCGCTGGAATACTCGCAGGGAATCGACAATTCCTGCAATCGGTAGAACACCGACCATTGTAAATCCGGGGGGACCTGCACCCTCACTTTTAGCGGTTGAAATTTAAGATTTTCATCCGGGCCAGGTGCCGAGAGCTGGGACTCAAGAAATGGCAGGGAATGATTGTCGTTTCCGTGGAACGGATCGCCGGGGCGATCGGAGGGTGCAAACATCATTTTTACCTTGATTCCGTAACGGTTGACGTTGGGGTTGGAGTTCTGACATTCGATAGCGAGGGGAAGGGGCGAGATGCAAGGACGGGGGGAACCTCAAATCCGATCGGGACCGATATGCGATCGCTTCGCCGGTCCGACTCAAAATTCCGGTGTCGCGGCCATCCCAACCGAACCGAGTCGCCAATTTTGACCGGGGAAATCTTGAGGAAATCTGAAGACCGAAAAACTGGGGCGATTGGGCAGGCGATCGCCAGTTGCAGGGGAATTGCCGGGGATCGATCCGCCCCACAACCTCAGACCTTACCACGATCAAAGTTGAAGAAATTGCTACATCCGATACGAAATCTCAAGAATAATGAGACATTTGATAAAGCGACGGTTTCCGAGATCAGTCGCGCCCCCATCCCGCCGTCCATGTCAACTTGAGTTATAATAATTTAAGAAATGTATCGATGTTTGAGCGAAGATTTCAAACCTAAAGAACATCTTAAAATGTACTCACAAGAGAAGGGGAAATAATACCGCCAATCCCCGATACACTTCCCGTTGGCGGTGAGTGCAGTTTCTTCCCGTCCCCCCCCTCAAAAAGTCTTGTCCCCCCCCTCAAAAGTTCCCGAACCCCGATCCCGATCGCAAAATTGAAAAATCCCCGATCCCAATCCCGGCGGGCGATGGCGGAAATTGAGTGCAGTTCCAATCTATTAATCAACTAACCTCCCCCCCTCAAACGGCGGGTCGAAACCCGACTGATATAACCCTATATCAAAGCCGATCGCAACCGTCCTCAAAGACACCAACCGCGATCGCATTTGACGGACATTTATCGACCGCCGGAGGGGCAAGGTTCAATGGTACGAACGACAGAGCCGATTCCAATTCCCACCGCCCGACCGTCCTCCATAGAGGCACCCGAAACCATTCGGATCGCCGTCGCCAGCAAAGGGGGGGGACTCGTCAACCAACATTTCGGCCACGCACGGGAATTCTTCATCTACGAGGTTGACGGCAGACGGGCGACCCTGCGGGAAATCCGCGAAGTCTCCCCCTACTGCCACGGCCCCGAAGACGGCCCGGGGGATTTGGACGCCATCATCCGCACCCTGTCCGACTGCGAGGCCGTCCTGGTCGCCAAAATCGGCGCCGGACCCGACGATCGCCTCCGGGAAGCGGGTGTCGAACCCGTGCAGGTCTACGACGCGATCGAAATTGCCACTTTGGACTATTACCAAAACCGCAAAACTCGCGCCGAGTGAAACCGTTTCCCCCCCAGGAGAAACGTCGATTTGAATTGACTCCGAATGAGGTGCTTATGTCATCCCCGACACCGGTTATTTATCTGGACAACAACGCCACCACCCGAGTCGCCGAGGAAGTCGTCGAAGCGATGCTCCCCTTTCTGAAGGAAAACTACGGCAACCCGTCGAGTACCCACACCTTCGGCGGCAAAATCGCGCGATCGGTCAAACGGGCCCGAGAACAGGTGGCGGCCCTTTTGAACGCCGAACCCACCGAAATTATTTTTACCAGTTGCGGCACCGAAGGCGACAACGCCGCCATCCGCGCGGCCCTAGCCGCCAATCCCCAGAAAAAACACATCATCACCACCCAAGTCGAACACCCCGCCATCCTCAACCTGTGCCGGAAATTGGAGCGGGAAGGGTACACCACCACCTACCTTTCGGTGAACGAAAAGGGGATGCTCAACCTGCACGAACTGCGGGCTAACCTGCGGGAAGATACCGCCCTCGTCTCCGTGATGGCGGCGAACAACGAGACGGGGGTGATCTTCCCCGTCGAACGCATCGGGCAGATGGTCAAAGATCGGGGCATCCTGTTCCACGTCGATGCCGTCCAAGCCGTCGGGAAAATTCCCCTGAACATGAAAAATAGCAGCATCGATCTGCTCACCCTTTCCGGCCATAAACTCCACGCCAGCAAAGGCGTCGGGGCACTCTACGTCCGGCGGGGGGTGCGGTTCCGTCCCCTGCTGGTGGGGGGACACCAGGAACGGGGACGCCGGGGGGGGACGGAGAATGTTCCCGCTATCGTCGGGTTGGGGAAGGCGGCGGAACTGGCGATCGCTAATTTCGAGGCGGAGATTACCCAGGTGCGGGAATTGCGCGATCGCCTGGAGTTGGGGTTGCTGCGGCTGATACCCCACTGCCAGCTCAACGGCCACCAGGGGATGCGACTTCCAAACACGACCAATATCGGTTTCAAGTACATTGAAGGCGAAGCTATCCTGCTCTCGTTGGATGCTTACGGTATCTGTGCATCCTCCGGTTCGGCCTGCACTTCCGGTTCCCTGGAACCCTCCCACGTTTTGCGAGCCATGGGGTTGCCTTACACGATCCTCCACGGATCGATCCGCTTCAGCCTCTCCCGCTATACGACGGCGGCGGAGATCAACCAAGTTTTGACGGTGATGCCACAGGTCGTTGAGAAGTTGCGGGCGATGTCGCCGTTCAACAGCGAAACCGACGAAAGTCAGGGTTGGCTGCAAGAGCGACAACAGGATTTACGAGAAAAGGACGAGAGCTTGAAAGCCGTGTCTTTTTAAAGCACGGATGAAAAGCGAACGGCGACTTCAGTC
>NZ_JAJENU010000430.1:0-6923 GCF_035615495.1 Lyngbya sp. CCY1209 | reverse complement strand
TGGTGGGTTACGGCGCGGATGAAAAGTTGTGGGTTTTTCCGAAAAATTACGGCCGCGCCTAACCCACCCTACTGGACCGACACGGCTAAAAATGTGCTTTCGTGTAGGGTGGGTTAGGCGGCTGAAACCTATGCTGTGAATGCAATATAGCAATCCGCCGTAACCCACCGTTTAAGGTGTATCAGTCCACGACTGAACTAACACAGTAAATAGACGATCGCGTTAGACTAATCTTGAATGTTGAAAAGGGAGTCATGTAGATGAGATTTGCGAGCGATCGCCTGTGGATGACAGTGCTATTATTGATCGTGGGGTGTACGGCTCCGGAAGCCTCCAAACCCGACTCAGGGAACCTTGTAGCCAGTTCTGCTGACACTCCGTTGGCGAGCAATTTATCCCAGAATTTACCCGAACGGAAGACAGAAACCATTTTTGTTGAGGGAGAACCGCAAGAAATGACCCTCAAGCTTTATCAGGAAGACCAGATTCCCGTGGTAACATATTATCCCGAGAATCTCAGTGTCAATAGTGCCTGTAGTCATGAGGGATGTGGGGTGTTTTTTGAGTTGCTTGAAGCTCAAGTTCATGTATTTGTTCCCCCCGCAGACACAACCTTCGAGGAGTTAGAAATGGGAGTGACCGGCGATCGGGGACTGTTGGCAAGTAACGGCTGGCAACAACGAGAATTCAACAATTCACCTTCGTATTCTTGGGAGACAAAGAATATTCAATTTTATGATTCCGAAAAAAATCTTTTAGGTAGCGTGCATCTGGGTGAATCGGAAGGACAGGTTTTCCGCGTTACCGTGGTTTTTCCCGGAGATATGGGAGATGGATTTGCTCCCCGTGCCGATATGATACTCAAGAATCTACAAGTCGGATCGATGAATTAATGGGTAAGCCAATGTTTAACTCTTGATGTTGGCAATAGAAAAACTCACAGTTTCACTGGTTGAGATTGGCTCGGGAATGGGTTGACCACTGCTTTGTAAATCTTCCAGATGGAATAGAATCGCCTCTTGAATTAATTGTAAGGCTTCTTCTTTAGTTTCTCCCACTGCAACACATCCGGGCAAATCGGGGACATAAGCTCCATAACTGGAAGTTCCTTTTTCAATAATAATAGTATAGTTTAATTGTTGATTTTTCATCGCTAGACTCCTTCACTTTAATCCTGCTTGTTTTAAGACACTGTTGAGGGTTCCGGGCGGCATATCGACGTTTAGTTTTCCAGAAACGGTAACTGTACCGGACTTAGTTGAATGGTGAAATTGTCGATGACTTCCCCGCGTCCGTACTTGATACCATCCATCATTTTCTAGAATTTTGATCACCTCTTTGACTTTCATAGTTGAGATTTTACTCTCAGATAGAAATGCACAATTATTGATTTTTCAGAGCGACTTTTAAGACAATTTTGATTGTTAAGATTGGGTCGTCATATTTGAGGGGCGATCGCAAACCGATCGCAAACCGATCGCAAACCGATCGCCCCAATTACTGCGACAACTGACACCAACCGTTGTTGGGCTTTAGCCCCCTATTTCCCACCCCCTTCCAAGAAGGCTTGAACTCGTCCGCTCGGCTCCAATACCACCCGAATTTTGGGCGTTTCACCCTCCTCCGTCGGGGAAACGAACGGCGTTTCTGGCGGGGGAAAATCGATCTGTTCCAACCAATTGACGGATGCCTGTCCGATGGGGGTGATGCTCTGAATCGAACCGTCGGAATTGAGTAAAAAACTGTACTGCAAAATTTTGCTGATATTCTTGGGCGGATACCAATTTTGACGGAAATAATTCCGCACTTCCGCCACCTGGGGAATCTCATCAAATAGGGTGAGTTCCTGAGAGCGATTCGAGGCGATCGCTCTCGGACGCTTATTCATTTGTGCCAAAACTTGCGACTCTTCAGATGCCTCCGGAGTATCCCCATCATCGACATTCGTTTCCGGCGGGGGAACGGCTACGGTAACAGACGGTTCGGCATTTTCCAACGTCGGAAGTTCGATCGCCCCCGGTGCTAACCCGATATTTACCGGAGGAGTCGGGGGGGCGGCGGCGACGGGTGGCGGAGGCGGCGGGGCGGAAGCCACGGGGGGCGGCGCCGGTTGCACGGGTTCGGTGGGAATCACGATCGCCCCATCCGTCCCCTGCATGACACCGGGCATCAGTTCAGGGGGCGGGGGCGACTCGGTAAACAGGGGCGGGGGCACCGCCAAAGGTGCGGTATCGACGGCGGGGAGATCGGGCGCCACTTTCAGATCCAACTCGGGCGGGGGCTGCGGTTCCGTGGGTTCAAAAATCGGGGGCGGCGGGGGCACCAGTTGGGGCGGCGGCAGGGGAGGGGCTTCCGTCTCGGGTTCCTGGGTTGCGGTGAGGGTGCGATCGCGGCGGTAATAATTGCCCAGGTGGATGATGCCGCTGAACAGTCCCACCGTCACGGCGATGGTGAGGGCCGTCTTTAGCCAAGCCGGGGAGGTGCGGGGCCGGGGTTTGTCCGCCGGCAAGGGCTCGACGTCCGCGAAACAGTCGTTGAGGGCGATCGCCAGATCGAACAGTTGCAATACACTCAAATGCACCACGGACTCGCCGGGGTCCGGCGCCAATTCCCCCAAAAATAGGTCGTGGTGGAGGAGTCCGTCCGGTTTGATAGAAAAGTCGGAACAGGGCCTGAAGGTGCCGCCGTTATCCTGGGCGTGGGAGGGGGCGGATTCCGAATCCCCCGTCGCGGCTTCGGAGGCGTCGGGAATGGCGGAGAGGGGGGAGGCGGTGAGAAAATCGCGGATGTAGCCGGAGAGGGTTTGGTGGAGGTTTTGCAGGTGGGTGCGATCGCCCTCGATGCTGACATATCGATCCTCGGACAGTCGGGGATCGTCGAAGGAGAGTTTGAACCGAAAATTCTGCCAAACCCGGGCTTTTCGCCACCGGGTCCACAAGGGCTGGTTGGCGATCAGTTCTAATGTGCAGGTCGGGGGGGTATACTGTCGGGTTGTCAGCATGGCGACTCAGAATTGGGGTGTGGGGTGTGGGAAATTGAACCATTGTGGGGGCAGTGCCTCCGTGCCTGCCCTCCTGACCTAACTAATTGCCTCCTTCCTCAACTGCTGCCGGACAATCCTATAAGGTTGCCTCTTGCCTATTCCCTCTCTGTCGGGAGTCTGCCCGGTCAATCACCGGATCTGACTATGAGCGATTTTAGCTGCGATCGCCCGTTTGCGATCGCTCCAACAGGGCCGACCAACAGCGGTGGGAACCGTCGGGGCCGCTATAAAATAATAGATCGATCAGCAATTTTAGGGCGAAGGGGGTCAACTCCTCCTCGGGTATGGGCGAAGTACGGGGGAAGCGTTCCCGATAGCCTTTGATAAAGGTGTCGAGATAGTCCCGCAATAGAGAAATTTGCCGCAAATCGTCATTTTGCGCTTCCATTTGTTCGACGAGGGCGATCGCGCGGCGGAGTAGGGCCTGGTGGTGTTTTGCCAAATGACAGACGATCAAAACCAGCGACCGCACCCCTTCAATTGTCGGCGTTTTGGCTTGCCACTGTTCGGCAATTTCGGTTTCTAAATTCAAGGTTTTCGCCGTGCGGAGGAGGGTATCGGACGTCACCCCCGCCAAGGCTTCCAACGCCAACACATTTAATGTTAACTCCAAGGCGATGCGATCGAGTTGTTTCGGGGTTAGGTCTGATTCTGGCTTCAGATCCCGCCAGTGAGGAGGAATGCGATCGAACATTGGGTAAGGGTGTAGGGTGTAGGGTGTAGGGTGTGGGGAGAATACAGGTATGAGATAATATCAGATCCAGTTATTTGCCCGCATAATCTCCCCAATCCTCTTAAGAGGATTTTTGCTATAAGAAAAGGGAATTGATTCCCAAGCGGTCTGGATGTTTAAACTGTCGCCTCCGAACTCACCCGCCTTGAAATGAATTTCAAGGCTGATAGCAAAAGTCCACTCAAGTGGACTCGATTCTGATCTGCGGTATTTTCATCACTTTTGCGGTTGCCATACAAACTTCCCAATCATCGACCGATGATTTTTGCTTGTAGGGGCCCCTGGCTTGCGCCCTCGGGAATTGATTGCCAATACGAATTTGGCTGATTATTCCATAGAGTTCTTCTCTCGGAAACGTTTGCGTAATTCGATAACAAGCTTCGGCTAAATTCATCCCTTCTTGCCATGCCCGCAAATCTCGGTAAGATTTTATGAACTCTCCCATCCCTCAATCCCCTTTTTTCTCAACCCAATAAACCCAACCCTACACCCTACACCCTACACCCTACACCCTACACCCTACACCCTCATTTCAAATACGCCACCGTAACACCCGCGCCGCCCTCTTTTTGTTCGGCTAATTCAAACCGTTCTATCTGGGGATGGTGCTTGAGAAACTCGTGGATGCCCTGCCGCAGTTGGCCGGTGCCCTTGCCGTGGATGATCCAGATCGCGCCAAAATCGACCATTTGTCCCAGGAAGCGATCGAGTTCGATTTCGCCTTCCGAAACCCGTTTGCCCCGCAGATCGATTGTATTTTTCGAGGTGCGGACGATGGGGCGTTTGGGGGGCGCCTGTTCGACTTGGGGGGTTTTTTGTCGAGGCGGTGGGGGTTCGACTTTTTGGCCGTCGAGGGATTCGATTTCCGTCAGTCCGACGGTCATTTTCATGATCCCGAACCGGACGGCGAGTTGGTTGTTTTCGTCCGGACCGCTGAGGACTTCAGCCGTTTGGCCGATTTTAGGAATGCGGATACGATCGCCCACTTTCGGCATGAATGAAGGCTTCGGAGGCGGGGCGGACTGTCGCGAGGGCAGGTATTTTTCGGCGATCGCATTTAGGTTGTCGGTGGCTTTCTGGGCGTCCTGGGCTTTGGGTTTGCCCTGTTGCAGGCGCCGGATCACTTTGGCGATCTCGCCTTTGGCCTCCATCAATGTTTCTTGGATCGCCCGTTCCTGGTCCTGTTTCAACCGCCGTTCCCGTTCCTGGAGGGACATCGCCCGTTCCGCGAGTTCCCCGTGCAGCCGTTCGGTTTCCTGCAAAAGTTGGCCGGCGGCGATCGCTTTTGTTTCCTGCTGGCGTCGCTGGGCCTCCAACCCGGCGATCACCTGGTTGACGTCTTCCGACTCGCCCCCGACGTAGGACGCGGCCCGTTGGACAATTTCGCGATCGAGTCCCAGGCGTTCGGCAATGGTGAGGGCGTTGGAACGGCCGGGAATGCCCCACAGCAGGCGATAGGTGGGTTGCATGGAGCCTTCGTCGAATTCCACCGAGGCGTTTTCAAACCGGGGGTCCTGGTATTTGAGGGCCTTGAGTTCGCCGAAGTGGGTGGTGGCCACGGTGAGGCGGGCGCGATCGGCCAATGTGTGCAGAAGTGCGATCGCGAGGGCGGTTCCTTCGGTGGGGTCGGTGCCCGCGCCGATTTCGTCCAAAAGCACCAGGGAGGGGGAAAGGTGGCCCTCCCGGGGTTCGCCGAGGCCCTCCAAAATGCGCCCGATGCGCCGGATGTGGCCGGAGAAGGTGGACAGACTCTGTTCGATGGATTGTTCGTCGCCGATGTCGGCCAAAACCTGCTCGAACCAGGGCAGTTCCACGGGTTCCCGGGCCGGGACGAACAGCCCCACTTTCGCCATCATGGCGGCCAGTCCGATGGTTTTCAGGGTGACGGTTTTGCCGCCGGTGTTGGGTCCGGTGATGGCGACGACCCGGATTTGGGGGTGGATGGCGATGTCGATGGGGACGACTTCCGGGCCCTGTTCGTGCTGCTGCTGCCACACGAGGAGGGGGTGCCGCAGTTGTCGCAGGGTGATGGAATCCTGGGCCGCGTCGCCCTCGATGAAGGTGGGGGGGTTGGCTTCCAACCAGAGGCTATATCTGGCTTTGGCGAGGGCCAGATCGATGGCGGTGGCGATCGCCAAAAGTCGCTCCAGGTCGGGTTTGACGGCGGCGACCTGTTCGCTGAGGGCGCGGCGGATGGCCTCGGCTTCGGCCTGTTCCTGGCGCAGGACTTGCCGCAGTTGGTTATTTAAAGGCACAATCGCCTGGGGCTCGACGTAGACGGTGGCGCCGGTGGTGGAGGCGTCGTGGACGATGCCGGGGATGGCGTCTTTTTGGGGCGCCTTGACGGGGATGACGAAGCGCCCGTCCCGCTGGGTGACGATCTGTTGCTGGACGGCCTGGGCTTTGCGCTGTAAAATCCCCTGGAGGATCTGGTAGATGCGATCGCGTCCGGATCGCAGCCTGGAGCGGATTTCCCCCATTTTGACGCTGGCGCGATCGGTGACGTCCCCCCGTTCGTCGATGCAGCGGTGGATCTCCTGTTCGAGTTCGGGATAGGTCCGCAGTTCGGAGACGAGGGCGCCCAAAACCGGGACGTCGGGCTGGTCGTCGATGACGCGCCGCAGTTGTCGGGCGCCGGAGAGGGTGGTGGCGATGGCGAGAAGTTCTTCGCCGAACAGTATACCCTGGCGATCGGCCCGTTCCAGGGAACCGCCGATGTCTTGGATGCCGTCGAGGGAGAGCCCGCCGACGAGGTTGAGTTCGAGTTGGTAGGCTTCTTTCGTCTGTGCCAACAGGTTCAGCGTCTCGTCCCGGTTCGCCGGAATCTGAAGTTGCCGCGCCGCGACGGCGCCCAATTTCGTCGCCGTGAAGGTGGACAGGTGGCGGCACAACCGCTGCCATTCCAGTAGTTCTAGGGTTTCTGCCTGAATCAAAGCCTCAAAACCTGTTTCTGTAATTTCCGTACTACATATTTTAATGGGAAACTCCCCGATGTCATCTGGCTTTTTGGAGGTCCCGGGGCGATCGGGCCTGGGGGTAGAGCTTTGGGGTGCGATCGGTCTAAAGTCCTGTAGTGGACCGACACGGCTAAAAATGTGCTTTCGTGTAGGGTGGGTTAGGCGGCTGAAACCCAGGCTGTGATGGCAA
>NZ_JAJENU010000429.1:0-227 GCF_035615495.1 Lyngbya sp. CCY1209 | reverse complement strand
AAGGCTCACAGCAAAAGTCCACTCAAGTGGACTGGGTTGGGGCAATTGTGTTCGAGTCATCTGGGCAGTTGTTATCTATATCGCTTTGCAATCCTCTTTAGAGGATTTGTGCTGTGAGCTTGGGAATTGATTCCCAAGCGGTTTTGTCGCTCAACCGGATTCGATCTGATTTCGAGCTAACCCGCCTTGAAATGAATTTCAAGGCTCACAGCAAAAGTCCACTCAAG
>NZ_JAJENU010000428.1:0-7092 GCF_035615495.1 Lyngbya sp. CCY1209 | reverse complement strand
GGGAAGTTTTGAGGTGTTTAGTAATGGAACATCGGCGACCGTAACGGTTGAGATTCTCAGTGCGATCGACGGGTTGGAGGGTAACGATACCCTCACGGGTTCCGATCGCGATGATTCCCTATTTGGAAATTTTGGAAATGACTGTTTGATTGGTGCCGCCGGAGACGATACCCTGCAAGGGGGAGAAGGATTGGATACCTTTGCCTATCTCTCTCGTTCTGGCACAAATTCCGATCGCATCGCCGATTTTACGCCGAGGAGCGATCGTCTCGTTTTCGACCGTAACGAATTTGGATTTGAGTTAATTGAAGGTACTCCTGAAAACCAACTCAGTTCGGAACAATTTGTCACCGATCCCAATATTCCGAACACCCTCACCAGTCCAATTTTAATCTACAACCAGCCAGATGGAATCCTCGAATATTACCCGAATGGTATCGGAATTGAGCCCCCTGAGACGGTCGCAGTTTTCGATGGTTCTCCGAACCTATCCACCAATGATATCCTGCTAGTGGGAACCTCAACAGAGCCGATCGCTCCAGTTACCGCCAAAGCCGATGTTGCAACCACACCCGATTCAATTTTGGGGACGGACGGCCCCGATGTCATCAGTCTGGATGATTTTCCCTCTAGTTTGAATGCGATCGCCATTCCCGTTTTAGACAATGACAGTCCGGCCGGTGGTTTGACAATTGACAGTCTCGGCACTGTGGTGGGAGGAAACGCGACCATTCTTGAAGGTGGTACGGCGGTGCAGTTTATCCCGACACTGCTAGGAGAAACCGTCGGGAGTTTTAATTATACTGCCAGTGACAGTGCGGGGAATACGGCATCTGCCCCGGTAACGGTTACTATTTCCGCCGTGACAGCCGTCGATGGTTTGGGAGGTGACGATATTCTCCGAGGAGCTGAAGGCGATGATTCTCTATTTGGAAATACCGGAAATGACACGCTACAGGGTGGCAACGGAAATGACATTCTCGAAGGAGGCTTTGGTGGTGATTTTCTGATAGGTGGTGATGGAAATGATACTTTCCTTTATCGATCAGTCGAGGAAGTGCAAGATAATCAAACCGACTCTATTTCGGATTTTGATTCTGATAGCGACCAAGTACAGTTTACGGAAGATTTCAGTGGCATCAATTTGATTGGTGAAACCGATGAAATTCCCGTTAATGAATCTGCCTTGATTTACGCACAAACAACTGGGGAGTTACGGTATGTTGATGAAAGTAACAATCAATTCGTTATTGCTGCTTTCAGTCCTTTGCCTGATGGTAGTTTCCCCCTTCTGGATGATTCATCAATTTTGATCCTTTAAACCATAGGGTCGCCATCAGACCGTTTCAGCTCAAATGAGGCAAAATTCAAAACGGAGCATCGGGCATCTTGCCTGTAGATTCAAAACGTAGCATCGGGCATCTTGCCTGTAGATTCAAAACGGAGCATCGGGCATCTTGCCTGTGGATTCAGATCGGAGCGCCTCATTTAAAATGAAACAGTCCACTACTAGACAGTACAATTACCGACGAGACGGCGGCAAAGTCCGGAAAATGCCGATTCCGGTGGGTCTGGTGGTTGTGGTTCCGCCGTCGGAGCCCGAAACGGAACTCGGCGCGACGGGAAGGGTGGAGGGCAAAGCTCGGTTCGTGTTCAGTCCGCCACCCGTCGTATTTTCGGAGGTTTGCAGGGAGTCAGAACTGCTGGAAACGCCCCCCGTCGTGGCGCCGCCGCCTCCGAGGGGGTCGCCGATGCCGCCCAAGGCATCGCCTAAAAAGGAATTGGTGAAGCCGGAGTCCTGTTCTTCCTCAAAAAAGGTAGCTCGGATGCGACGTTGGGCGATCGCATCTTCTGAAACGGGTTCGGTTTCGGCGATCGCGCCAGAACCTACCCCCGCAACAATGGTTAGCATCGGTAGCAGTAACAATAATTTTGACACATTACGGATGATCATATCAACTTCTCCAATACGAATTGAACCTCACAACATTAGCATAGGCGATCGGACGTGCGATCGCCCAACCCCGGTAATCTACGACTTAAACAAGGAAAACTTTTCAAATTTTTCAGCCAGCAGATAGTAAAAGGTGACGCGAGATTTATTCCGCGTATCTTTCATTGCTTCGCAAACCTCGGCGATCGCCCCGTCCAAATCGGCTTCATTGGCCGTCAGTTGCAGCTTTTTTTTTAAAAAGCTCTCCCGCACCCGATCTAACTCGGCTTGATCGCCACAGGAAACCAATGAAGCATCTCGGCTCCGCAAAGCAATGCCGAGATGTTTGACAATTTTTTCCACCACTTCTTCATCGACATTGGTCGTGTATTTTTGCACGTCCTGGATATATTCGTCCATTGGGAAATCTCCGCTCGCTTGACTGTATTTTTTCTTCAACAAAGATTCTGCTACAAAAGGCAATCGAGGTCAAGTATTGGCCGGAGTTAACCTCACAAATTGATTTAAAAATCAAAAAACGGACGCCCTCACTTCCCTACATCCGAAAACTCACGGTTCAATCCGACACCATCACCTCGCCGGTTCAGAACATCCGAGGGGGTGGGAATCGGCGACAACCGAGACGGTGACGGCTTTTGCTCTCGACAACCCATCCCCCCTCGACTTCTGCCCGCAATAACTCAAACTTTAAAAGTTGCGAATTGACACCGGATCGCCAATTCACTCAATTTCTGTTAAACTCAATACGTTCGCTCTTTCAACCATCTTCAACCCCTATGACAGTCCCCCATCAAAGCCCAGTTCTGACCCGACCCATCCAGAAAAAGCCGTCTAAGACGATTTGGGGATCGCCGTCTAACGGATGATTTTAGATAGAAATGATGACCCAAGATAGGGTTGTATTGAAAAAAATTGCGGGTCAACTGGGAGTATAAATCGATGAAATTTTGTTTTTTTATTAAAGATTGGTTGCGATGGATGATCGGAAAACGGGGGGTGCGATCGCTGGGAATTTTGAATGCGACATCGCCTCGGTTTTTGGTCGCACTCTTTTTAGTTTCATTAATCGCCGTACTGCAAATTCCGGCGATCGCGCAGCCACCCATCGCGCCGCCACCCATCGCGCCGCCACCCATCGCGCAGCCACCCATCGCGCCGCCACCCATGCTACAGGTTGACCCCCAACCGGCGGCTACCCCCCAACCGGCCACCCCGCAGCCACCGATCGCGAAGCAAGCGGAAATTCGGGGCGTGTGGATGACGAGCAACGACAGCGACATTTTGATGGATCAGCCCAAACTCGAAGAGGCGATCGGGCAATTATCTCGACTCCATTTTAACACACTTTACCCGGTAGTTTGGAACTCCGGTTATGTGACATATCCCAGTACGGTGGTACAAGAAGCGGGAATTCAAAACTTTGTTCGCCGGGGGATTCAAGGACAAGATATGCTGGCCGATTTAGTGCAACGGGCCCATCGTAAAAACTTGTTAGTGATTCCCTGGTTTGAGTTCGGATTTATGACGCCTCCCACCTCCGAATTAGCGTTAAATCACCCCGACTGGCTAACGCAACAGCGGGACGGAACCCAAACTTGGATCGGTGCAGCGGGGGAAGTGGTTTGGCTGAATCCCTTCCATCCGCAAGTGCAAAAATTCATCACCGATTTGGTGTTGGAAGTCGTCACCCGGTACGATATCGACGGGGTACAATTCGACGATCACACCAGTCTACCCAACGTCTTCGGATACGATTCCTACACCCGTTCTCTCTATCAACAAGAAACCGGAAGCAGTCCCCCATCCGACCCGTACAATTCATCCTGGGTGCGGTGGCGGGCCGATAAAATTACAGCCTTCGTCAGACAACTGAATAAAGCGGTCAAAGAGAAAAAGCCCAATGTCATTTTTTCGGTGACACCCAACCCCTATCATGTAGCCTACGACAGCCACCTCCAAGATTGGGCGAGGTGGGTGAGGGATGACCTGGTTGATGAGTTAATCGTGCAGGTTTATCGAGACGAAATGGACTTTTTTACTGCAGAGTTGAATCGCCCGGAAGTGAAAGCCGCCCAGAAAAAGATCCCGACGGCGGTGGGAATTCTGACGGGGTTGAGAAATAGACCCGTCCCGATGCCGTTCATTCAATCGAAAGTCCGGGCGGCCCGCGATCGCAATTTGGGCGTGGCGTTCTTTTTCTTTGAAAGTCTGTGGGAATACGCGCCGGAACCGGTCGCCGAACGGCAGTCAGATTTTCTCAATCTTTTCCCCAACCCGGCGGTGCGATCGTCGATTTAGGGAATGGAATACCCCCCATTATCCCCCTTAAAAAGGGGGACTGGGAAGCCAATTCTCCCCCCTTCCAAAGCAGGGCCGTGTCATTCTCCCCGAAAAATGGCGGAGGGAGCGGAGGGGGATTATTTTAAATTAAAAAAGGGGTGATTTTAGCCACAATAAATATAATCATCAAGCGCCGATCGCCGTCCCTGCCACGCCCCCGAGCAACTGATAGATCATCGCCGCGATCGCGAACAGGCCCAAAATAATCATCAAGCCGGCGGGCATAAATTTCTTCGTTTTGACATAGCGCCCCACGAAAGCGATCACCAAAACCACGGAAATAAACAGGGAAAAAATCAGCGCCCAGCCGAAGCCCTGGGCCTGGAGAAAAGCGCCCAAAAGCAGCAGAATGCCGCTGCCGACGCCCGCCATCAGAGAAATTTTACTTTGCGCTTTCGTATATCCGACGATCCCGCCGATTATCGCGAGAATTCCGTAGGCGATGGTTGCGATCAATCCCAGGCTCATGACTCCTCCTCCTTCAACAGTGACATCAACAGCAACCTATCAGGGACGGGAGGACACCGGCAAAAAACGTTGTAAAAATTAACGATTCCTCCGGACACCAATGCCGATAAAATATAGAAATGCGGCTTTTTCATTGAGATTTCAGCCGGTTTCGGTGCCCATTTCGATCCATTTTTGTCCGATGTCTTCCCTGCAACCCCACGCGATCGCGAAAATGAAGTTTCTCCAGCGTCAGGCCGCCTCCCTGCTGCTGTACCAGGGCGTGATGGAGGGGGCGATCGGCCGCGCCTTTTTGCACCTGTTGGAAACCTTGCAGCGGGGGGACACTCCGGACAGTCTGCAAGCCTACGGCGACTGGTTTCGGGTGCAGGCGGAACGCTGCCAAAGCTGGCAAAATTACCTGCTCACCCAAATTCTCCGGGCCGAGAACCCCTTCACCCGCCAGGCCCAACAGTCCGACCTGGACATCCTCCCCAGGTCCCTAACCGCCGCGGCCCGCCGCGATTTGGGCATCTTGCAGACGCTTTACCAGTGCGAGGGGGTGCAAATTGCCCTGTGGGTGCAGGCGATCGCGCAACTTCCCGACCTCCCCATTATCTGGGAAGACGCCCCCGATCGCGTCGAAAAAATTGAGGAACTCCCCCTGCGTCGCAAGTTGGCGGCACTGGACAATTGGGGGGACGGGTTGGAACCCCTGGCCGCCCACTACCGGCGCTACGGGACCGGAAAATTCGCCCGAAATCAGGCGTTTCGCTGGCAAAAGGGAGAACTGCGGGCGATCGCCAACCCCGACCCCGTGCACCTGAGTCAGTTGGTGGGTTACGAGTCCCAGCGGGAAATGTTATTGAAAAATACCGAATTTCTCCTGGCCGGATATCCGGCGCTGAATGTCCTGCTTTACGGGAGCCGCGGGTCGGGCAAATCCTCCCTGATCAAGGCCCTGCTGCACCGGTACGGCGATCGTGGGTTGCGGTTGATCGAATTCGCCAAATCCGACCTGGGGGCGCTTCCCGAGGCGATCGAGCAGTTGCGGGGGGTCCCCCAGAAATTCATCATCTTCGTGGACGACCTGTCCTTCGAGGAGGACGACGACGCTTTTAAAGCCCTGAAAGTCGTCCTGGAGGGAAATTTAACCGCCCGACCCCAAAATGTGGCGGTGTACGCCACCTCCAACCGCCGCCACCTGGTGCGGGAATTTTTCGAGGAGCGCCCCCGGCCCCAAGATGCCGACGAGGTGCACCACTGGGATACGGTCCAGGAAAAATTGTCCTTCGCCGATCGCTTCGGACTCACCCTCACCTTTGAACCGCCGGATCAGGACGCCTATCTGGCGATCGTCCGCCACCTGACAAACCTCGCCGGACTCGACATCGACCCCGAAGACCTGGACTATCGCGCCCGCCAGTGGGCCACCCGCCACAACGGGCGATCGGGCCGGACGGCGCGGCAGTTCGTGGATTTCCTGACGGCGGAATTTGCCGTTTCCGAGAAATAGCCAAAATTTCTGGCCCCCCTGGCCCCCATCCCCCCCAACCCCCATCCCCCCCAGCCCCCATCCCCCCCAGCCCCCATCCCCCCCAGCCCCCCTTTGAAAGGGGGGAGAAAGGGGGGAGTAAGGGGGGAGTAAGGGGGGAGTAAGGGGGGTGAAAGGGGGGTGAAAGGGGGGAGAAAGGGGGGAGAAAGGGGGGAGCCAGGGGAGGCAACGCTAGAAACTTTAACGGGGACTTTGAATCAAAAAGTGTATTTCTTTTGCAGCGAACGGCACTGTATAGGAGCGATCGTGTATTTATATCAAATCCGGTTAAATACCCGCTTTCGCCAAAGCCAATTCCGGCTCCCCCCTTTTTCCCCCCTTACAAAGGGGGGCCGGGGGGGATGGGGGTTGGGGGGGATCTCCGATTCTCAGGTAAATAACCGGATCTGATATGACATGACTCACAGAAACCATTATAATCAAAAAGTATCAAGCCTTTGAGGACATTGACTATGAAGGCAGAATTCACCGCAATCATTGAAGCGGCTTCCGAAGGCGGATACTGGGCAATTTGCCCCCAGGTTCCCGGCGCGAATGGGCAAGGCGAAACCATCGAAGAAGTCAAAGAAAATTTAAAGATGGCAATTCAACTGATTCTGGACGATCGCTTGGCAGATATTCGCAGGGGACTCTCCGAAGATGCCATCGAGGAAACCATATCAATTCCATGAAGCGAAAGGAATTAGAAAAGAAATTAAGAAGGGCCGGTTGTTATATCAAATCCGGTTGAATGCTCGGAACAAAACGGGTTAGATATCCAAACCGCTTGGGAATCAATTCCCGAGGGCGCAAGCCT
>NZ_JAJENU010000427.1:0-5598 GCF_035615495.1 Lyngbya sp. CCY1209 | reverse complement strand
AACAAGGGGGACTTTCAGACGCTGTGGTGTGATCAGTCTGATCCCCCATTATCCCCCTTAACAAGGGGGACTTTCAGTTAATCTGGGGACGTCGCGGACTTTAAAATTACCGTATTTTTCATTGAGGAATTGTTGTATGCCGCTGTATGAGTTTCGCTGTGCAAATTGCGGGGAGTTTGAGAAATGGCAGATGTTGGCGGAGGTGGGAACTCCGGTGTCCTGTCCGCAGTGCGATCGCCCCAGCGAGAAAATTTTTTCACCTCCGAATATTAATTTGAATTCGGGGGGTTTGAATTTGCGGCGGACGGAAAGTAAGGAACCGCAACTGGTGAAACGCGATCGCGAACCGAAATCCCCCCGATACAAACCAAGTCGGTGCGATCGGCCCTGGATGATCGGCCACGGTTGAATCATCTTGTAGCTGAAAAGTAGGGTGTGTTCCGGGGGTAATACTCATCCCGATTTTGGTTGGACAGCACCCCCCGGAACGCACCATCATCTCTCTCAATGGTGCGTGCCCCTCTACATCTACCTCTATTCTATTGGTTGTCAAGCTCAAATTTAATGACTACAATGTGAAATTGTCACCAAGTGGTCAACTGTTAACAATCCGATGAAACGTACAAATCTGGCAAATTCTATCCCAGACGATTATTTTAGCAACTGGCTTGAATATTGCGAAAAAAATAGAAAAAATCATCTAAAATATTTGGGAAAAATTGAGAGAATAACTCCGACAGAAGCTCAAAGAATTCACCATTCAGTCCAAGAGTTTCAATTGGGAGAAGCCAGCGAAGGCTTGCAGTTAATTAAACACGCCCAAAGGTGGAGCCAGAAAATTGATAATCCTGATTATATAAAAATTATCAAACTTTTTATCGGGGAAGAAAATCGTCATAGCCGTTATTTGGCAGAATTTTTAAAAAGTCAGAATTTAACTTTAGGAACAGAATCTTTTACCGACAAAGCTTTTCGTGCCATTCGTAACTCATTTGGACTAGAAATGTCAATTCGAGTTTTGGCTGCGGCTGAGATTATTGCCACAATTTACTATCCTTGCCTAAGGATGGCTACCTCCAATGAATATTTAAAATCAATTTGTCTTAGGATTACTGAAGAAGAAATCGAGCACGTTAAATTTCAGATGCAGAATTTGGCAGCATTAAATATTGAAAAGAATGAGATTTTGTTTCGCTTCTCTAACCTTCTACACCTCTTTTTTATTCTGGGAACGAGTATCATGATTTTACCCATTCATTCACCCGTAATTCAAAGCAAATATGGAAACAACCCCATCAATTTCTTGAAAGTTGTTATTGGCGAAACAAAAAAGTATTTGTCATTAATCAAACAGTTGAGAGAACGGCTGATTTTACCGTGATAATTCCAGATGAGTTAAAGCCGATCACACTGCTATATCAAACACCTACATTATGCCCTTTGACAGTTTGTGTAGGAACGTCGCCAATTAAAAAGAGGTTGAAATGAGATTAAAAGTCAGTGAAAATGGCTTGGTTATTCCCCCATCTTTTAGGAGAGGTGAGTGAAGGTTATCATCGATACTAAAGTTTGAAGCCGCTTCAGAAGATGGCACCCAGGAATCATAACTGTTTAAGCGGACATGATCTAACTCATCAAATTTTTGACATACTGTGCGATCGCGGGTTGCAGTGTTAACCCTGATGATTTTTCGAGGAAATTCCGTTTTTTCAGGGATTGTATCGCCTTCAAAAAATCCGAGTCTGATAAAAGTTCGGGGGGGTTTTTGCCGATCTCTACGGGTTGCTCTTGGTTTGCCAACCACCGGATGAGGATTTGCTCGGATTCTGACAGGCGTTGATAATGTTGTTTGAGGATGGGTTCCAAGTCTCCCAAAAATAGGGTGGGATAGGAGAGAAATTGCCGGACGCTACCGTTAAATAAATCGAGAATAGCAGTGGCAATTATATTTAACCATAAAGGGTTGCTGTTGTAAAGCTCGATCAGCCGCGACCATTGATTTTTGTCTCGGAGTTGTCTGGCGGTGAGGAGTTGGCTGGCTGATTCCCCCAAGCCGGAGAGTTGTAGCGTTTTGCAGTGGCAGTCTTCGGCTTCTAGGGTGGCGATTTCTAGGGGTTGTTCCCAACTCAGTAGCAACAAACAACTCTGATGGTAAAATCGCCCAATTTCGTCGATGAGGCGCCCATAGTTTTGGTATTCTTGCCGATAATTTCCGACGCATTCACCCGGGTTTAAGGTTTCTTGTAAGTCATCGAGGATGATTAAGCAACGGTGGTTTTGCAGGTGGTTTAAGATGGAAGTTCTGGAGTTTAAGTGGTTGATGATTGATGGGTTTTGGGTGGGGGGAGGTGGGGCGATAAATTCGATGATGTGGGTTTGCAGGGCGTTCAGGGTGGGGAATTTTCGATGGCTACGCCACAGGATGCGATCGAAGTGGTCTTTGATGTCTTCTACCAGTCGTCTGGCGAGGGCGGTTTTACCGATACCTGACAATCCGGTGAGGGTGACAATGCGGCAATTTTCCGTCAATATCCACTGCTTGAGGGTGGCTAATTCGTGGTTGCGATCGTAGAATCGAACATTTTCCGGGGCTTGGCTGAGGTCGTGGCGGGGTTCGGATGGGTTCCTGGGGGCGGGCGATCGCTTTTCGGGTTTTTCCCAATGATTGTATGGGTCGTTACAGAGATTTATTTGATTGCCAATAAGTAACCCATCATTGTAGTAAGAGAACACCCCATTTTCGAGGAGCGATCGCACATTCTTTTTTCTGACATCTTCTCCCAACAGATCCGACAAAAGTTTCCATAATTCCGATGCCGACTTTCTCACATGGTCGTTGGTACAGTGGTATTCTTCTGCGATCGTCTTGTATCCTTTCCCTTCCCACGCACCCTCCAAAATAGCCCGTTGCAGCGAGTCCAGATGCTTCCCCGTCCTGTCAAAAATCAGATGATCCGTCCACTGCAAAGCTTCTTGCATCTCCATAGCTTCTCAACCCAGTTATAGTGTGTCCTCCTCTGACCCCCCATTATGTCACATTATCCCCTGTTTTGCCACAAAATATCACAATTTTACTTTTCTTTACTTTTAAATCGTTGATCAAGACCCCCTTAAATGCCACTTTTATGGTCTTGACGAATGATAAATAAGTTAAGAAGATAAGAAGCATGATTCAATCCTGCCCTGACTTCATCAGGATTAATTTTTGTGAAGTTCGCAAAGGAAGTATTATGACAACCCACTCCGCTTCGGGCGATCGCATTGTCGTTGGCTATATCACCGGTAAGCATGGTCAATACGAAGTGTTTTATAGGAAAAATAAAGATTTGTACTTTCACAATTCGGCTGGAACTGTAGGGACTGGCTTTCGGGTCACTTCTAATGGCAATTATGCTGCCCCGGATGGAACGATTTACCATAATAATCCCAGTGTCATTTCTGCCATTCAGAATCGATACAATTTGGGAAAATATAGATAGTTAAATTAAGGAAATTTAAAATATAATAGATGTAAATAAATGCGACCCAAAATTCCACATTCTAGTAATCTTTGAGGATCAACTTATGCAATACGAGTACAGTATCAAAGTCGCTGATGTAGAGAAAGTGAATACAGAATGTAATGCAATGGGTCAACAAGGTTGGGATCTGGTAACTGCTTTCCCCTATTCGAGGGTTAATTGTTGCAATCAATCTGTTCCGACTGTTGTTTTAATTTTCAAAAAATCTGTATGAGTTGTTTTCATAAAAGTCGTGATAGCATCAGCCTTGGAAATCTAAAAACGCCTGCTTTTTCAAATTTTATTGAAAATTTAGGCATGACCCCTTTGCTGGCTCATCATCCCGCTTGCAAGTATCATCACAATCACATTATTTGGGTTGGAAACTTACCCTTCTGTCTGGGTTGTTCGATGATGGGTTCCGGAATGATTGTAGGAATTATGCTGATTCCTTATTTGGGAATTTTAAAGGATTTACCGTTTTTTGTCTTACTTTCTCTAGGGGTTTTACTTTATATTCCGGCGATACTCCAAATCTGGATTCAGCAAAAAACTTACAAAATTCTAGCCAGATTTTTTTTGGGAGTTGCAGTCATTTTTCTCTGCTATGCGGGTTTGTGGTTGACTCCGAACTCGACGATTGGATGGATTTTAAAGCTGGGGTTTATCACAATTTTTTATATCGTTTGGCATCTCACGTTAAGGTTGCGATCGCAATATTCAAAGTCTCCTTGCCAAAATTGCCCGGAAGGACGCTTTCCTCTCTGCTCATACACAACGCATCGAATTCCTAAATTAGCCCAACAATATTTTTTAGAATCTGATGGAACCAACTCAGAAGCCGATGAGTTTGTCACGGCATTACAGTCCGTATATTCCCAACCTCAAAAAGACACAATCTCAAGCTAAAGGAGCATTTTATGATGACGGGTTAACGGGAATGCGATCGCATAGTGTTACAGCCCTATCTCTACAATCTTTTGACTGTTGTAAATTCTTGAAACTCTGAAGGAAATACCATCATGCTTTCTGATATTATCACCGAAAACGGCTTGGACTTAGGCATAGCTACGGCTGGGAACGACTCTATTATCATGTCTCAGCTTCCCTCAGACCAAACTGCCTATTTCAGTGCATCACCTTTTCCAGATGCGATCGCACTTTTAGAGGGAGACGATTCTGCACTGAATGACAATACTGGAAGGATTTTCTACGGCAACCAAGGAAATGACACCATGACTGGGGGAGGCGGAAACGATACCCTCTTTGGCGGTCAAAATGATGATTTCCTCGAAGCTGGAGGTGGCAACAGTATTTTGTTCGGCAACTTGGGTAATGACAACCTGAGTGGAGGGCCGGGAAATGACAGTCTGTATGGCGGCGCGGGTAATGATGTGGTGATTGGAGGCTCTGGAAATAGCATTGTCTCCGGTGATAAAGGATTAGACACTTTAACAGGTAGTGGTGGCGCCAACCAATTTATCCTAGCATCATCGGGGGCTGACCGGGATGTGATTACTGATTTCCAACCCGGTATCGATAAGATGAGTCTCCCCGCAGGTGTTACCTTTGCTGATTTAGAGGTTCGGGGTTCTGGTGGAAATACAGAAATTCTCCGCAATGGTGAAGTTGTAGCAATTCTAAATGGTGTGATTTCTTCTTCCATCAGTAGCAATGACTTTATCACAGCCGGACAAGAAACGCCACCTCCACCGCCGCCACCAACCCCCGTTGAAGATCCGCCACCGCCCAATAATTCGACCCTTGCAGAAGCCAGTGAATTGGGAGTATTAACTGAAGATGGCTTGGTACTTCAAGATTTTGTCGGCGATGAAGATACTTATGACTATTATCGGTTTACACTTCCAACTAATGGTCAATTCAGTGTGGAATTAGGTAGTGTAACTGAATCAGCAAGAGTTGAACTGATTAAAGATTTCAACAATAATGGAGAAATTAACGAAGGGGATGGTGATATTTTAAGTACAAGTAGCAGAGCTGACTCAGATTCTAATGCCACAATCAGTAGAGCAATTCAGGGAGGCACTTATTATGCAAGAGTCTATCCTGCCTTCTCTTCTGGCAATACCAACTACGA
>NZ_JAJENU010000426.1:0-299 GCF_035615495.1 Lyngbya sp. CCY1209 | reverse complement strand
AGACTCAACCCCATCATCACCGGATGGGCAAGGTATTACTCGGGGGTAGTCTCCAAGGAGATTCTCAGCAAGCTAGACAACATACTCTGGCAACAACTGCGGGCATGGGTAGTATCACGATGCGGAAACGCCAAATATAAAACGCTCAGGAAATACTTCCGAACAGGAAAAGTGATACTGAGTAATGGGAAAGAAAGGAAGGAGAAGTGGATTTTCCAAACTAAGGATGGTCTACGACTGCAACAACATAACTGGACTCCCATTGTCTACCACACGCTGGTCAGACCGAACGCATCGAC
>NZ_JAJENU010000425.1:0-469 GCF_035615495.1 Lyngbya sp. CCY1209 | reverse complement strand
AATCTGCCACCAATAGTCCGACCACTGCCAACCATCTATGACTAACCGAAAGGTAAACATCTGCCATGAACCCTCGATAACAGCGGGTATCGAAAACAGGTTGATTACGGTGCTGCTCGAATGAGCAAGTGGAAAAGTGGAAGATTCGATGAGTTATCCACACAGACCCTTAAAAGTACACCGGGGGATAGGATGAGTCTAAGGATGGAACACCCATACAGACGGAACGAAATAACCCCATAATGGCTCTTGCTCAACGGTCGATTAAGCAAGTAGTGAAGGCAATAGCCAAAAGTGTAAGCGCAAGCCATATGGGGATGAGATGTGACCAGAAGCCAACGCCCAGATGTAATGTCTGGGATACGCAGACGGGTCACGGTTTAGACGTAAGGTGGAGACTTGAGTAGCAATAATGGCGTCTAGTCAAACCAAAGGATTCGGCAAGCCGAAACCAACGGTCACTAAGAAT
>NZ_JAJENU010000424.1:0-267 GCF_035615495.1 Lyngbya sp. CCY1209 | reverse complement strand
CCGACAATCCGAGACAGAGCCAAGCAAGCCTTGGTCAAGATGGCAATGGAACCCTACTGGGAACCTAAATTCGAGGGGACAAGCTATGGGTTTCGACCCGGACGCTCAACCCATGATGCGATTGGTAGAATATTTGTTGGAATTAATCAAGGGGAATACTATGTCCTCGACGCCGATATTACCAAATGCTTCGACCAGATTGACCATGATTACCTACTATCCAAACTTCATTGTCCAACGACCATAAGGCGAAATGTCAAACAATGG
>NZ_JAJENU010000423.1:0-7320 GCF_035615495.1 Lyngbya sp. CCY1209 | reverse complement strand
GCCGTGTGAGGTGAAAGTCTCATGCACGGTTCTGAATGGGAGGGGGAGATGGTAACATCTCTCTCGACCCCTAATTTATATCTCGTATTTCGCCAATTTTCGGGTTGACTCTTATGGTTCAGACGGCGTTTTCCCTCTCCCGGGCAACTTTTTTTTGGACATTTTGTACTCAAATCTTTATCTTCAGTGCTTCGCTCCTGCCTGAGTCCGCCCATCCGTTGGAAAGCCTCTCTCGACCGGGGCCGCTGTCCCCCGTCGGGGTGGAAGTCCGCCGGGAGATTTTGACGGCCTTCGAGCCGCCCCAGCGCGGCATTCCGGGCCGGCGGGAAGGGGGCGGAACCCGGGGGGGATGTTCCGAATACACCCGCCTCACCAGCCTAATCCCCGTTTCGACGATGGGCCTGACGGCCCGGGAACGACCCCAACTCTTCTTCTACTTCCCGACGGTTCCCGAAAATACCCCCGTCGAGTTCCTCCTGACTCAACTTCCCCCAGAGTCCGCAGAGAACCCGGACGAGGAAATTCTCATCCACAGTGCCACGTTCCAACTCGACATCGACAATCCGGGAATCGTGGGCATCGACTTGGCCTCCCTCGACGGATTTCCGGCCTTGGAAACCGGCCGGGATTATCACTGGTATCTCAGCGTCGTGTGTGACGAGGACAACCCGGCGGTCAACCCGGTGGTCCACGGCTGGGTCAGAAAGGTGGACTTGAATCCCGCACAGGCCGAGATCTTGGAACAATCCGACCCCAAAGAACGCCTGGAGTTTTATACCGGGCAGGAGCTTTGGTACGATCGGGTCGCCACATTTTCCGAGTTGCTCTCGTCCGACCCCGGAGATCCGGCGCTTCTTGAAGCGTGGTCGGATTTGTTGAAATCCGCCGATCTCTACATTACGGAGCGCAACCAGGTCGAATTGTATAAAGAACCGTTCGTCCCCGCCGAACTCGTCTTGGAACCGGGAGCGTGACGCCTCGGAGGCGACGGGCGGGAACGTTCAATTCAGGGCATCGCTCCGAATCTTTCCCATTTTCCATCATCCGCCATGCGTGTACGCCTTTCCGTTCTGAGCTGTGGAACGATCGCACCCTGGGCCGTCTGGTTCGGCTTTCAAGTTTCCGCCCTCGCCGTCGCCCGCCCCGTTCCGCCGCCTTTCTCTTTCTGCGATTCCCCCGATTGTCCCTTGCTCGGCCAAGTCAACCCCAGTCCCGACCCCAACCGCGATCGCTTCCTGCAACCCCTCCCCAAACCGGACAAAGTTCCCCCGCCACAACCGGAACTGCAGCCGCAACCCCCCGAAGAACCCCAACTCCCCACGGACGGCACCCCCTTCCCCATCCGGAAAATTGAAGTCGCCGGCAGCACCCTCCTCACCCCCGAAGACATCTCGGCGATCGTTTCTCCCCTCGAAAATCAGACCGTCACCCTCTCCCAACTGCGGGCCGCCGCGGACGCCATCACGGAAATCTATCTCCGACAGGGTTTCATCACCTCCCGGGCTGTCGTCCCCGAACAGACCATCGTTGATGGAGTCGTTCAAATTCGCGTCATCGAAGGGAGTTTGGAAACCATCGAGGTGGAGGGAACCCGCCGCCTCGACCCCGACTACATCATCGATCGCATCCGCCTCGGTGCGGACGTCCCCCTGAGCACCGCCAGCCTGGAAAACCAACTGCGACTCCTGCGCGTCGATCCCCTGTTCGAGAGCGTCGAGGCGAGTCTGAGGGCGGGCACCGAGGAGGGACAGAGCATTTTGGTGGTGCGGGTGACGGAAGCCGATGCCTTCCAAGTCAGTTTCAGCACGGACAACTATTCTCCCCCCAGTATCGGCAGCCAGCGCTTGGGCCTCAATGTCCGCCATCTCAATTTGACCGGGCGGGGAGACCTGCTGTTCGTCTCTTACAACACCACCCGCCTGATTACGGACGGGGAGTCGGACGTACTCGACATCCTCTACAGCATCCCCGTCAACGCCATGAACGGCACGCTCCAGTTTCGGATTCCGCCCTACCAAAACCGGGTGATTCAGGAGGACTTCGAGGACCTCAACATCGAGGGCAATTCCCTACAGTACGAAATCAGCTACCGCCAGCCGCTGGTCCGGACTCCGGCTGAGGAGTTCGCCCTGTCTCTGGGGTTCGCCTACCAGGACTCTCAAACGTTTGTGGATGGCGAGGGGTTGCGGTTCGGGTTCGGCCCGCAGGATGATGGCGTGACCCGGACGAGCGTCCTGAAATTCGGACAGGACTACATCCGTCGCGACCCTCGGGGGGCCTGGGCGCTGCGATCGCAGTTCAGTTTGGGTTTGGGAATCTTGGATGCTACGAACACGGCGTTTCTCCCCAACGGGCAGTTTTTGAGTTGGCTCGGACAAGTCCAGCGGGTGCAGCGTCTCGGCGACAATCACCTGCTGATTGTCCAGGGAGACCTGCAATTGTCCGCCGACCCCCTATTTCCGGCCCAACAGTTCGTCGTCGGCGGGGCACTGTCCCTGCGGGGCTATCGCCAGAACGTGCGGGCCGGAGACAACGGGTTCCGGTTTTCGCTGGAAAATCGCATCACCCTCAGCCGCGATCGCGCCAACTTGCCCAATCTTCAATTAGCGCCCTTTGTCGATGTCGGCAAGGTGTGGAATCACCCTGACAACCCCAACGAACTCTTCGGACAGACGTTTTTGGTGGGCGCGGGTCTGGGCCTGCTCTGGGAACCCATCCCCAACCTCAACCTGCGCGTCGATTACGCTTTCCCCCTCATGGATCTCGAAGACCGGGGCGACAACTTCCAGGACGACGGCCTCTATTTCAATGTCGTCTATACGATCGATTAGTGGGGAGTGGGGAGTGGGGAGTGGGGAGTGGGGAGTGGGGAGTGGGGAGGCGGAGGAGGCAGGGGGAAGATTCGATTTCCTGTATCCCCTATACACCCCAATTGATGGAAAATTCATAACTTTTTACAAATCGGCTTGTCCCCTTCAGAACTGACCTCGACTGGGGTGCGATCGCATCCCGTTGGGGGTCGGACGGCCAGAAATGGGCCGCGATCGCTCCGTATGTTTACTCAGCCGATCGCCACTCTTCATCCCCTCCCGCCGGAATCAAAAACGGCTCTATTCCCTTACTGGCGATAGTTTTAGCCTTTGGAGTCGCCGTCCAATGTTTTTTTATTGTAACTCTTTTTATAAAAAAAGTAAATAAAAAATTATAAAAAATTAAAAAAAAAAGGTGAGAAAGCTTTTTGGCGTTTTATGGAGTTTAGGATCTTAAATAAAAGTCAAAGAGCTGATTTTCGCACCGATCTGCCCGAACGGCCCCTTTCATTTCCCGGAAACATCATCAATAATGGCGATCGACGGGAGGCGACATCCCCGATTCCGAAATTGGCGATCGCGATCGTCCCCCAAACCCGCCCATCTGAAAACCACGCCCGAGGAGAAAAAATCGTGAAACTCGCAGTATACGGCAAAGGTGGCATCGGCAAATCCACGACCAGTTGCAACATCTCCGTCGCACTGGCCAAACGGGGCAAAAAAGTGCTGCAAATCGGCTGCGACCCCAAACACGACAGCACCTTCACCCTGACCGGATTCCTGATTCCCACCATCATCGACACCCTGCAGGAAAAAGATTTTCACTACGAAGACATCTGGCCCGAAGACGTCATCTACAAAGGCTATGGCGGAGTCGATTGCGTCGAAGCCGGTGGACCCCCCGCCGGTGCCGGATGCGGTGGCTACGTCGTCGGAGAAACCGTCAAACTCCTCAAAGAACTCAACGCCTTCGACGAATATGACGTGATTCTATTCGACGTACTCGGAGACGTGGTTTGTGGCGGTTTCGCCGCGCCGCTCAACTACGCCGACTACTGTATGATTGTCACCGACAACGGCTTCGACGCCCTGTTCGCGGCCAACCGCATCGCCGCCTCCGTCCGGGAAAAAGCCCGCACCCACCCCCTGCGTCTGGCGGGTCTGATCGGCAACCGCACCTCCAAGCGGGATCTGATCGAAAAATACGTCGAATCCGTCCCCATGCCCATTTTGGAAGTGCTTCCCCTGATCGAAGATATCCGCATCTCCCGGGTTAAAGGAAAAACCCTCTTCGAGATGGCAGAAACCGACCCCTCCCTCAACTTCGTCTGCGACTACTATCTCAACATCGCCGATCAAATCCTCTCCCAACCGGAAGGCGTCGTCCCCCACGATGCTCCGGATCGGGAATTGTTCTCCCTGCTGTCGGACTTTTACCTCAATCCCACCCAACCCCCTGTTCAAACTCCCGAAGATGAGCTAGACCTGATGATGGTTTAATAAGTCTAGCTACTCAGGATAAGGAAAAAGAGGTTATGGCTTTCTTCCAGGAGTTTACCGCTGCCCTCAAACAAAAGTGGTTGCAGTATTACCAAGAAAACCGCGACTGGTTGGTTTTACAAATGGAGTTGAGCTCCATCCCCACTCCCGACGGAGGTCGAAGGCCATCCTCTGCCATGATCTTGGGAACCATCAACGCCCTGGACCCGGATGCAGCACAGTTGATGCTGCCCTTTTCCAAACTCAATCCCGACCCGGAAAAATTGATCGAAGTTCTGGGGTTGCACTTCGACCCGGATATCGCGATCGGAATTGCTGGCGTACCGGCAACCGCACCCCCCGTACCGGCAGTTCCGGACGACCATCCGGACGCCGCGATCGAAAATAGGGGTGATATTGAGGCGGCACCGGGGTATTATCCACCTCCAGAAGTGGAAGCACCTGTGGAAGAAACCCCTCCAGATCTCGAGCCATCCTCTGATGTGGATATTGGTACGGCCGCAGTGGTGGGAGGTGCTGCTGTCGCGGGCGCGGCTTTACTGGCCACAAAGGGAGAGGATTTGGAATTGGAAGCCGATGAAGAATTGGCTACTGAAGAAGATCTCGATATGGATTTGGATCTCGATGCCGAGGAAGACTTATCCACCGACGAGATGGATTTGGATCTCGATGCCGAGGAAGACTTATCCACCGACGAGATGGATTTGGATCTCGATGCCGGAGAGGAAGACTTATCCACCGACGAGATGGATTTGGATCTCGATGCCGAGGAAGACCTGACCACCGACGAGATGGATTTGGGTCTCGATGCCGGAGAGGAAGACTTATCCACCGACGAGATGGATTTGGATCTCGAAGCCGGAGAGGAAGACTTATCCACCGACGAGATGGATTTGGGTCTCGAAGCTGACGATGACCTGACCACCGACGAAGATCTCGGCACCGACGATTTAGACCTGGGTCTGGAAGCGGGAGAAGATCTGGCCAACGACGAGATGGATTTGGGTCTGGATGGGGGAGAAGACCTAGCCACCGACGAGATGGATTTGGGTCTGGAAACTGACGAAGATCTGAGCGTTGATGACGAGTTGGATTTGGAAGGAGAAAATCCCTTTGAAGATGATTCCTCAGATGATTTTGGAGATTTGGATCTGAACCTGGGCGGAGATGATGACTTTGGAGATTTGGAAACCACTTCCGACGATGACTTAGATCTCGGAGAATTGAGTGATGATGACACCGAATTTGGCAGTCTGGATGAGATCAGTTTAGACGACCTGGGGGAAGTAACGACCGGAACCAAAGATGGGTTTGATGACTTGGATATGGAAAGTCTGACCGACTCGACAGACGATGATGATATTTCGATATCAGATATCAAATAATTCTCCAAGTTGGTTCAGGTTGTTGCATTCATGATTTCAGATTTTGGAGCATCAGCATCCAAAGTATAGGGTTCCTAATGTCCAAACTCCTGCTATTTTATCCCCACTAATTTAGCGGTTTGCAAAAGAGCTGGGTGCCGACAGCTTTAAAAAAGGCACTGAAGTTAACCACAAGGAGAAATCGATGACTGTCGCACAACCTGAAGCGCTCACCTTTGAATGTGAAACAGGGAATTATCATACCTTTTGTCCGATCAGTTGCGTCGCTTGGCTGTATCAAAAAATCGAAGACAGTTTCTTTTTGGTGATCGGGACGAAAACCTGCGGATATTTTCTGCAAAATGCGATGGGCGTGATGATTTTTGCCGAGCCTCGTTATGCGATGGCAGAGTTAGAGGAGGGGGATATTTCCGCCCAACTCAACGACTACGAAGAACTGAAGCGGCTGTGTTTGCAAATCAAGCGCGATCGCAACCCGAGCGTGATCGTTTGGATCGGAACCTGCACCACCGAAATCATCAAAATGGATTTGGAAGGGTTGGCGCCGAAACTCGAATCTGAAATTGGAATCCCCATCGTCGTAGCCCGGGCGAACGGTTTGGATTATGCTTTTACTCAGGGTGAAGATACCGTTTTGGCTGCTATGGCGAATCGCTGTCCGAAGCAAGTTGAAGAAGAGGATAAGGGCGATGGGTGCGCTGTCGCGGATCGCAACGCGATTCAGAAGTTGCTCAGTTTCGGGAAAAAGAACGAAGAAGTCGCCCGGGAAGAGTCGGAATACGTCGATCATCCGCCCCTGGTTTTGTTCGGTTCCCTCCCGGACCCGGTGGTAACAAATTTGACCCTGGAGTTGAAGAAACAGGGGATCAAAGTGTCCGGATGGCTTCCCGCCAAGCGCTACACCGAATTACCCGTCCTGGAAGAGGGCTATTATGTGGCGGGGGTGAATCCCTTCCTGTCCCGCACCGCCACCACCCTGATGCGCCGCCGCAAGTGCAAATTGATCGGCGCCCCGTTCCCCATCGGACCGGACGGAACCCGGGCTTGGATCGAGAAAATCTGCTCCGTTTTCGGCATTGAACCGAAGGGAATGGAAGAGCGGGAAGCCCAAATTTGGGCGAATCTGGAGGATTACATTCAATTAATCCGGGGCAAGTCGGTTTTCTTTATGGGGGACAATCTCCTGGAAATTTCTTTGGCGCGTTTCTTGATCCGCTGCGGGATGACTTGTTCGGAAATCGGTATTCCTTACATGGATAAGCGCTACCAAAAAGCCGAGTTGGATCTGTTGGAAAAAACCTGTCATGAAATGGGAGTTCCGACACCGAAAATTATCGAAAAACCGGATAACTACAATCAGATCCAACGCATTCACGAACTGCGTCCCGATCTGGTGATTACGGGTATGGCGCACGCCAATCCTTTGGAGGCTCGCGGGATCAATACTAAATGGTCTGTGGAGTTTACCTTCGCGCAAATTCACGGATTTACTAACGCCCGAGATATTCTGGAGTTGGTGACTCGTCCGCTGCGTCGGAACAATAATCTCAAGGATTTGGGTTGGGATAAGTTGGTGAAGGAAGCGAAGGTTTGATCCCCCCCAGCCCCCATCCCCCCCAGCCCCC
>NZ_JAJENU010000422.1:0-1407 GCF_035615495.1 Lyngbya sp. CCY1209 | reverse complement strand
GTCGGGGGTGAATACCAGTTCGGTGACGTCCGCCGTCCCCTCCGTGGCATCGGAACTGGCGATCGGGATGGTCACATTTGCGGAGGGTTGGCTGGTGAGAACGACGGTAAATGTGTCCGTCCCCCCGGCTTCCGTCGTGGTCAACCCTGTTGTGGGATCGACCGTGATTCCCGCCTGTGCCAGGTTCAGAGTCAGAGATTGGGCATCGAGTTCATAAACTACACCGTCTTCACTTGGGTTATCACTAGAGGTAAAATTAATCGTTGTTCCGGTAAATCCGTCAAGCGTTGTAAAATTTGCATTGTAGAGCGTTACCGGGTATGTCTGATCGTCACCAGGCCATACAGGGTTTTGGCTAATCCACCCGATAACAATGTAAGAATCTGTATTGGGATCGCCATCATCCACCCCACTTTGATTCTCTGAATTTTCTGAAGGGTTGGTCACAAAAACGTCAAATGATTCTAAATTCTCGACTGCACCAAAGTCTATAGCTTCCGAATCAAAATGGAGTCGCAATGTCAATCCGTTCAAGGTGTTATTTACAGGATTGGCGGTCTCATATGTTACCCCAAATGAGAAGGGACTATTTTCGGCGACGCTCAACGACAAAGGATTGGTTCTAATAACTTGTTCTGGCATTTTTAAAGCTCTCCTTTCAGTTGCTTGGGGGACTTCATACTTTAGATTATCTTGGGGTCGGGCTAACATTTCAAGCGCCTCAACTCATCCCCTGTAGTCCGAAGTACATCATTTTACCCACGGTATTATACAGGCTTAGAGACCCAAAAACTTGATCGGATGTTCCCGAATATTTTTTTAATTTTAGCCCGATTTTGGTTCCCAATTTTCAGATTTTAAAAAATTGAAAAAGAACCCCATTTCATCATCCGGAAACCTGCCCGGAGATTTGATTTATATTGTTCTCTGAGCAGGTTTTTCTAGCCGATTCTTTTTTGGGAGGCGTTCAGAGTATTGAGTCGCTAATATCCAAGCAGAATTGCCGACTCAATACTCAGCAGCTTTTGCACCTCAGATCTCAAAACTATCATCCGTGTCTGTTGACAGAAGATCGATGTCTTCCGCTTCAGACGAGAACTCTACTCCGGAGATGGAACTTTCCTCGTCGGCATCCACCAGTGGGAAGCTGTCTTCAATCACTTCGACACCTTCATCAGTGAGATCGGATTCTGACTGATTTGCAATCAGAGTATCCGCATCATCACTTTCATCCGTGGGATCTAACAGGGGATCGTCGGCTCCCGAATCTTCAGGATCTTCAGGTGCTTCTCCTGTCAAAACATCGGCTTCACTACCCGAATCATCGGAGTCGGTATCCTCGGCGATGTCCTCTTCCTCAGACTCATCGGAATCGGTATCCTCGGCGATGTCCTCTTCCTCAGACTC
>NZ_JAJENU010000421.1:0-47906 GCF_035615495.1 Lyngbya sp. CCY1209 | reverse complement strand
TCATCCCCCCAAAAAAACTCTCATAGAAACCCGGTTTCTTCATCCTCAACCCGATCGCTAGAAACCGGGTTTCTACCAGCATTTCTCATCCCCCAAAAAAACTCTCATAGAAACCGGGTTTCTTCATCAACTGCGGGGGTGGGGTCGGCCACAAATGACAGTAGGGGCGAAAAATTTTTCGCCCCTACCATTGACTCATCTCATCCGTGCGAATCGGAATGGGCCGATCGCACTCCAGCACCTAGAACTGGAATGTGGTTCGGAGCGTCCCGACGACGATGGTATCGTTGGAATCGTTGTGGCCCGGGTTGGTGATGATGTACGCTCCGGGGGTGATGGAGATGTACTCGTTGAACGGGAAGCGGTAGAACGTCTCGATGTGGAGGGAGGTGTCCTCGTTTTCGAGAGCGGCGATGTCGTGGGAGGTGACTTTCGGAGGCATCCCCACGATGATCGCGCCGGAATCTCCTTCTTTGAGCACGTCGGGGAATCCGAGGGTGACGGCCCAGTTGAGGATGGTGGCATCGCTGTCGCCGCCATTTTTCTGATTCGCCCAGGTGGCGCCGAACCAGCCGCCGAATTCAAAGCTATTGGCGACCCGCCAGTTGAACTGGAAGCCCAAGTTGTCGCTGGTGGTGGAGTTATCTCCGAAGGGGCGATCGGCGATCCAGCTCCCGGTTCCACCCGCGACGTTAACATCTCCGTCGGTGAAGTATTTGCGGGCGTATTCAACGGCAAAGGCTAGTTTGTCCGTCGGCTCGAAGACGAACTGAGCCGATCCGGTGTTGCCACCGTTAAATAAGCCACGTCCTTCCCGGGCGTCCGCCGCATCGCCGGCCAAGTAACCCAGGTTCAGTTTGAACTGACCCTCGCTACCGAAGCCGAACTTGGCGATCGCCCCCGTTCCTTCGGGTCCCCGGAAGATGGCGGGGTTGCGCCGCCCGAACCGGGAGATGGCACCGGTACCCGAGCTGTTGAAGGGCGTCAGGATGTCCATCGCGTCGTCCAGGTCGAGGCTGTTGGCGCCGATGTAGAATTGCGCCCGATCGTTAAAAGCCGGGAAGCGATAATGCAGGTCGTCGATCTCCACCCCGTCGGATTGGCCGTCGATGCCGGTGCGCGCCATCAGGGTATTGGTGAGGTCGAAGTCGCTGAGGTTGGGAATGTCTACGGCTTGCAAACGGGTTCTCAACCGGTCTTTCCCGGTGAAGCTGGTGTCGAAGTTGAGGCGGACCCGATAGCCCATGTAGAATTGGGTGGGGTCGTCGCTGTCTTGTCCGAAGGGGCCGCCGGCGACGTTAAATTGGGCGCGATCGCCCAAGCTGTCACCGGGCCAGAACACCGCTTCCCCGCTCAGTTTGGTGGTGGTGGAGAATTGGTTGGCTTCTAGTTCCCCGGTACGGGCTTCCAGAACCGTCACCCGCCCCCGCAGGCTGGCCAATTCCACGCCAAACTCTTCCATGAGCCGCTGCATTTTGGCCAGATCTTCGCGAGTCACCAGGTCGGCGGTGGAAGCGTTAATTAATTCGGTGATCCGCTCCAGACAGGCGTTGACCCCGGCCGCGAATTCAAAACGGGTCAGGGCGCGGTTTCCTTTGTAGGTTCCGTCGGGATAACCGGCGATACAGCCGTAGCGCTCGACGAGGGACTGGAGGGCTTGGAAGGCCCAGTCCGTGGGTTGGACGTCGGACAGTTGGGAAACCGAGGTGACTTGGGACTGTTTCTGGCGGCCCCGACCTTCCCGGCCGTACTGGTTGAGTTGGTCCAGGGTTTGCCCTTCGGCGCCCGGGGCATCCAAGTCGGCAACGGGAACTTCCGATGTCGCGCCGGCTGCGGGGTTGCCCTGCACGCCCACACCGCCGGCGTGGGGGTTGACGGGAACCTGGGCGAATTCTTGGGGCCGTTCCACCGCACCTTCTCGGGAAGTGATGGTGGTTGCCGTGTTAGCCGTCAGTTCCGCTTCTCCTGTTTCGGATGCAGATAGTTCTGCGAGGGCAGGTGAAGAGGCCAGCAAACTGGCTCCCAAAACTGCCGGACTGAGTAGCCAAGCATTGAACGATCGTTTCGACACTCTCTCTCTCCTCACACGGGTAATTAGATTTCGACAAGGTTTTGGAACGAGGAGATCAAAACCTCCCCCCCGCAATTCTACACCGTCCCTTCGGCGATCGCGAAGCCCGGGGTTAGAATTTTAACCCATTATTATAGACTGTTTGCCAACTATCCGGATTAAATTCAATCGTTGCTCCGGATCTGTCAACTCTGCGCCGATTCTACCCCCGGGGCGACGTTCGCGGCCCCGGAGAACAATTAACTGGCTTGGAGCCGGGTCGAAATCTGTCGGAGGATGACCTGCTCGGCGATCGCATCCAAACTGCTGCGCCCTTGGGCTGGACATCCGTGGGGGTAGGTGAGGGGAAAGGGTCTGTCCCGCCATCTCAACTCGTTGTAGGGGGCGTCGGAGCGGAATTTCAAATAAATTCCATTGTCCACATCTTCGTAATAGGCGATCAGCACGTCGCCGTAGTCCCGCCAGTTGATTGTCTTGCCACTCATTTTATGAAACCTTCTTTATCAGTTGACTGGTTTTCAAAATCAGCCCGACGACCAGAATCGCCTCGATGGATAACTGCAGTGTATCCGGGATATGAAATAAAAACAACAAACCGCAGAACCCGCCCCCCAGGAACAGGGCGATCCGATACACTTCATCCCTTTGCTTCAGGGCCCAACCGGCGATCGCAAAGCCCAAAATCAACCACAACAGACACATCGTCACAAAAATCACACGAAACCTTACTATATAGCTTACCTACATTCCCCCGAACATGAGTTATCATTTGGTAATAAAAAGCTTAAGTTCTCGTCATTTTCACCCCCCGTCTTCGACGAGGAGTTGGGGCTGCATGAGTTCGTCCGACATCTCCAGGATCGCCCGGGCGACGGGCTTGATTTCGGAGGGGTTGGAATTGTGAAATTCTTCGTAATGAAATCGCTTTGCGCGTTTGGCAACTTGTACCGTGATTTGATAGCGACTGGCGGAACGGGCGAGCAACTGGGTCGATCGCCGATTCAGATCCAGGGCGTCGGAGAGGGTCGATAATGTCATGAATTTCAGATAATTTGGCATCCGCCCCCATCATAGAAAGCGCAGGTAAACGATGCGTTAAATTCAAGATAAATTTACCCGCTCTTCTCGGATTCGGAATTGGGGAAAGTGAACGGTTTGCCGACGGCCGGTCCTTCCCGGCCCCCTGGTGACAACCGACGGCGGCGATCGGCTAAACTGGTAGGGGAGATTCGCTCAAACCTGACCTCGACCTCAACCGCAACTGTCATACCGTGTCAACTTTAGACTATCGAGCCAAACGGGCCTATCAACGGGGAATCAAATGGTTGATGGGTTCCGCACTCTTCGCCGCCATCGGTGTCGGCGGCGTTTTGGCCTACGATCTGATCCAGAATCAGCCCCCGGCCCCCGTGTCCGTGGCACTGACCCCGGTGGAACTGGGGGAAGTGGAAAAGAAGATCAGCGAGGGGGGGACCCTGGAGTTGGGGGGACAGCGGAGCATCAAGTCCCCGGAGGATGGGGCGGTGGAGCGGATTTTGGTGGCGGTGGGCGATCGCGTCTCGGAGGGCCAGGAACTGATCGGCCTGCGGAACCCCGATCGCGAAACCATTTTACAAAAGCAGCAGCTCGAAATCCGAAAACAGGAAATTACCGTCGATCGCGATCGGCAAAAAGTCAGAGAAGCAGAGGAAGAACTCGCGGCGGCCGAGGCGCAGTTGCGGCGGGATATCGCCAAATACGAACGAAAAATCGAGTCGGCGGAAGCCGTCAAAGCCCTGGAAATTGAAAAGCAGGAAACCATCGTCGATCGCAACCGCCAAAAGGTCAAAGAAGCCGAGGTGGAACTGGCGGCGGCCGAAGTCCAATTGGAAACGGATCGGGAACTGTTAGAAAAGGGATTTATCGCAAAACAGGAAATTGACAGACAAGAGCAGATAGTCCGGGAAAAACGGGCGACATTGCGGGATGCCCGACACGCCTTAGAAACGGCTGTGGTGGATTTGGAAACGGCCCGAACCCGACTGATCGAGGAGATCGAGACGCCGAGCAGCGGCCCCGTCATTAATGCCGAAGTGAACCTGCGACAGGCTCAGGCGGATTTGAGAGGAAGCCAGAGCGAACTCGATCGCCTCAAAATCGAATATCAAGAAGCGGCTCTCGAACTCCAAAACTATGTGATCACCGCCCCCATCGACGGCATCGTTCTCAACATCGACGTCAAACCGGGGGATGGAGTCAACCGCAGCAACGATCTGATCGCCCTCGGCGACCCGAATCAGGAGGTGGTGCAACTGAAACTGTCCACCCTCAACGCCGTCCAGGTGAAACCGGGCCAACTCGCCCGCGTCAGCGAAATCGGCCCCGATCCCGAAATATTTACCGGGCGGGTGGAGCGGATCGATCTGAAAGCGAGTTCCTCTGAAAACAATCAAAGTTCCGACTCGGGACAGGCGACAGTTCCCGCCACCATCAAATTGGATCGGCCGACGGGAAGTTTGATTCCGGGGAGTCCGGTGAGTGTGGAAATTGTTTTGGACGCCCGGGAAGATGTCGTCGTTTTAAGTACAGAGTTGATTCGACGGGACGGAGAATCGCCCTACGTCTGGGTCGTGGATGCCGACGATCGCGCCCAAAAACGGCCCGTCACCCTGGGTTTGGAAGGGCTGTTGCAGGTGGAGGTCACATCGGGTTTGAGTCCCGGCGATCGCGTGATTTCCTCCTCTCCCGACGAACCCCTGAAGCCCGGAATGGCCGTGGTTGGAGGGGCGGAATAACCGACCTCCACCCCATCAGAATCGTGATGGGAATCGATCGCTTGGAGGATATCGATCGCATCCAAGAAGAGGCGATGGCGATCGCCACAGTTCACGGTGCCACAGTGGTGATCGCCGAGCCATTTGAGTTACCCTATAAATTCGACCGCCAAACGGCTGCGATCGCCCTCGGTTCGTCGGTGGCGGTGGGAGTCGGCGCGGCATTTTTCCCCGCCCTCCGCGCCAGCCAACTCGACCCGGTGAAAGCCCTGCGGGGCGATTAAATTGCCATTACCCAATCACAGAATCGAGTCCATTGTTAATTGTTAATTTTTAATTTTCTACTCCATGAGTCTATCTCCCTTCAATTTATTCGGTCTGAGTTGTCAATCTTTGATGGGCAATCCCCTGCGTTCCACCCTGTCCGCCGTCGGCGTCTTTATGGGAGTGGCGGCGGTGACGGCGACCCTGCAAGTCCGGACGATTTCTCGAACGGTGATTTCCCAACAAATTGAAGCCAGAGAAGCCCCCACGCTCCGGTTGAATCCCGCGTGGGAACCGGGACGTGAAATTCAACCCTTGACCCTAGAGGATTTGGAATTTCTGCAACACCGCCTGCGGGGTGCGACGGCGATCGCGGGTCAGCGTTACAGTCGTTGGTGGGTCGATTCGGTTGTCTTTCAAGATCGCAGTGTCAGCCCGGAATATGTGCTGGCCGTTTCCCAAGACTATCAAAAAATTTCGGGTCGAAAAGTGCTCGAAGGTCGGTTTTTCAATGCCACCGATTTCCTGCGATATCGTCCGGTGGTCGTGATTGACGAAGTTTTGGCTAAGGAACTTTTTGAAACGGTCGCTCCCATCGACCAATCAGTTTACATTAAAAATCGACCCTACATTGTTGTTGGGGTGGTCGAAACCAAGGAATTTTCATCGCGATCAGATCAACAAGGTCTTTTGATGATGCCGCTGCCCTTAGATACGGCGGTGACGGGGCAGCGTAAACTTCATACGATTGCGGTGGGGGTCGATCGCATCGAAGACATGGAAGCGGTGGAAAAACGGGCGATCGCGCTGATGAAACAGCGGGTTCCGACTCAGGATTATCGCGCTTGGAAAAATATCAACGATATCCTCGAACAAAAGCAAACTTTGGAATCGGTTTCTCGGGCTCTGCTGGTGGTGGGTGGAATTGCTTTAGTTGTCGGCGGCGTGGGAATCGCCAACGTCACCATCGCATCGGTGATCGAACGGACACCGGAAATCGGGTTGCGGCGGGCGATCGGGGCGACGCAACTGGACGTGATGTCGCAGTTCATACTCGAAGCGGCGATTTTGAGTGTGGTGGGGGGGACGATCGCGATCGCCACGGTTCACGGGATAACCCTGGTGATCGCCGACCGGTTTGAGTTACCCTATGAATTTGACCGGCAGACGGCCGCGATCGCCCTCGGTTCGTCCGTGGTGGTGGGCATCGGCGCGGCATTTTTTCCCGCCCTCCGCGCCAGCCAACTCGATCCGGTGAAAGCGTTAAGGGGACAATAACCATGACTCGATCTCAGGAACCCTTGCCGACAAGCGATCGCGCCTGGTGGGTGCGGTTTTCGGCGATCGCGATCGCCACTTCTGGACTCTGTATCGCCCTGGCGGTGGGGTTGCAATCCCGTCCCGTCCCGGAAGCCGATGCGAGTACCGAAAAGCCATCCCAAAACGCCTCAACAATTCCCCCAGATTTTCACAAACAAAAACCGCTCAAAGATAGCGATCGGGAAGCTCCACCGCCACCTCAACTTCCGGGAATTTTTGGCAATGTGGCGATCCGCCAGACAACCGCTCCCCAATTGCCGCCTGCGGAACCGCCGCAAAGTTCACCCGTTCCCGATCAAAAGACTGATGATTTTCGTCAATCTATCTTCTTTAAAGATACCCCAAATCTTCCGGAAAGTCAACCCCAATCCCCAGAAAAATCCGACTCTCCAATCGTCGAACCGTCCCCACCTTCTCGCCAAGATGAAGGTGCGATCGCGTCGAGTTGGTGGGATGGAATCTCCCTTCCTCCCACCCTAGAAACCCCCGTCCCAACTCTCAGAAATTCCGCCGCAGCCCTGATCACCCAAACCGCACCAGAACCCCAACAAAATACCCTAGAGTTAACCCAAAGAGATGTCGTATATTTGGCATTAGAAAATAACAGAACCATCAAAAATCAATACCTGGAACGGATCGTTCAGCGCCGCGCTCTGGAAGTGGCAGAAGATGAATTTGTCCCCGACTTCACCCCCAGTTTATCCATCGAATGGGAAAATATCGAACAGAGCGAAACCTTTTCCAGGACTGCGGGTTTAGTCGCCGAAGCCCGATTGGTCATGAAAATCCCCACCGGCGGCGAATTGGGGATGGGTTGGAGGGGACGAGGAACACAGGTAGGAACTGATGCTGATGCAGAAAGTGAATTGAGACAAAATCTGGAATTATCCTTTCAACAACCCCTTTTGCGGGGGGCGGGAACCGATGTCAACCGCGCCTCCATTAAAGTTGCCCGCTTGGATGAAGCGATCAATATTCTGGATTTAAAAAATACCTTGATCGAGCAAATAACGGAAGCCATTTTAGCCTATCGGAGTCTCGTACAAGCTCAGGAGCGACTTGACATTCAAATTCGTTCTTTAGAAGCGGCCCGACAGCAGGTCGAAAACACGCAAATATTGATCGATGCTGGTCGCCGCCCTGCGGTCGATTTAATCACGGCTCAACGGGGTGTAACCAATCAAGAAGTCAGCGTTTTAAATGCGGAGAATAATCTCAAACAGCAACAGTTGGCATTGCTAGATTTACTCGATATAGAGCTCGAAGGTGGTCGGATTCCGATCGCCACCGAGATCAAGGTGCCGGAAGCAGAACTTCCAGATCCCGAAGAAATTATCGAAATTGCCTTTAAAAACAGGCCCGATTATTTGAAGGCAAAGCTGGAAATTGAGAAGGCGGAAACCCGTTTAATGGTCGCCGAAAATAATCGCCGTTGGAACATCGATCTCGATACCGAAATCCGTCACAATGCTACCCCCAATATTTTGGAAGAACAGACGGAATTTCGGGCGGGAATCGTGTTCAGCAAAACCCTCGGAGATTTGACGATCGAGCAGGAATTCGATCGCGCCCGGGTCAACGTTCTCCAAGCCAAAAATAATTTAGAGGAAGAACGGCAGCAAATCGATATCGATGTCGCCAATGCGGTTCGCGATGTCCGGGATAATTTACGTCAGTTGGAATTGAGGCAACAGTTGACAGAATTGCGGGAACAGGAATTAAATAATGAGGAAGAAAAGATTCGCCTGGGTGTCGGAGATACTTCGATCGTAGATCTGGTTCGCTTTCAAGATGATTTGGCGGCGGCGCGAAACGCGGAATTAAACGCACAAATTGATTACCTCAATTCTTTGACTCAGTTGGAGCAAACTTTGGGGACAACATTGGAACGGTGGGAGATTGTCATTGAACAGGAAGAATCGATGGGGGAGGAAAGTGACAACTGAAAAGTGAAAAATCACCGATTCCCCATTGACGGTTCCTATACCCTACAATTAAACGAGAGAAGGCATTATTTTGGAAACGATTATTGAGTTAATTGTCGAAACGGAAACGGAGAAAAATCAGAGGCTCGATCGCTGGCTATCGGAACAAGTAAAAGAGTTGTCGCGATCGCGCCTACAAACCCTCATTTCCGAAGGTTGTGTCTCGGTGAACGATCGCCCCTGCACCTCCAAAAAAACGGCACTCAAAACCGGCGATCGCATCCAAATTAACGTCCCCCCCGCCGCACCATTAGAACTCAAACCCGCCGATATTCCCCTGGATATTCTTTACGAAGACGAAGAATTATTGATCCTCAACAAACCCGCCGGATTGGTCGTCCACCCCGCCCCCGGACACGAAAATGATACCCTGGTGAATGCGTTATTAGCCCACTGCGAAACCCTAGCCGGCATCGGCGGAGTGCAACGTCCCGGCATCGTCCACCGCCTCGACAAGGATACCACCGGCGCGATCGCGATCGCCAAAACCGACCGCGCCCACCAACATTTACAAGCCCAAATTCAAGCCAAAACCGCCCGTCGCCAATATCTCGGTGTCGTCCACGGCGCCCCCAAAACCCCATCCGGCATCATCGACGAACCCATCGGACGCCACCCGACAGACCGCAAAAAAATGGCGATCGTCCCCCCCGACCGGGGCGGGCGTGCCGCCATCACCCGCTGGCAGGTCCGGGAACGCCTGGGAAACTACACTTTGGTCGAATTTGACCTCGAAACCGGCCGCACCCACCAAATTCGCGTCCACAGCGCCAGTCTGGGGCATCCCATCGTCGGCGATCCGGTCTACGGGCGGGGCAAATCGCCCGGGGTGAACCTCCCCGGACAGGCCCTCCACGCCTGGAAACTCACCCTCCGCCACCCGATTTCCGAGGAAGCGATCGAAGCGATCGCGCCCTTGCCCGAGGCCATGACCACCCTGCTGGAGGTCCTGCGGCAGCGCCTGCGCTGAAACCGCGCTACCCTAATAAGACGAAGCGTGGGTAATTATGGCGATGTATTTAGTGACAGGAGCAACCGGCGATCTCGGCCGCCGCATCGTGCGGCAGTTACGGGAACGGGATCTGCCCGTGAGGGCCTTTGTCCGCCTCACCTCCCGCTATTCGGAACTCGAAAATCGCGGGGCGGAAATTTTTATCGGCGATTTGAAGCGGGAACGGGACATCGAAAAAGCCTGCCGGGGGGTGCGTTATATTATCACCGCCCACGGTTCCGGCGGAGATGCCCAGGCCCTCGAATATCGGGCGAATGTCGAACTGATCGACCAGGCCAAAGCCCAGGGGGTGGAACATTTCGTTTTTACCTCCGTATTGGGCACCGATCGCGGCTACGAAGATTCCCCGGTTTTCAAGGCGAAGCGGGAGGTGGAAAAGGTTCTTTCCAATAGCGGTTTAAATTATACCATATTGCAGCCTTCTGCTTTGGCTTCGAGCCTGTTACCCCTGGCGGAACGGTTCAAAGAAACGGGTTTTTATTTGCTGATCGGCGACCCGAAAAATCGCAGTTCCATCGTCAGTACGGATGATGTGGCGACGATCGCGATCGCCTCTACACAGGTGGAGGGTGCCCGCGATCGCATCCTCCCCGTCGGCGGCCCGGAAATCATCACCCGAGAGCAAATTTATCAAATTTTCAGCCAGGTATTCAATCGCGAACCCATCGTTATCAATCCCCCCCTGATGCTGTTCGACGGCCTGCGAAATGCGGCGGGTTTCTTCAACCCGGACTTGCAACGCAGTTTGGGAACCCTGCGGGTTTTGTTGGGGAATGAATTTTTCTGCACACCGGAAGAAATCGCGGAATTGGAGACGCTATTTGACATCAAAATGGAATCCTTAGAACAGTTTATCCGCCGCTATTTTGGGGCTTGATATCTGTTCTATACGAGGTTAAATATTCCCCCCGATAAACCTTTTCATACACCCGCAGGTCAGGGGTTTGAATGTGGGCGACCCCTTCCCAGTTCAGTTGCAGTCGGCGATCGCCATTTCAATCGGTTGAGGTGCGATCGCTTTTATAAAATCGTCAAATAGGTGTCCGCCGACGTTTCGGGCAAAACTTTGAGCCGTTGATTTTTTAGATCCAATTCAATTCCCAACGCTTCCAGGGGAACCACGCCCAAAAGGGCATCCCCTCTCCCCGGCAGTTCCAGACATTCAAAGGTTCCTTCTCGCCCCATCAGAATAACACTCGCATCTCGAAAAATGCGGGCTTTTCCGATACCATTCGCCGTCATCACGTCCACTTCCCGCAGGAGTTCCAAACCCAATTGGGCGATCGCGTCTGCCGGCAAACAGAGGGTGGTGGCTCCGGTATCCACCAGGACGTTATTGAGGGTGAGCGATCGCACCTGCTCCGGGGGAATGTAACCCCGTGTGGCACTCGCCTGGTCGATCCGATTGACAATTGTTAATGTGGTGGTTATTTTTCCCATCTGTTGTGCGGACATGGTTTGAATCCCAATACTCTATCACAATTATAAGGTCAAAACTTGGGATGGGCGCGATCACCTCATTTTTTCATCCTGTATGACGTTCTCAAATTAGATGTTATTTGAATTGTCGGGCGATCGCTATCTAGAGTCGCCAACAAATTGGCGATTCCCTCTTGAACTGTCGCCAGTCGCACCATCGCATCTAGAACCGGAAAGAGTCGTAAAAGGTGACGCGATCGCCGCCCCGGTATTTGGAACGGTCGAGGGCTTCTTCGGCGGCTTGAAACAGCCGTTCGGGAGAATTGTTGGAGGTGGGAATCTGGCTCGCCACGCCGACGCTGAGGCTGATGTTTCGGGAAACGAACCCGTCGAATTCGGAAATATCGTAAGAGATGGCGAGGGCTTTCACGTCGCGGCACATTTTCTCGGCGATATCCGTCACGGTTTCCACATCGGCATCGGTGAAGAGAAGGGCAAATCTCGCCCCGCCGTTGCGGGCGATCGAGCGGGCGCGATCGCCACCACATTCCCGAAGGGTCGCGGCGATTTTTTTGAGGCATTCATCCCCGGCAGAATCGCCGTGGGTGTCGTTGTACAGTTGAAAATAATCGACTTCACACAGCATCAAGAATAACGGCAAACTTCGGTCGATGGTTTGTTGCCATTCCTGTCGGATTAACCGTTCAAAATAGTGGCGGTTTGCCAGTTGTGTGAGCCCGTCGAGCTCGGAGGAATGGTGGAGTGGGTGCCTTCCCACTTCCGGCCCGACTTCCCCGGCCGTTGAGCGACTCAGTTTCCCAAATTGCTGGCGAAAATAAATGCGGTATAACTCGCAGCGAACCCGGGCCAAATTCTCGTCGAAATGGATCAATCCCATGCTTTCCAATTTGTAAGCCGCGATCGCCTCGAGGGGTACGCCGCGGTCGGACTCGATGAGGCGATCGAGGGCGATCGCCAAAGATGGATCTTGCTGGAGCGTCACCCACAACTCCCGCAAGTGGGAACTGTAAATACCGTCGGGTTGCAGGGCATCTCGCAACACCTCTTCCAGGGACATCCGTTTCCGACACATCTGATAAAATGCCAGTTGTATCAAATAGGGATGTCCCCCCACCATCGAAATTAAAGGTCCGAGGCGTTTGAGTCCCGCCGCGCCCCCGGCCCAACCGAGCCGGTGTCGGAGGGCGAGATCCTGCACCTGTTCGGCGGTAAACTCGGGCAATTTCAACACCAAACCGACGTTGAAAGGAGATTGGTGGAACTGGAGGGGGATGTAAACTTCGGTGCTGTGGACGACGATCAGGCGGAGATGTTGCCAGAGTTGGTCCTGTTTGGAATGTTCGTGCCACGATCGCAGCATGGGGAGGAAGTCCCGGGCGATGGCGGGGTACTCGAACACCCGGTTGACTTCGTTGAGGGCGATGACGAGCGGCGAATCCCTGTCGGGCAGTAAGTATTCTTCAAAATAGAGCCGACAGGAGACTTTGGAGCCGAGATCGAGGTCCCAGAGTTCGTCAAGTTGCGACGGCCGGCCGAGTTGTTGGCCGGCGTTGGCACAAAACCAGCGCAGCAGGCGATCCAAGGAATTTAACGTGTCGGCATCCGCTTCTAAAAAGTTGAGGGAAACCGTCCGGTATCCCCAAGAGTCGGCGAGGATCAACATCCGGTTGAGCAGGGAACTTTTTCCCATTTTCCGGGGGGCCTTGATGCGAATCACGCAGCCCGGTTGCCGCAGTTCGGCGAACCCCTGCTCTTCGGTGGGGGGGCGATCGACGTAGAGGGGGGAGTCGATGGGAATCGGACCGCCCGGTCGTTCCCAATGGGTGGGATCGGTGGGTTCGGAGCCGCCCGGATCGGTGGGTTCGGTGGGTTCGGTGGGTTCGGCGGTGTCCGGGGATTCGAGGACAAGCCGGACGTTCTTTTTGGTGATTTTCGCCCCCACCGCCTCCGAAAGTTCCTGCCACAGGCGCGATCCGACTTCTTTTACATAGTCGTTTCCGTAGGACGATTGCCGGGAAATTTCCCCGTAGGTTTTGCCCCTCCAGGATTCTGAAAAGATCGATCGCTCGATGGGAGTGAGCGATCGCCGTAATTTTTGTTCGACGAGTTTGAGGGCGGCGGCCAAATCCATTCAAATTGAGATGGTTGATGTGCGGGAGTTCGAGCTGTCGTTATTTTATCCTCTCGATTCCGGTCATTTTCGCCCGCGATCGCCTCACCCCACCTTTCCCACCTTTCCCACCTTTCCCACTTTTCCCACCCGCTCGAAGGGCGATTCGACTACCGCCAATCCTTTTCAGCCTGTTCGAGGACGTAGGCCGCCACCCGTCGGATTTCCGCTTCGCTGAGGCGGTTTTTGTAGGCGGACATATTGCTTTTCCCGTTGGCGACGATTTCGGAAATGGACTCCACGGAGTCGTAGCCGTTGCGCTTCAGGGCGCCCTTCTTGAGGGTTTTCCACCAGCGCACGATATTGCCCCCGCCGGCGTGGCACCCGGCGCACTGGGCGCTAAAAATTTGGGCTCCGGTGTCGGTTTTTTCGGCGATCGCGGGGGACCCGAAGCCCAACACCCACACCATCACGCCCAGGACGAAAGCAGTCAGCAAATTTCGCAGCATTATCAATTTTGAGTGATCCGTCCCCGTTATTGTGACATTTGTCGGGGGGCGGAGGAAGCAGGGGGGCGGAGGAAGCAGGGGGGCGGAGGAAGCAGGGGGGCGGAGGAGGAAGACTTATAGCAACCGCCAGGGCGATTCGGACAGGTCTGCCAATTTTAGACCCGCCTTGAAATGAATTTCAAGGCTAATAGCAAAAGTCCACGCTTGCGTGGACTGGGTTGGACATAGGGTGTCCTGATATCAGATCCGTACCAACTTCTCAATCATCTTTAGATGATTTTCGCTATTAGCTTGGGAATTGATTCCCAAGCGGTCTGAGTTACTTCCTCCGCTTCCTCCGCCCCTCCGCCCCTCCGCCCCTCCGCCCCTCCGCTTCCTCCGCCCCTCCGCTCCCCTGCCCCTATCTCCGCTGTGCGACCGGAATCAGTATCCGGAACTCCGTCCCCCCCTCCGGCCCGGAGGCACATTCGATCGCCCCACCGTGCTTGTCCACAACGATCTGATAGCTGATCGAGAGTCCCAAACCCGTGCCCTTGCCGACGGATTTGGTGGTGAAGAACGGGTCGAAAATTTGGGGTTGGACTTCGGGGGGAATTCCCGGACCGTTGTCCCGGATGGCGATAACGACCCGATCGCCCAGTCCGGGGGCGGCGGCCGGTTGTAGGGATGTCGCGATCGCGATCGTCGGCGGTTTGTCGGAGTCCGAGACGTCAGTTGTGGCTTCCAACGCATCGATGGCGTTGCTCAAAACATTCATGAACACCTGATTCAACTGGGCGACATAACACTCGACCCGGGGCAGTCGGCCGTATTCTTTGACCACCTCGATGGGGGGGCGATCGGGTTTAGCCTTGAAGCGGTGTCCGAGGATCAACAAAGTGCTGTCGATGCCCTGGTGGATATCGACGGATTTGATATCCGCCTCGTCGAGGCGGGAGAAATTCCGCAGGGATAAAACCAACTTGCGGATGCGATCGGTGCCGACTTTCATGGACGAGAGAATTTTGGGCAGATCTTCGGTGAGGAAATCCAACTCGATCTCCTCGATGCGATCGTCGAGGGCCGGAGTTGGGTCGGGATATTCTTTCCGATACAATTCCACCAAGTCCAGCAGGTCGTGGCAATAGTCGGCGGCGTAGTCCAAATTGCCGTAGATGAAGTTGACCGGGTTGTTGATTTCGTGGGCGATGCCGGCCACGAGTTGGCCCAAACTCGACATTTTTTCGCTCTGCACCAGTTGGGTTTGGGTGTGGCGCAAGTCTCGGGCCAGGGCCTCCGCCTGACGCCGGGTTTGGGCTAACAACTCCGCCTGTTGCAGGGCGACCCCGAACTGGACGCCAATTTGAGCCAGCAGGCGGATCTCGTAGTCTTCCCAGCGGCGGGGACGGGAATTTTGGTAGGCGGCCAGCAGGCCCCACAGGCGGTTAGCCTGGAAGATGGGCGCGATCGCGTAAGCCCGAGCCTGAAACTCTTCCAGGAGTCGAACGTGGCAGTCCTGGTGTCCGGCGGTGTAGATATCGTCAACGGCGAAAGTTTCGTGGCGGCGGTAGCGTCCCCCTTCGGTTCCCTGCAAGTGGTCGTCGGCGATGGCGGGCATCGTCCCCACCAGGGGTTTCCACTCCGGCGATCGCGACTCCGCCACAAAAGAACCGCTCCAGTCGGGGTGGAAGCGGTACACCGCCACGCGATCGGCTTTGAACAGGTGTCGCACCTCGGCCGTGGTGGTGTTGAAGATGGAGTCGATGTCGAGGGACTGGCGAATTTTATCGACGATCGCGGCTTGAATTTGTTGCCGTTCCATCTCCCGCTGTCGCTCTTGGGCGATCGCCAGTTGGGTATTTTGAGCCTGCACCCGGGCGACGTATTCGGCCTGTTGGAGGGCAACTTCCAGGTGGCGGGCAATTTGGACGATAAAATCAATTTCCTCCTCCGTCCACGGGCGGGGGCGATCGCACTGGTGGATGCAAACCAATCCCCACAGGGTTTGATGCTTCAACAGGGGGACGACCAAGTTCGCCCGCACTTGAAACCGACCCAGAATCTCGAGGTGGCAGTCGCTCAAATCGGCTGCGTAGATATCGGAAATCGCACTGATTTTCCCTTTTTGGTAGCCCGGTGAAAACCGCTCCCCGAAGCAGTGGTCGTGGATGGGGACCCCCAGAGCCGAACTCACGCCGGGGGCGACATCTTCGGCAATAAATTCCCCGTCGTCGTAGTGGGACTCCGGGTAGAAGCGGAACACCCCGACGCGGTCGGCGCCGAGCAACCCGCGAATTTCCCGGACGGTGGCGACGAAGATTTCGTCGATGTGCATCGGTTCCCGAATCCGCCGGATCACCGCTACCAGGGCTTTTCGCTGTTCGAGTTGGGAGCGGGTGCGGGCCAGCAGTTCGGCCTGTCCGATCGCCACTCCCAGATGGCCGGCGATTTCCCGAATGAAGTCAATTTCATCGGGCTGCCACTGCCGGGGGCCGCGGCACTGGTGGATGCAGAGCAATCCCCACAGTTGTCCGGTTTTGAGCAGGGGGACCACCAGGTTAGCCCGGACTTGAAACCGGGTCAAGATGTCTCGGTGGCAGTCGCTCAGTTCAAAGGTTTCCACATCAGCGATCGCCTGAATCCGGCCCTGCTGGTAATAAATGGCGAATTGTTCGCCGAAGCAGTGGTCGTGGATTTTCGCCTGCAGGGCCGAGTAGAAGGGCGGCAAGAGGTCTTCGGACACGAATTCGCCGTCATTGTAGCCGGACTCGGGATCGAGGCGGAACACCGCCACCCGGTCGGCATCGAGGAGTTGGCGGACTTCGGTGCTGGTGGTGTTGAAAATGGTCTGGAGGTCGAGGGACTCGCGGATCGAGGCGATGACGTGGGAAAGGGCACCGTAGCGCTGTTTGAGGGAGGGGGTGAGCCGGGGAGCGGGGTCGAGTCGGGGGGGGAGATTCATGGAACTCAGGGGGCGGCAGATGCCCAACAGTCCCACGATCGCGCCCTCTTCATCCCGGACGGCCGTGTAGGCGCAGTTGTAGGGTGGGGCGCCGGGGCGGGGGGAGAGTTTGTGGTTGACCCGCAGGGGTTCGCCGAGCTCCAAAACCTGCCGCAGCCCCAATTCCAGGGATTCGTCCCCGAACCCGAATAGCTCCCGGTGGGTTTTTCCGGCGACCTCGGAGAGGGACAGGCCGAGGGCTGCGGAGGCGGCGCGGTTGATTTGGGTGTAGCGCAGTTGGCGATCGCAGATGAAAATGGCATCTTCGGCCGCATCCATCCACAGTTGACAAAATGGGGAATTGGCTCCCGCCGCGGCGGGTTCGGCGTCAGGTGGGGTCAAATTCAACAGATTTTGCAGCTTCGTGAAGGCGGCCTCGTCGCGACAGCAGTCTCGGAATTGTTGCCACTGATGAGAGTTAACAAGCATAAGTCAGCAATTTGAGTTGAGAAATAATGGGTCTGGCAATTGGTGGATGCAACTCCTTTTTTTATGCGAAATAAACGTCAACTGACCGGAAGTTTGATGCGAAACTCCGTCCCCTGATCAGGCTGAGAAATGCAGTGGAGCTGACCGCGATGTTTTTCCACGACAATTTGATGGCTGATGGAGAGTCCCAGGCCGGTGCCCAAACCCACGGGTTTCGTGGTGAAGAAGGGGTCGAAAATTTGTTCCCGGATCGGCGGCGGAATTCCCGGCCCGTTGTCCGCGATCGCAATTTCCACGGCCGGACTCGGGGCGGTTTCGTCAGAACCCATCGCCGTCCGAATCGCGATCGTCGGCACGAACTTTTCCCCCTCCCGTTCCTTAATTTTGGCATCGAGGGCGTCGATCGCATTACTGAGCAAATTCATGAACACTTGATTGAGTAACCCGGCATAACATTCGATGGGGGGCAGATCGCCGTATTCTTTCTCAATGGTGATGCTCGGATAGTTGGGTTTGGTTTTGAGGCGGTGTTGCAGGATCAACAGCGTACTCTCAATTCCCTCGTGAATATCGACGGATTTGCGCTCGGCCTGGTCGAGGCGAGAAAAGTTCCGCAGGGAGAGGACCAGTTGCCGAATTCGTTGCGCCCCGATCTGCATCGACGAGATAATTTTTGGGAGGTCTTCTTGAATGAAATCGAGTTCGATTTCTTCTTCGTAGGCTTCGATATCCGGGTGGCGATCGGGGTAATGTTGGTGGTAGAGGGGAATCAGTTTCAACAAATGATCGCTGTATTCGTTGGCGTAGGTCAAATTCCCAAAAATGAAGTTGATGGGGTTGTTAATTTCGTGGGCGACGCCGGCCACGAGCTGCCCGAGTCCGGACATTTTTTCGGTCTGAATCAGTTGGCTTTGGGTGCGCCGCAGTTCGTCCAAAATTTTCGCCAACTGTTCGGCTTTGGACTGTTCGCTGGCGAGGGACTGTTGCAGTTGTTCGGTGCGCTCTTGCACCTGCCGCTCCAGGTTGCTGTTCAGGGCGTTGACTTCTCGGTAGAGACAATATTGTTGAATTGCCATCGAAAATTGATTTTCCAACGCCCGCCCCAGGGCGATTTCGTCGGCGGTCCAGGGCTGGGCCTGTCCCTTTTTCAATTCCCGCCACACCTCGAAGGATTGCCGGGGCATCATCTGTTTGGCGCTGGGGTCGAAGAATCCCGCCCACAGGGTTTCGGTGTCGATCTCGTCGCGGAAAATGGTCAGGATGCCGAGGTTTTGCCGGCGATACCGGACCGGCAGGACGAGCAGGCCCCGGATGTCGGTGGGGCGGAAGGCGGGGGCGAAGATCCGCAGTTGCGGCTCCCGGTACAGGTCCGCGATCGCCCAGATGTCGGAGTGGGAGTCCGAGGCGGCGGGTTGAAAGCCGCGATCGACCCACTGCTGCCACAGGGGATGTTCTTCCAAAATTGAAGTGGATTCCCATTCGGGCAAGGTGGGCCCGTCGCCGCAGGTCCAGATCTCCGAGGCGGTTCCATCCCCGTGGGGGAAGAGGTACAACCGCCCCCCCGACCCCTCAAAGGCCTCTACGGTGGCTTCCAAGGCTGCCTGTAATTCGATGGTGGGTTGTTCGTGCAGCAGGGAGGCGATCCGGTTGACGGTGGCTTCCCGGCGGGCTTGCCGGCGGCTGCCCTCGAGCAGGTTGGCTTGGGAAATGGCGACGGACACCTGATCGACGACCAACTGGAGGACTTGAAGCTGCAATTCGGTAATGGCGTGGGGTTCGGAGTGGTGGGAGACGAGCAGCCCCCAGAGTTGGGTTTCGGGCGGGGGGGATTCCGGGGCGTCGGAGATTTGTGCCGTTCGCGGGGAGTGGAGGATGGGGACGACGACGGAGGACCGCACCCCCATCGCTCTCAGGTAGCTGACGTGGCAGGGATCGACTTCCCGGGTGTGGATTTCGGGGGTCTGGAGGGGTCGGCCGGTTTCCTCGGCATCGAGGGGACTCAGCCCGATGCTGCCCGAGGCGACGTGGACGATGGTGCGCTGCCGGAGTCGGAGGTAGCGATCGCGGGCTTCGGGGGGGATGTCGTCGGCGGGGAAGTGCAGCCCTTTCAAGGAGGGGAGGCGATCGGCGTCGATGGACTCCGCCACCACTTCCCCGCTGCCGTCTTCGTCGAATCGATAGATCATGATCCGGTCCGTCCCCAAAAAGGAGCGGACTTCCGAGGCCGTCGCGCTCAAAATTTCCTGGAGTTCGAGGGACTCGCGGATGCGGTTGACGATTCGGTGTAACAGGACCTGCTGATCGAATTGGGATTGAAGTATTTGTGCGGTATCCACGGGATTCATAAATCTCCTTAGGTCGGAATCGAGCTGCCGGGGAGGATCGAGGTTCAAAGGATGTCTTTCAGGTGGGTGGCGAGGAGCGCACCCGGCGTTTTGGCGTCATTCCTGTCGTCCGCCCGCGAAGGCCGATTCGCGAAGCGCACACACCCGCGAAGCGCACACATCCGCGACAGCGTACAGATTGCCCCGAAACTGACCGGCCCGACAAAAGTGCCGAGTTGGGATCGAACCCATCACCGCCCTCCTTCAAATCTCAAATGGTGGCGGTCGCGAGAGTAATGATGACCGTGCGATCCGGACGGGTCTCCTGGAGTTATTTTAGCGAATTTCGGAGCCAATTTAATCGTTAGAAGTGGATCAGATCCGGAGACTATCGGGGGAGAGAGAAATTCATTCTCTGGCAAGATCCGGGGCAAAAGTGGGAGAGTTAGCCACTCCCAATCAGGAAGAACTGTTGGTTTTTCAATAGGGAGATAAAAGCGCAGAAGTCAACCGATATCTGCTGATATGATATCATCATCCAAGGGAGAAGGAATGTCACCGCCCGACCGAAGCCGAGATGCGGCTACGGGATCGTCGCGATCGCCCCCTTTGTGCCCGCCCCAATCCGGTCGCACCCAAAAACTCGATGCCCAGACGCGATCTGGCGTCTGGGCAAAGGGGAGTGGGGGAGTCGGGAATCGGGAGTCGGGAATCGGGAATAGGGAGTCGGGAGTCGGGAGTCGGGAATAGGGAATAGGGAATAGGGAATAGGGAATTTTAGATTTTTCCTGCCCCCTTGCTTCCTCCGCCTCCTCCGCTCCTCTGCCCCTCTGCCCCTCTGCCCCTCTGCCCCTCCGCCCCCTCGACGACTTCTTTCGGTTCTAAAAGGGACTCAGTCGCTTAATCGCCCGGTTGGCGACGTCGGCGTAGCGGAGTTCGCCGCAGAGGATCTGACTCATCAGTTGGGTGGCGACGGGGACTTTCACCGCCGCCTTATAGCCAATACCGGGGAAGCGGTAGAACAACCCCGCCAGGCGCCCGGCCCAGACCATATCGGCGCCCCAATCTTCGTGGACGGTCTGAGTGTACTGTTCGAGGGCATTGCCGTTGCCGCCGAGGGCCGCGTCGATCGCTTCGGCCGCCTTCACCCCGGTCAACATCGACGGGCGAATCCCCTCGCCGGAGAGGGGGTCGAGGATGCTGGCCGCTTCCCCGGCCACCAGGGCGTTGCGGGCGTGCAGGGTGCGATCGCCGTCCCACAGGCGCAGGGAATGTTCAAGGACGGGGGAGTTGGCATCCAACCCCAGTTCCGCCACATATTTGCTCAGGTCTTTGCTCAAACTCTTGGGTTCCCCCCCCCGGAAGGTGGCGGTGCTGACGGTGTAGCCGTCGGCCTTGGGAAATCCCCACAGACTGCCATTTTTGACCAGGCCAAATTCAAAGGTGGGGACGTCGGAAAACGAACCGGCCTCCGTCACCAGGGCCGTGCGGGGATTGGACTGTTTGATGCCCAGCCACCCGGCGACCGGCCCTTTGGCACCGTCGGCGGCGATCAAATATCGGCCCGTCACCGGTTCGCCGCCGGTGAGGACTTCCCAAGCCTCCCCCTTCCACTGAATCCCTTTGACTTCGGTTTCGGCCTGCAGGAGGGCGCCCTGGTCTTGGGCTTGTTGCATTAAAAAGGCATCGAAGACATCCCGGCGCACCATCCACATGGGTTTGGCGATGTCCGTTTCCGCCGGGTCCCCGAGTTTGAAGGTATAGCGGATTTTTTGGACGGTGGTGGAGATAGCCGGGGCGAAATCGAAGTCGAACCACTCGGCGACGGCGGGAGAGACGCCGCCGCCGCAGGGTTTATTCCGCGGCCAGGTGTCTTTTTCCAGGACGAGAACCGAATGGCCCCGTTTGGCAAGGTGATAGGCCGCAGCCCCGCCGGCTGGCCCGGCTCCTACGATGATGCAGTCGAATAGAGTTGTCATTGTGAGTGGATCTGATCTGTCTTGGGTTTTCGATACCGGCCCCGCAGGCGACGATGCCGCTTCTACCCCTGACCTCCGATATCGATCTGACGGGAGCCGGATTTGAACTGTCGGGAATTGAAAAATTCTCCTAAACAGTCATAATATCCTTTTCTTTGGCTTCGAGCAGCTCGTCCACCTTAGCCGTGTATTTGTCCGTTATCTTTTGAATTTGGTCTTGCAAATCCCGGGACTCATCTTCGGAGAGGTCGCCGCTTTTTTCCTGCTTCCGCACCGAGTCGATCGCGTCCCGGCGGATGTTCCGCACCGAAACCCGGCCTTCTTCGGCGTATTTCCCGGCCATCTTGACGAACTCCTGGCGGCGTTCTTTCGTCAGGGGGGGGATATTCAACCGCACCACCGTCCCATCGTTGTTGGGGGTGAGTCCCACGTCGGAGGTGGAAATCGCCTTTTCGATCAGCCCCAGCGTATTGGGATCGAAGGGTTGGATGGTGAGGGTGGAAGCGTCGGGGGTGCTGATGCTGGCCAAGGATTTTAAGGGGGTGGGGGCGCCGTAATATTCCACCGTCACCCGGTCCAGCAGGGAGGCGTTCGCCCGCCCCGTGCGGATGGTGTTGAAAGCGCGTTGAGTCGCCTCGACGGCTTTTTTCATCAAATTGTCAGCTTCACTTAACTTCACAAGAACCTCCAACAAATGTTCCTACAGGTTCGCCCATCACGGCGCGGCCGATATTGCCGGGCTCGGTGAGATTAAATACAATAATAGGAAGATCATTCTCTTTACACAGCGCGATCGCCGTACTGTCCATTACACGCAGGTCGTGGGTGAGTACGTAGCCGTAGCTCAAGGTTTCGTAGCGGCGGGCGTCGGTGTTGACGGCTGGGTCGGAGTCGTAAATCCCGTCCACCTTCGTGGCTTTGAAGATCACCTCGGCGTCAATTTCCGCCGCCCGCAGGGCCGCCGTGGTGTCGGTGGTAAAAAACGGGTTGCCGGAACCGGCCCCAAAAATGACCACCCGGTTGAGTTCCAGGTGGCGGATCGCCTTGCGGCGGATGTAGGGTTCGGCCACTTCCTGCATGGCGATCGCCGTCTGCACCCGGGTGGGGACGCCGATCTGTTCCAGGGCATCCTGGAGGGTGATGGAGTTCATGACGGTGGCGATCATGCCCACGTAGTCGGCCGTCGCCCGGTCCATGCCCGCCGAAGCGGCTTTCATGCCCCGGAAAATATTACCGCCGCCGACGACGATCGCCACCTGGACGCCCTTGGCCACCACGTCGGCCACCTGCTGGGCGATGCCCTGGACTACGGCGGGGTCGATGCCGTATCCCAGACTGCCCATGAGGGCTTCGCCGCTCAGTTTCAGTAAAATCCGCTTATATTTGGTCCCCATTTAATCCCCCTGTTGAGAACGACCCAATCCCCGGGGATCGACGGCGATCGCGACAACGGTTCCGGGTGGTCTGCACGGTTGAAATCGTCGGGTTGGTTTCATTGGGGTATCGTTAAAACCTACTATATTTGTGCACTCGGCCAGGTTTCGGCTCACACGCGAATCAGGAAACATCACCAATGGGGGCGACCGGTTTGGCAGTTGTCTCCCCAATAAGATAACAGAAAGGTGCGATTTCCTCTCAGCTTTTTTTCCGGGGCGGCGACGTCCGACCCCCAGGGGATCGAAAACCGATCGCCCGTCACCCCCGCCACTGGATGGGGGTGCCGGCCGGGGAAGTCACGGCGGGCTCGATCGCCTCTCCGCGCAGGAGTTGGGCCGCCGCCGCGTGGAGGAGGCCGGGGGTCGATCCGCCGTCGGGGGAATCGTCGATGGAACCCCGGTAGCGGAGAATTCCTTCGTGGTCGAGAAGGAAAGCCTCCGGGGTCGTTCGGGCGCCGAAACATTGGGCGACGTCCTGGTTCACGTCCCGAATGTAAGGGAAGTTGAGGTCGTTGGAGTCGGCGAAGGCCTTCATTTTCTCGAAGCTGTCTTCGGGGGAGCGGGCGGCATCGTTGGCGTTGATCCCCACCAAGGTGACTTCCTGCGGCTGCAGTTCGGCCTGCAACCGCTTCAAGCCTTCGAGCGAGGAGCGGACGTGGGGGCAGCAGTTGGACATGAAGACGACGATGACGGCCCGGAATCGTTCCAGATAGCGAGCCAGGTGGTGAACTTCGTCGTCCACCCCCGGCAGTTCAAAATCGGGCGCATAGCTGTTAATTGGAGTACCCTTCATAAGCAGTTCAACATTCGAGCGATCGCGGTTCACAATCTGAGAGTTGGGCGGTCGGAATTGGGGGTGGAATGACACTCGGAAATCTCCGGGGAGCGGAGTTCCGCGTCACTTCACCCAACCCCGGGCCACGGCTTGGTATCCGATCAGTTTATAGATCAATTTGGCGGCGGTGAATTCGGAGACGACGGAATCTCCGACGGGTGCTAATTCCATTACATCACAGCCGATCGCTTCGCTGTCTGTCAACAGCGCCCGCACAAACGCCAGCAACCCGTACCAGGACAGCCCTCCAGGCTCGGGGGTGCCGACTCCGGGCACGGCGGCGGGGTCGAGGCCGTCGAGGTCGATGGTGAGAAAGATTCGCCGGGTGGGGATGCGGGCGATCGCTTTTTCGATCCAGTCCGGCTGTGTGGCGATGTCCCGCGCCCAAATCACGGGGATGTCCCGCTCCCGGATTAGGTCGGCTTCTTCCCGGCAGATGCTGCGAATTCCCACCGGCAGGGTGGGCAACCCCATCTCCAACACCCGCCGCATGACGCAGGCATGATTGTAAATCGACCCCTCGTATTCGTGTCTCAGGTCGCCGTGGGCGTCGATTTGGACGACGGTGAAGGGTTCGGTTTCCAGTTCCAGATAGGCTTCCACCACCCCGGCGGTGATGCCGTGTTCGCCCCCGACGGCAATGACAAATTTATCATCTTTCGCCAGGGATTTGACGGTTTCCCGGGTGACGCGGAGCATTTCTTCCAGGGACAGGGAGGGGTCGCGGCGAGTATCTGCGATCGCCGGGTGGGTGTAAATTCCCACTTCAGAGGCGATTTCCCGCCCCAATTCCTCGTCGTAACATTCGAGTTGGTGGGAGGCCTCCAACAGCGCCGCCGGCCCGTTCTGGCACCCCTTGCGGTAGGTGGTGGTCGCCTCGAAGGGGACGGGTACAATGGCGACTTTGGCGGTTTCGTAGTCGGGGACGATTTCCGATCCGAGAAAGTCCGCGACGGAGGGGGGAGTCAGGGTCGATTGCATTTTAAAATTGAGATTTCGCCTCTCCGATGTGAGAGGACAGTTTTGGCTATTCCCAAATTTTGCCACGGACCGACGTCGGGGGGAGTCCCTGCACCAAATTGGAATCCGGTGTAGGGTGTAGGGTGTGGGGTGTGGGGAGTCGGGAATTTTTCATTGTTCATTTTTCATTATTCATTTGCCCCATGACCGCAGCAACTGTCACGACTCAAACTTGGCTTTGGAAAGGGTTTCCCATCTGCTACACCGCCGCCGGAGAAACCGGGCCGGCCGTGGTGTTGATTCACGGCTTCGGCGCGAGTTGGGGACACTGGCGCAAAAATATCCCCGTTTTGGCCGAAAAGTGCCGGGTGTTCGCGATCGACCTGTTGGGGTTCGGGGGGTCGGCTAAACCCCTGCCCTCGGCTACCGTATCCTACACCTTTGAAACCTGGGGGGATCTGGTGGCCGATTTTTGTCGCCAGGTGGTCGGCGAACCGGCCCATTTGGTGGGCAATTCCATCGGCTGTATCGTGGCGATGCAGGCGGCGGTGTCCCATCCGGATGTCGCCCGCGACGTGGCGCTGTTAAACTGTTCGTTGCGGTTGCTGCACGATCGCAAGCGGGCGGAGATTCCCTGGTATCGCAGCTTCGGCGCGGGAGTCGCCCAGCAAGTTTTGGGCCTGCGGTGGGTGAGCGAGTTATTTTTTCGGCAAATTGCCACCCCCCGGACGGTGCGTCGGGTCCTGTTGCAAGCTTACCGGCGATCGGATGCCGTCACGGATGAATTGGTGGAAATGCTGCTGACGCCGGCCCGGGATCGGGGGGCGGTGGATGTGTTCGCGGCGTTTACCCGCTATTCCCAGGGTCCTTTACCGGAGGATCTGCTGCCGATTTTGCCCTGTCCGGCGATCGTTTTGTGGGGGACGGAGGACCCCTGGGAACCGATCGCCCTGGGGCGGGAGTTCGCCAATTTTGAGGCGGTGAAACGGTTCGTGCCGCTGGAGGGGGTGGGGCATTGTCCCCAGGATGAGGCGCCGGAGTTGGTGAATCCGATTTTGTCGGAGTGGATTTTGTCGGAGAAAAAATAACGAATTTTTGTGGCGCTTTTAGTCGATCGCGGCCGGCGATCGCCCTCGGGATCGGGGGACGGGTTGACGACGCGATCGCGGTGTGGTTCGATGTGAGAGGTGACGTTTTGTTGTTCGTGTTTCTCGCAGCGACCCTCATTGGCAACAATAGTATTTTGTCTGCAATTAATTGATGATTCAAGTTCCCCTCAATATTAATCTCCCGAACCAGCAAGCCTTGGTGAATCCGGTTTTTGCCCGCCACGAAACCTTTCACCCTCGGTTTGGCTGGCTCAAAAAGGGTTTTGATAAAGCCAAAGAAGATAGCGACGTATTTCTCGCGGAAGATGCGCCGGTGCGTCTCGGGGTGGGGAAAAATATGGTGCGATCGATCCGCTACTGGTGCAAGGCGTTTAAAATTTTGGAAAGCGATCGCCCGACGGAATTCGGCGACAATCTTTTAAAGGATGGCGGGTGGGACCCGTTTTTGGAAGATCCGGCTTCTCTGTGGCTGCTGCACTGGAATTTGCTCAAACCCACCTGCGACGCTGCCGCTTGGCATTATACCTTCAATCAGTTTCGCCCGGTGGAATTTTCCCAAAACGATCTGTTTTTGGGGGTGTCGGACTACGGAAAAACGCTGAAAAATAATATCGCCGATTCTTCGATCAATAAAGATGTGAGCTGCATCCTGCGGATGTACGTCAGACAAAAATCCCAGGCGAAGGTGAGCGAGGATTCTATCGACTGTCCGTTCGCGGAATTGGGATTGATCCACCGTTCTGGAAATACAAAATATTACACGTTTCGGGTCAACAACAAGCGGAATCTGCCCGCCGAAATTGTGGTCGCGGCCTGTCTGGAATACGCGAATTTCGTGGGGCGGGAACAGCGGACGATCGCCCTGTCCCGGCTGCTTTACGATGTCGGCAGTCCGGGGATGGTGTTCAAGTTGCCCGAAAGTGCGGTCTGCGAGGCGATCGAACGGGTGGCGCGGGGATGGGATGCGATCGCCCTGTCGGAAGCGGCTGGGTTGATTCAATTTTCCTTTACCGAAAATCCCCAAGACTTGGCAGATTCTATAATAGAACGATACTATAATTTGAGGCGGGACGGAAGCAATTATGACTAAATTTTTATCGGATTATTTTGGCCTGAATCGGCGCTATTCTCGTTCGATCAATATCGAGCGGGATTTGGACCGAGAAGAAGCATTGGCTGGATATATTATCACCGAGCGATCGCTGGATGCGCTGCGGCGGATTTTGACCGGATTTGCCAACCCGGAAGCGAATCGCGCCTGGACATTGACCGGAGTCTACGGAACCGGGAAATCGTCTTTCGCCCAGTTCCTCATTGCCGCCTGTGGGGACGGGGAAAATAATGCGCGTCAGCGGGCTTTTTCACTGTTAGAATCGACCTTGGGGGCGGAGAGTGACGAGTACGAATCGCTGACCAAAATTATTCCGGAATCCGGTTTTTTTCGGGCGGTTGTCACGGCCCAGCGGGAACCGTTGAGCCATACAATCGTCAGGGCGCTGTATCATGGTTCCGAAAATTTTTGGAAGGATATAAAACCGGGTAAAAGGTCGCAAATAGCCCGAGAATTGATGGATTTATATGTCGAGATCGAAGACGGAAAATCTATCAAAACTAAAAATATTCTCAAGTTAGTTAGAGGAATTTCTAAAGCGGCCAAAGCTCCGGTTTTGATCCTGATCGATGAATTGGGAAAAAACAGCAATTGGCGGAACTGCCGAGGGAGAGCGATGCGCCGATTTATCTGATCGGATTGTTGCACCAGGCTTTCGCGGACTACGGGGAGCGCTTGGCTTCGGTTCAGCGCAACGAATGGGCGAAAATTCAGGGAAGATTCGAGGATATTCCGTTCAAAGATTCGGCCCCGCAAATGATGCGGTTGATCGGCAAAGCGATCGATTCTTCGGAGGCTGAAAAATTTGCCTGCGTGATCGATAACCGGGCGAGAGAATGGTTCGATTTGCTGCCTTCAGAACTCACCTCGGAGATTAGCGCCGACGTGGTGTCTGCGACCTATCCCCTGCATCCGGTGACGGCGTTGGTGTTGCCGGAATTGTGCACCCAATACGCCCAGAACGATCGCTCGTTATTTACATTCCTCACCAGTGCCGAACCCTATTCGTTCAAACGCTACTTGGAAGAGACGGCGGCGGACGGGGCGAAACTGCCGACGCTGAAGCTCGATCGCGTTTACGATTACTTTATCGAAGCGGTGGGGATGGGGATCACTTCCCGCCCGAAATTGCAGCGGTGGATCGAAGTGCAGGGGTTGATCAACGACGTTTCTAAAACCCTGGATAATGACAGTTTGCGGGTGCTCAAAACCATCGGAACGTTAAATATCGTCACCACCACGGGGGGACTGAAGGCGACGCGATCGCTCGTTGCATTGGCGATGGGCGACGATGTTGACGAGTCCCGGGAGTGGGAAAACGCGATCGATAACTTGTTGCAAAAAGGGATCGTCACCTACCGGCGGCAGGTGGACGAATTGCGGATTTGGGAGGGGTCGGATTTCAACGTCGATCGCGCGATCGCGGACTATCTGGCAAGCGATCGCTCCCCCCTGGTGGATCTGCTGTCGGACATCCGCCCGATGGAACCGCTGGTCGCCCAACGGCACAGTTATCTTACGGGTACATTGCGCTATTTTGAACGGCGCTATTTGGATAATTTAGAACAGCTTTCGACCCTCGCTTGTACCCTCGAAAATGCCGACGGCGCGATCGCCTATTGGGTGGGGGAAGAATTGCCCGATCGCGTTCCGGAAATGACGGCGGACGGCAAACCTTTGATCGTGGTTTGTGCCGCGAAATTGGAGACGCTGCGGATGCAGGCGCGGGAATTTGCGGCCCTGCGGCACGTCCAACACAACGCGCCGGAGTTGCAAAGCGACGGGGTGGCGCGGCGGGAAGTGCGCTATCGTTTGGTGCAGGCGGAAGAATTGTTCGACGACACCCTCAGTCAGGCTTTCGACGTGGGGGAAAATCACAATGTTTGCTGGATTTTGGGAGGGCGAGAAACCCTCAATCACGTCACCGATTTAAACGCGCAACTGTCGCGGGTGTGCGACGGGGTTTATTCCAAAACGCCGGTTCTGTGGAACGAATTGATCAACCGCCGCGACCTCACCTCCCAAGGCGCGAAGGCGAGATTGGAGTTGATTTCGGCAATGTTAGATCGGGCCGATCGCGAACGGTTGGGGTTGGAAGGATACGGCCCGGAAGTGAGTATTTATTATTCGGTTTTGAATGAGACGAAAATTCATCGGTGCGAGGATGGCGAGTGGGGATTTTATCCCCCGCCGGAAGATTCGGGAATTTCCACGGTTTGGGAGGCGATCGAAACCTTTTGTCTGGAGGCGAAGGAACGGCAGCAAACCTTAGATTTGCTGTATCAACGCCTGCAAGCGCCCCCCTACGGCATGAAACAGGGTGCGATCGCGATATTTTGGCGGCGGTGCTGCTTTACCATGTGGACGATGTGGGGGTTTACAAAGACGGCACGTTTATCCCGGTGTTGGGATTGGAACATTTCGAGATATTGGTGAGGTATCCCGATCGCTTTTCGGTGAAATATTTTGAAGTGGTGGGATTGCGATCGCAGGTTTTCAAAGAATTGGAGGCGATGTGGGGAAACCGCAAACCCCTCAACAAAGCGGGGGTTCGCAATGTCACGTTATTGACGGTGGTCAAACCGCTATTTCAATTCGTCAAAAAACTGCCCGCCTACACCGCCCAAACCCGGCGTCTGAGTGACGAAGCGGTGGGGGTTTTGCAGGCGTTGAAGCGCGATCAAGAACCGGATGAATTGGTGTTTACGTCCCTGCCGCAGGCTTGCGGATTGCCCGCCATCACGACCGGAAAGGCGGAGGATACCACCACGGCCAAGACCCTGCGCGGCAAGTTGGTGGAGGCGTTGCGGGAGATTCAGACGGCCTACGATTGCCTGTTGAATGACTGTCAGGCCCAGTTGTACGAGGCCTTCGGGATCAGGAGTCCGGAAACTCGCCTGCGGGAAGATTTGCGGGTTCGGGCGAGTTATATTAGCGGTCAGTGTTTGGAACGCATCCTCAAGAGTTTTGCCCGGGCCGCGGCGGACGAAAGTAAGAGCGATCGGCAGTGGTTGGAAGCGTTGGTGATGATCGTCGCGGACAAACCCGCCGAGTCTTGGACGGATGCGGACGCCACCGGATTCGAGATGAAACTCAGCGACATCGCGCGGCGGTTTAAGAACTTGGAAGCCCTGCAAAAAGAGGTCGCCGCCAAGGGCGAGGGATTCGAGGCGCGGCGGATTACCGTCACCCGTCCCGACGGCGAAGAAACCCACCGCATGGTTTGGGTGGAACACGAGTCGGAGGATAAAATCGAGGCGTTGGTTGAAGATATCTTACAAAATTCCCTGGTGCGGGACAATCCTCAACTTCAGCAGGCTTTGGTTGCCAAACTGACAGAGAGAGTTTTGGGGGCGGTATCCCAGGAGAATATTGCCCAAATGCAGGAAAAGCGTCAAACTCGGAAGCCTGAAGAAGATAAAATCAGTGTGAATCGATCGCAAAATTAAGGTGATTGACCATGAATCCGACGGACATCTCGAAGACGGTTAAACATCATCCTTTGGTGCTGCATCTCCATCCCGCGATCGAGCTTACCCCGGAGCAGTTTTTTGAACTTTGTCAACTCAATCGAGACTTGCGCCTCGAACGCACGGAAACGGGAGAATTGGTGATTATGCCCCCCACCGGCAGCGAAACGGGCGGACGCAATTTTAGACTGCTCGGGCAGCTTTATAACTGGACTGAAGGAGACGGGACGGGAATTGGGTTTGATTCCAGTACGGGTTTTACCTTACCGAACGGAGCGGAAATTTCCCCGGATGCGGCTTGGATAAAGTTGGAACGGTGGGACGCCCTCACGCCGGAACAGCAGGAAAAATTTGCACCGATCGCCCCCGATTTTGTGGTGGAATTGCGATCGGCATCTGACACATTAAAACCACTCCGAGAAAAAATGCAACAGTACATCGATAATGGAGTGCAACTGGGGTGGCTGATCGACCGAAAACAACGTCGAGTTTACATTTATCGTCCCGGCAATCCGGTAGACTGCCTCAATCATCCGGCTGCGGTGAGTGGCGATCCGATCTTGCCCGGATTCGTTCTGGATTTGAGTAAAATTTGGTAAAAAAGCGCTCTCAAATTTTGCTAGACTAGGGTGAGCAGCGCGAAATGTGGGAAAATTATAAGATATGAGTAACAAACCCGTCCGACATATCCTCGGGTTATCCGGTGGCAAGGACAGCACTGCACTTGCCATCCTCCTTCATAAAGAAGTGCCGCAGATGGAATATTTCTTCTGCGACACTCACAAGGAGTTGCCGGAGACTTACGAATATCTCGATCGCATCAAAGCCCGCTTGGGGATTACGATCCACTATCTCAGCGCCAAGCGAGGGTTCGATCACTGGCTCGACGTTCATGACGGGTTGCTCCCCTCCCCCCAAAAGCGCTGGTGTACCGTGATGATGAAAATCAAGCCCTTGGAGGAATTCATCGGAGACGACGAAACGATCAGCTATATCGGCATCCGAGCCGACGAAAACCGAAACGGCTATATCTCCACCAAGCCGAACATCCGCCCCGTCTATCCGTTTAAGGAGCGGGGTTTGGTCAAATCCGACATCATGGGATTGCTGGAGGAGAGTGGCATCGGACTCCCCGACTATTATCGGTGGCGCAGTCGCTCCGGTTGCTTTTTCTGCTTTTTTCAGCGAAAATACGAATGGGTGAAGCTGGCGGAGGAACATCCCGACCTGTTTGCCCAGGCGGTTGAATACGAGCAAAATCACCGGGACGGCAGGAATTACACCTGGACGGACGGGGAAACGCTGCTCGAACTCCTCGAACGGAAGGAGGAAATTATCGAAAATCATCAAAAATCAATGGAAAAGGAAGCCAAAAAATCGCCTCCGAATCGACCTCTAGCGGACGTGCTATCTTCCGTCTTAGATGAAGAAGATGAGGACGAACCCTGTTTGGCGTGTCATTTGTAAGTTTTCGAGTCTTCAGTATAAATTAAAATGTCATATTTATATGATTTTGCGACTCAAAAAGCAGCGATTATTTGGTAAAAAATCGCTTTTTCAAGCATTTCATAAAAATCATAACATTCCCAGCCGAAGGGACTGGGAATAAAAATCAATCATTGATCGGCTTTGCGTGTCAAGTCAGGCGGGGGATCGAAAACCACCACGAACCGACCCCAGGGGATCAACCGTCGCAGAAGTCCCAGATGTCCGTCAGCATCCGATCGCTTCCAGAATCGCCCGACGGTGATCCGACGCATATCGGGCAGCAAACGCACCACTGACCAGGTATACAGGCTATCTCGGTATGACATAGGCTGATGAAATCTCAACGGGATGTTATCATATATGTTAACAAATTTCGAGTAAATGTGTATACATAAATGTTTACATTTACGGTTCCCGGCTTCTCTGGCAACATAGAGAACATGGGCAAAGCAGGCGACGCACTCAGACAGACGTTAGAAGACTGCGGGATCAGTCAAAACCAACTGGCGATCGCATTAGACGCCAAACGCACCGTGGTTAACCGATGGTTTCACGGCCAGGTCGATCCCACAGCCGAAACCGTTGTGGATATCGCCCAAGCCCTCGAAGGCATCAACCCAGATGCCTCTCGGCAATTTGTCAGGCTGTATTTGGGGGACTGGATGGCTTTGGAAAAAATCGCACCCGTGGAACAACCCGCCGAACTGCCCCCGTCTGAAGATGTGGATGTGGCGGCACTCTCCGGACTGTTCGCAGATACGACAAATTCTTATAAATATCTGTTCTTCCTGTCTCTGCTGGATATTTTGAGACGCAGAGAGTTTGAGGTTTTATCGTCAATCAGCTTTGAAGAGATCATCGTCGAAATGTTGGCGAATGCCTGGTATCCCCACACTTACTTTAAATTGTCTTTCGGGACGCAGGATCAAATCGCAAAAAAACTGGATTCCTTAAAATTAGAAATTTCCGAACCGATCCTCAAATTTACCGACACCGATAAAAGACTGCTCAGAAAAGCGATTTCTGCCCAAAATTTAAAAGATATTATATCTCATTTTTCTCGATATGTTCCATTTCGGTTAATTGCACCTTTCCTAGAACAAGAAATCAAAGCGGCGGGAGTAAGCCGGGGTCGGGGTAACGAATTGGAATTGGCGATGCCGGGATTGGCGGGGCAGTATTTTAATTCCAAAAAACCGCTGTATTGTTTTGATTCTAGAGAAAAGCAACATTGTCAGGCGATTATCATCCATCCCAGTTGGGCGGAATATTTAGAAAAAAATTATGTGATCGTTCGGGCTTGGGCGGCTTGGGAGTGGTTGGGATATATGCAAAAACGCAACCCCAACACCCCCGCTTTGGTGAATAAATTATTTATGCCCTCCAAGCGGCAACCCCTATCAAAACAAACACAATATTGGAAATTAACCTTAAATCAGCATCCCGAAACTCGCTGCATTTATTCCGGGGAGATCTTAGATTATTCTCGATTCAGCTTGGATCATTATTTGCCCTGGTCATTTGTCGCCCACGATCAATTATGGAATTTAGTTCCGGTAGTCCCAGAAGTCAATTCTGCCAAGTCTAACAATTTGCCATCGTCCCGATATTTCTATCAATTCGTTTATCTTCAGCATTTGGGTTTGGTGACTTCCCACGATTTACTGGCTCAGAAAAAGTGGGAGAAACAAATCGAACCATTTATCAGCGATCTCAATTTATCAACAGAAGACTTACTCGATCGCGATCGCTTGATGAATGCCTATGAATCGGCGATCGGCCCTCTGTTAGGATTGGCAAAAAATCAGGGTTTTTCTCAGGATTGGGTGTATCTGTCTTAATTTCCGATGACCGAATATCCCCCCATCTATCTCGACTGCCACGCCACCACCGCAAGCGATCGATGTTGCATTACATAGGCAACGCCAGCAGCACCGACCCAATTTGAGGCGATCGCGATCGCGGATATGCTATTTTTATAGATATCCTGAGTTGAGGGAAGTTAATCATGAATTTTCAAGAGATTATTGATTCAATTTGTTGATGGACTTACAGGATTTGTTGGGATGTCGGGTGGATATCGTGACGGAAGCGGGGTTGAGTCCTTTGATTCGGCAGCAGGTATTGAGGGAGGCTCAGTTATTATAATGGAGAGAATCCATAACCAAGGAGAAACCCATGACATTTTCAATTCCCCTCGAACCCGTCCCTTTAGAATTCCATCCCGATGGAGTGGTGCGCGTTGGCGGAACGCGAGTCACTTTAGATACCGTTGTTGCCGCTTTTAATCAAGGGGCAACGGCCGAGGAAATTGCATCTCAATATCCGTCTTTACAACTCGCCGACATCTATGCGACGATCGCGTTTTACTTGCGACGACAGGAGGACGTGGAAAACTATTTGCAGCAACGAAAACATCGCGCCGAGGAAATTCGCCGGCAAAACCAGCGTCGATTCGATCCCGAAGGGGTGCGCGATCGCTTGTTGGCTCGTCGGGGTCGCGATCGCTGATGCTAAAATTTATGGCTGATGAAAACTTTAATCCAAGTTAGCCTTTAAGCTACAATAGCAAGAAACAGAACGGAAAGACCATGAAAATTATCGATTATTTTGATGCGATCGCACCCAACGATATTCGGATCAAAAACACGCGAATCGGTATCGAAACGATTCTGTATGAGTACATCTATCGCCGTCGCACCGCCGAGGAAATTGCGATCGCCTACCCATGCCTCACTTTGGAGCAAGTGTACGCCACAATTTTATATTATCTCCACAATCGGGAAGAAGTCAGCCGATACATAGGCAACTGGTTGGAATATTGCCTACAGTCCGAACGTCAACAAGATGAAAATCCGCCGTCATCCGTGAGTCGGTTATTGAAATTAAAAGCAGAACACGAGGTAATGAAGTAAGTCGTTCATGAACGTAAAATATTTACTCGATGTTAAAGTCTCCCACATCCTCGAATGAGCCATGAAACTCAGAGAACTGGTCGATGAAATCCTGATTGAGCGTCGTAAACTCACCGATTATGCTCTTAACCCAGACAACCCAAAAGGCAAAAATAAAGCCTTGATGTTTGCCAAATATTTAGGCTATACAATAGACAACTATCAATTATTACTTGACCAAATTCATCAGAAAGTTCTCGATGCCGAAGCGATCCCCCAAAATCAAGACCAGTACGGTACAAGATACCAAATCGATCTCGAAATTCAAGGAATCGAAACCGCCCAAATCGAAACGGTGCGGACAGGTTGGTTAATTCCCGAAAATTCCAAACAAGCTCGACTGATTACTCTTTTTATTAAAAAGCGATCATGATGAAACCCGAACTCTTTGATATTGTAGAACTCCTCTCGAACTTGCCAGAATATCAGTTATCCATCGGCGATCGAGGTGCGATCGTTGAATGTTTGGATGCCACCCATTTTGAGGTTGAATTTTCCGACGAACAGGGAGAAATGAAAGCTCTCTGTCCGCTTGATATACAGCAATTTATTGTCGTTTGGCAAGCCAAAACAAAACAATGGTTGACCACCACCGATAAAGTTTCATTGTTACTCGAACGACTTCCCGAAGAAAAACAAACAGAACTTTTAAATTTTGCCCGTTCTCTCTATCAACAAGCTCGATAAATTCCTATCCGATGACTGAATCTCCCCCCATCTATCTCGACTGCCACGCCACCACCCCGAGCGATCGCCGGGTGGCGGAATTGATGCTGCATTACATGACAGTAGTGGAGAATGCCTTGGGGCAATATGTGTTATATTATGATATCATGCAAGATATCGAGCCAGAACGGTCGCTGTATCTGGCGATAAAAAAGGATGTTTTTGAAGACATTTTTGAAGAGCCAATTGGCGAGGTTTTGTTGAGAAATAAGCGGTTAAGTTTGATTGTCTTTGACGAAAAAAAGGAGGCGATCTGTCAATGGATATCTTAGATCATTATTATCAAATCATCGCTCCGATTTTGAAGGAATATGCACGATTGCCCTATGCTCACGGCCATTTAGAACGAAAGCTGGCGATCGGGGAAGATCGCAAAAATTATGTTTTGTTGACCGTGGGAGAGGTGAATGGAAAGCGCGTACATGGCTGTATCGTTCACTTGGAAATTGTGGGGGATAAGGTTTGGATTCATGAGGACGGTTTGGAGGATGGAATAGCGGATGATTTGGTGAGGGCTGGAATTCCAAAACATCAGATTGTTTTGGGGTTTCATCCGCCGGAAGTGCGACGTTATACGGAGTTTGCCGTGGGATAAAGAGAATGACCGAATCTTCCCCCATCTATCTCGACTGCCACGCCACCACCCCAAGCGATCGCCGGGTAGCGGAACTGATGCTGCATTACATGACGGTAGAATTTGGGAATGCCAACAGTGTCGATCATATTTGGGGCGATCGCGCCAAAAAAGCCGTATCCAAAGCCGCGATTCAAGTGGCGGAATTAATCGGCGCCTCCCGGAAAGAAATCACCTTCACATCCGGCGCGACTGAAAGCATAAATTTGGCAATTCAAGGGAGTATTTTGGCTGAATCTCTCAATCCCAAAAAACCGCGAATCGCCCTTTCTCCGGTGGAACATAAAGCCGTTTTAGATACCTGTCAGGCTTTAGAAAAAAAAGGAATGGCAGAGTTGATATTTTTGCGGGTTGATTCCCGGGGGAGACTGAACTTAGAAGAAATAGAAAAAGTTTGTGCCGATCGCATTTCCCTCCTGTGCGTGATGGCGGCAAATAACGAAATTGGGACGATATATCCGATCGCGGATATCGGCAAAATCGCCCGAACCCACGACATTCCCTTTTTCTGCGACGGGTCCCAAGCCGTCGGAAAAATCCCCGTCGATTTCGAGGAATCCGGCATCACCTATCTGGCGATTTCCGGTCATAAACTCTACGGCCCGAAAGGAGTCGGCGCGTTGGTGATGCGAAAAGGTTATCACTTGCAACCGATTCGATTCGGTGGCGGACACCAGGGGGGAATCCGTCCCGGAACCCTGAACGTGCCGGGAATTGTCGGGTTGGGGGAAGCCTGCCGCCTGCGGGGTGCGGAGATGGCGGAAGATGAGATAAGGATTGCTAAATTGCGGGATAAATTGCAGAATTTTCTACTTGAAAAAATCCCCGATTTAGTGATTAATGGAGATATTAATAATCGACTGGCGGGAAACCTGCACGTTTCCATTCCCGACGTTCCCAACAGTGCGATTATCGCCCGAGTGCGCGATCGCCTCGCCATTTCCACGGGGGCGGCTTGTTCTTCCGGAGTCGAAGCGCCATCCCACGTTTTGCGGGCGATCGGTTTGCCCCAAAATGCGATCGAAGGTGCGCTGCGAATTGGTGTCGGCAAGTTTACCACCGAATCCGAAATCGATCGCGCCGCCGAGATTCTGGTCAGTGCCATCTATGCCACCCGGGAAGTGATGAAACGGTCAAGCGATCGCGTCACTTTTCCCCCGGCAACAGGACGTTCCAATTGATGACTTTCGCCTCATTTTTTGGCAGTTTGAAGCGATGGCAATCCTTAATTTTTATCAATAACGGAAGCCAAAAAAAATATCCCCGATCGCACCGATATAGAGTAAAATAAATGTGGGATGTCATGCCATTGGCATCCCGGCATAGAAGAGGAACGAAAATGATGGAACAATACAACTATCAGGGGGCAACTGGATTGCGGCAGCGGATCGCCGAGCTGACAGCCAACCCGAATACGAGGGCGATCGTCGTCGGAGTGGCTGCGGTTGCCCTGACGCCGGTGGTTTTACCCCTGGTGAAACCCGTCCTCAAATCGACGCTAAAATCCGGCGTGACACTGTTGGAAAAGACCAAAGTTGCACTGGCCGAGACGGGTGAAGTGATGGCGGATATCGTCGCGGAGGCGAAAGCCGAAGCCCAGGCCGAAAGCCTGCAGCAAAAAGTCGCCCAAACTCCAGCCCTTTCCGCTGCAAAATCCTCGACATCGGAGGATTAAGTCAAACTGACGTTGCCGGCTGAACTTTTTTGGGAACAGAGGGACGGATTCAGACGGCAACGCTTTGATGGCGCTTCGCGCGGGAGTCGGGAGTCGGTATTAGGGAGTCGGAAAAACTCAAACTCCCTTGAAATTGAGGCTTCCTCAATTTGTCAACGCGCGATCGCTTTGTCAGAAAAATAATCGGATCAATTCAACATCGACAGGGGACGAACCTCCGCATCGACGACGCGGGAAGAGGCGGCGGCGGACATCTCCCGCCGCTTCGCCTCGGCGACCCACTGGGACAGGGGAACTTCGGTTCGGCGGGACGGGGGCAATACTTTTTTGACCGGGGTGGCGGGTTGAGATGTTTGGCTGAGACTCGGCAGCAGTTTCGGTCCCAAAACCAGGACGCCCAACCCCACCCAGACGAGGGGGTGATTGCCGTGTCCGCCTTCGAGCATTTCTCGGAAGTGGAAGGTCAGTACCGATTTTTCCAAGTGAACGAGAGACATAGGACGTTGGAGATAACAGTTCTACTGATTCCCAGCGTAGCAGGAATTGCCCGTCAAATGAGAAGCATTGGCAACAATTTGACGGACAAATCCGAAAATCCGGTCAGCCGGAATTCCGCCAATCCAACTGGTGTTCGACCAGGGGCCGCAGGCTGTTCGCCCCCGCCGCGATCGCCGATCCGTTGTGGACGGCCGTTGCCACCAGGGGGTTGAGGCCGATGGTAGAAGCCAACCCCAGGGCGGCGAGGTTGGGGACGACGACGAGGGCGATGTTTTGGTCGATCAGGTTGCGGGTTTGGCGGGAAATGGAAATTGCTTCCAACAAGTCCAATAAGTTGTTGTTCATCAACACCACGTCCGCCGTCTCCCGGGCGATATCCGAACCCCGCTCGAAGGAGATGGAAACATCCGCGTAGGCGAGGGCGACGGAATCGTTGAGGCCGTCCCCGGCAAAGGCGACGGTGCGTCCGGCCCGGTGCAGGTTGCGGACGATGCGGGCCTTTTCGTCGGGGAAGGCTTCGGCGTAGACGCGGGAGGTGGGGATGCTGAGTTTCTGGGCGACCTGGGCGGCTCGCTGGGGGTTGTCCCCGGTGAGCAGGTGCACCTCGATGCCGTAGGATTCTTGCAGGGCGCGGATCAGGCGATCGCTCTCGGGCCGCAGGGGGTCGGTATATCGGATCACGCCCTGGAATTTGCGATCGCAGGCGACATAAATCAACGATTGGGATTCCCCGTCCAACTCGGGCAAACCGCCGCCCCACTCCACGCCGGAGAGTTCCAAAAAGCGTTCGCTGCCGACCCAAATTTCTCGTTCGTCGATGACGGCCCGCACCCCCAGACCCACTTCGTAGAACCATTCCCCCCGGGTGGGAATCGTCAGGCCTTGATTTCGGGCGTATTCGACGATCGCCTCGGCCACCGGATGGGTGAGTCGCTGTTCTGCCGCCGCGGCTAACCGGGCGATCTCGTCGGCGGGCAATCCCCCCTCCACCACTGTCACGCCGGTAATGGCGATGGTTCCTTCGGTGAGGGTGCCGGTTTTGTCGAAAACCACCGTATCCACTTCCGCCAACTGTTCCAGGGTCCGTCCGCTGCGGACCAAAATCCCGTGGCGGGTGGTGTGGTTGAGGGCGCCGAGAAATGCCGTCGGGATGGAAACCCGGATGCCGGTGACGAAATCGAGGGTGAGGATCGCCGCCGCCCGGGCCGGGTCGCGGGTCGCCCCCAAAACGATCGCCGCCAGCAATAGAGACGGCCAGATGAGGCGATCGGCCACTTTTTCGGCGTAGTTCGCCATGCGGGTGTCGTGGACGGGGGCTTTTTGCAATAATTCGATGCTCAACGCCGCCCGGGTCTGCATCCCGACGCGATCGGCCCGCAGGTAAAGCTGTCCGGACCGCAGCAGGGTTGAAGCCAGCACCGATTCCCCCGGACGGCGGACGACGGGCATCGCCTCCCCGGTCAAACTCTGCTGATCGATGACCGCTTCCCCCTGCAATACCGTGCCGTCCACGGGGATCTGTTCGCCGGGATAGACGACGACCGTATCTCCGACTTGGACGCGATCGCTCGGAATTTGTTCCGGTTCGCGATCGGGGTCGTATTTCACCCAGGCGAACCGGCCGATCGCGTCCATCAAAGTCGCCGTCTGCACCTCCGTCGCCCGGGCCGTCCGCTCCCGGATGGCGTCCCCCAACTCGTGCAGCAGGATCACCATCGCCGGGGTGACTAACTTGCCCTGCCCCGCGCTCAAACTCAGGGCCAGAAAATCCAGGCAGTCGATATTCAACCGCCGCCGCACCACCACGCTCTCGAAGGCCCGCCGCGCCACGGGGAACGCCGCCGCCAGAAAGGCAACTCGCGCCACGAGTCGCAGCCCCCCCAGTCGAGGAAACCGACTCAGCAACGCCAGGGAAACGGCAGCAACCGGCAGGCGCAAATTCGATCCCGCATCTTCTTCAGTCGTCTCCTCGGCAGTCGAAAGGTCGGTTTCGGTTTCGTCCCGCCCCGCCAACTGTCGCAAATAGTCCGACACCCGCCGACAAATTTGCGCTTCGACCGAGGATTCCGGAAAGTAGCGGACGACGAGCGATCGCGACATTCGATTGATGCGGATGTCGGTGACGCCGGGGGTGGATTCGAGGACTTCCCGCACCGCCGCCGTGGAGTCTGGATCTTCCCCGAGTAAGGGAATGCGAAATCGGGTCCGCCCCGGAATGCGGTGGACGACCTGGCATTCGCCGGACGATAAAAGGACGGGTGGAAATTCGGAGTTCTCCTCCGGCATTGATTTCAAAGCTGTCATGATGTCGTTTCCGATGCGATCGCTTCGGCTTGTTCCAAAATGTTGAGCAAGTAGATGCCCAACTCCAGTTCGGACACCCCGGCCCCGTCGTATTGAATCACCAAAGATGATGCCGCCCGGTTGATGCGGACGTATTTCACCCGGCTGTCCTCCGAGAGCAATTTTTCCAACCGCTTGGCGTAGAGGGCATCCACCGTCAGGCGGGGAATCCGCAGCCGAATCCGCCCCGGGACGGAATGGACGATGGTGTAATCTTCCTGTTGGCCGGGGGTCGCGCCGTTTTTGTCGGATGCCGGGGCGTCGGCGGTTTGAACCGTCGCGGGGGTGGCGTGGGCCTGCCGTTTCAACTGCCCGACTACCTGGCGGATAATCGCCGCCATCAGCAAATTGACCAGCAAAGCCTGGGCGCCGCGGAGTCGCAGGCGGCTGGTGACGAGTAATCCGGCGACCACCGGCAAAATCGTCACGATTTCATCGTATTCGTCCAAAAATTTGCCCAACTGGGGCGCCAGTTCCGAACCGGCCGAAGGTTGCACCTCTGGTGTTACTGTTGCGTCTGTCATGGTCAATGTACCTTTTTGCTGAATGAAGGAATCCGCAGATTTCGCAGATTTTCGCAGATGATTTTGGTTTGGGAGGTTGAGGTGGAGAAATTAATTATTAATTATCGATGATCAATTGTTTCCCCAGCCGCCTCTGCGGCGGTGTCTGCGACCCCGGCCGCCGCCGCCACCGCAGCCACCTCTCATTCCCTGACGGTGTGGGGATGCCGTGCCGCCCCGTTCGGCACAGCGTCGGAAGGCGGTGAGATGGTTGAATTGGGAGGCTCGCCGCAAGTTTAAGAATACCGTCTGCACGTCGAAATAGTTGCGGGTTTCAGATAGCAACCGCCGGTACATTTCGGCATTCTCTATTTCTCCCCGAACGCCGGCTTCGCAGGCTTCCTGCACGGAGGCGGGAGCTGTCACCCGGGTTTCCCAGTCGTCTTCGGGAATGGGGATTTCGTATCTTTTGAACAGCGGAATTAGCGCCATTATGTGGCGCTTTTCCGATTCGATGATATTGACAAATGGGCGGATTGGACCGAATTTTTTGATGATCTTGCCATAGGTGGCACAGGCTTTATATTCGTCGTTGATGGCTTCCACTAAGGCCCGTTCCAGGGCGGCGCGGTCTGGGCGATCGGACATCTCGAAAATCCTATTTCTACCTCCTCTAATAATTTATCACGATCGGTGTCGGACGGTCATACGGCGGGGGTCATGGATGTGGTTTCTTTGGCTGGGTTGGTGGCTAGGGTGGCGATTTCGCGATCGATGAAAAAGATGCCCTGGCCTTCGGTGCCGATTAGTTCGATTTTGTCGAGAATTCCTTTGAATAAGAATTCCTCTTGGTGTTGTTCGGCGACGTACCATTGCAGGAATTGCAGGGTGGAATAGTCGGGTTCGACGGTGGCGAGGTGGACGAGATCTTTGATTTTGCTGGTGATAAACCGCTCGTGTTCGTAAATTTGCTCGAACAGTTCGTTGAGGGAGTTGAACTGGGTGGGCGGGGCTTCCATGCCGCCCACGACGGCGAGGGCTCCGGTTTCCTGGACGTAGTTGAGGAGGCGGTGCATATGGGTCATTTCTTCGGCGGCGTGTTGGCTGAGAAATGACGCGCAACCGTCGAGGGCTTTGTAGGCGCACCAGGCACTCATTTGCAGGTAGAGATGGGATGAATACATCTCCAGGTTGATCTGGTGATTGAGTTGGTCGGTCATTGCTTTGGAAAGCATTGATTTCGCTCCTTGGGGTTCTATGGAAGGGGGCGGTTTAATGGGCGGTCCATTCGTAAAATTCGATCGCCTCCGGGGCACAACTGTGACAGCCACCGCAGGCTTTTCCGTTAATTTTGCAAACTCGCCCTTTTTGGATGAGTTTACCGAGCATCCCCCGCAGGGCGTCGGCATCGACTTTTAGGGAGTGTTCGAGCTCGGCGAGGGAGGCGCGGCGGTGGGTTTTGAGGTGGTTTTGGAGTTGGGTGAGTATCATGGTTTGGGGGGTGGGGTGTGGGGTGTGGGGTGTGGTTTTAGAAACCGGGTTTTTATCCGAGTGGTTCGGAGGAATTTGAGATGCTGTTAAAAACCCGGTTTCTCAGAAATTGATACTTGGATAATTATCAATTATCAATTGATCTGACGGCGTTTGGCGGCCACTTTCAAGCCGGTCAGGACGGCGGCCATGACCAGGCAGAGTCCGGCGAGGGTGGTTGCCGCTTCGGGATTTTGACCGATCCGGGTGGCTTGGTAGTAGAATGTTGCTACCCAGTAGCCGAGTCCGGTGGTCCAGGCGCCGACGAAGATCGTCCAACCCAGGTTGGTTTCCCGGTAGACGGCGGCGGTGGCGGAGACGCAGGGGAAGTAGAGGAGCACGAACAGGAGGAAAGCGATCGCGGCTTGGGGGGAACCGAAGCGCTTGTACATCTGCCCGAAGGTGGTATAGCTGATTTCTTGGGCTTCTGCCGCGGCCTGTTGGTCGCCGGCGCTATCCATGATACCCAATCCGAGGGGATCTAAGACCTGGTTGCCCAAATCTGCCAAATTGGCGGGGATGGAGGCGATCGCTTCTCCCATGCCGCCCCAGAAGTTGTATGCTTCGGGGGGTTCGGCGGCGAGATTTTCATCCGCCCCGGCTTCTTGGTTGGCCAGTTCCGTATACAGGGCATCCATACTTCCCACCATCACTTCCTTGGCGAAGACTCCGGTGAAGATGCCGACGGTGGCGGGCCAGTTGTCCTGGGTGATGCCCATCGGGGCGAAGGCGGGGGTGATGGTGCGGCTGACGGCGCTGAGGAGGTTGTCCTGGCTGTCGTGCTTGCCGAAGGAGCCGTCGGTGCCCACGGAACTGAGCAGGCCCAAAATCACGACCATGATCACGATCATTTTACCGGCCCGGGTGATGAAGGCCCGCAACCGTTCCCAGGCCCGGATCGCTACGCCTTTGGGGGTGGGGATGTGGTAGGGGGGCAGTTCCATCACGAAGGGGGACGCCTCGCCCTGCAGCAGGGTGTGTTTGAGGACCAGTCCGGTGAAGACGGCGGCGAAAATCCCGATGATGTAGAGCATGAAGACGATATTTTGGCCGTTGCGGGGGAAGAAGGCGGCGCAGAATAGGGCGTAGACGGGAAGCCGTGCCCCGCAGGACATGAAGGGGTTCATCAGCACGGTCATCAGGCGATCGCGCCGATTTTCCAGGGTTCGGGTCGCCATGATGCCGGGGATGTTGCACCCGAAACCGACCATCATGGGCACGAAGGATTTGCCGGGGAGCCCCATGAACCGCATGAACCGGTCCATGACGAAGGCGGCCCGGGCCAGATAGCCGGAGTCCTCTAAAATGGCGAGGCAGATGAACATCAAGCCGATTTGGGGGATGAAGGTGGCGGTGGTTTGGATACCGCCGCCCACCCCGTCGGCCAGAAAACCGATCAGCCAACCGGAGGCGCCGATCTGTTCGAGTCCGTGGGCGATGCCGCCGACGAAAATGGTGCCGAAGGCGATATCGAAAAAGTCGATAAACGCGCCGCCGAAGTTGATGGAGATCAGGAACATCAGGTACATCACCGCCAGGAAGATGGGGATGCCCCAGGCGCGGCTTAACACGACGCCATCGATGCGATCGGACAGGTGCTGCCCCATGACGTTGCCGCGGGCTGTCACGTCTTGCAAGATCTGGTGAATCCAGCTATAGCGGGCGTCGGCGATCAATAAATCGATATCGTCGCCGAGGGTTTGGTGGATGCGGTGGCGGTGGGTGGCGATGCGCCCGAGTACGTCGCGATCGATGTTGGCGTGGCTGTCGTCGTATTGCAGCAGGCCGACACTGAGCCAGCGGGCGTCACTCGGGGAGGTGTCGCCCCTCCGGAGAGCTTCGGAAATGTCCGCTAGGGCGGCTTCGATGACGGGGGGATAGGCGACTTGAGCCTGGGGCAGTTGGGGGGATTGGATGGCGTCGGCGACCACGTCTTTGAGGCGATCGACGCCCCGCCCGCTGCTGGCGCTCATGGGGATGACGGGGCACCCCAGGCGGCGGGAGAGTTGCTCGGCTTCGATCGCAATTTCCCGCTTTTTCGCCAGGTCCATCATGTTGAGGGCGATCGCGATCGGCATCCCCATTTCCAGCAGTTGCGTCGTCAGGTACAGGTTGCGCTCCAGGTTCGACGCATCGACGATATTGACGATCAGTTGCGCTTCCCCGGAGAGCAAATAGTCCCGCGCCACCTGTTCGTCCAGGCCGGTGCTGGCGTCTTCCACGTCCAGGGAATAGACCCCCGGCAGGTCGATCACCGTCACCGTCTGGTTATCGTAACGGTAGCTGCCCTCTTTGCGCTCCACCGTCACCCCCGGCCAGTTGCCCACCCGCTGGCTGCTGCCGGTGAGGGCATTGAACAGGGTGGTTTTGCCACAGTTGGGGTTGCCGACGAGGGCGATGGCGTAGAGGGATTTTTCGGTTTCGGGTCGGCGGTTGAGTTGGATGGATTGACTCACGTCCGGTTCCTCCTTAAGATCTGCTTCTATTGATTCGGCAAGCAGAGCCGTTTCATTCTCGGTTAAAAATTGCCGGGGGCGGTGGGGATAATTGATAATTGATAATTAACAATTAATAATTAATTCCCCCCTTTCTTCCTCTGTTTCCTCTGCTTCCCCAACCATTTCTCAGGGGAGAATGAAACGGCCCTGCTATTCGGCGGGGGCGACTTTTAGGGCATCGGCCTCGTCTTTTCGCAAACTCAGATAGAATCCCCGGACTTGAATCTGGGTGGGGTCTCCGAGGGGGGCGTGGCGGGTGACGGTAAATTCGACTCCGGGCGTCAGTCCCATCGCCAGCAATTTCCGTTTGTAGGCCCGGGCGGTGGGGTCGTAGCCCACGACCCGCAACCGGGAACCGATGGCGGCGTCCCGCAGTGTCACCCGTGGGGTTTCGGTTTGGCTGTTCATTGGCGATCGCTTCCTTTTTGAGTGTTCGGATATCGGTTGTTCTTCGGACTCGGCGGCGTCCGGCGGCGTCTCCCAGACGGGGGCGACTCGGATACATCGCGCCATGTCCGCCCCGAGTCCCAGGCGATGATCGTTCAAAGCGACCATGACGCTGGCATTGCCGGTGCAGCTAATGACATTAATTTCGGTACCGGGCATCAATCCCATCCCCATCAGACGCGCATTCGCCCCGTCGCAGTCGAGGGAGACGATCCGCAGGCGATCGCCCGCCCGGGCGGTGGAGAGGGGGAAACTGTTGGTGTGCGACGGATTTCCGACGGCGACGAGATCGGCTCCAGATGGCTCTCCCGCCCGTTTCTCGGTGCCGTGGTTTCCGATGTAGGTGAATTTTTGCCAAACTGAGTTTCGATCTGAGGGGTTGAAGCTGAGATCGGCGGAAGAGCGATCGGTACCCATAGTTAATTAAGCCTATCGAACGGCAATATTGAGAATCACTTTTAACTAATATCACGAAAGTCAACTCGGTGGACGTTTGATCACCCGATCTTCACAAATTTTTAATTTAACATTTTGGCGATCGCGTCGGACCCATTTGATGCCAAAGTCCCCGTCTGGCGGGGGTTTGGGCGGATTCTCGTCCGGGTGGAAAGGGTGCGATCGGGTTCGGGGGCGGGCGATCGAAACTGAATGACAATTAATTTTTATTAATGACTTGCAATGTTTCGTTGCGATCGGATTCATTTATTTACAATTAATTTAAGAAAACTTAAGATTCGGTTCTCATCCCAAACCCCTCTCCCAATCTCGGAGCCGTTCATTATGCCCGTTGACACTTTGATATTTTTCATTTAAAATTGATGGCAATACAAACCTTTAAACGCCGAATAAAAATGTTAAAAATCGAAACTCATTTGAGCGATCGCACGGCGGAACAATTGGCCGCAATTCAAGAACAAACAGAACAACAGCTTTCCGACATTCTGGGCGCTGCGATTGACAAAAGCTACAACAAGAAAAAAATCGACATCCCTTTGAAAAGTTAGAGCGATCGGGCTTCATCGGCTGTTGCTCTGTCGAAAGCGATCTTTCCAGCAATTATAAATCCGTCCTAAAAACTGAAATGCAAGCCAAGCATGATCGTCGTTGATACGGGATTTTGGTTGGCCCTTGCTGACCGCCGTGACACCCACCACGAAGCGGCAAAACGAGCCTTAAAAAAAGTTGATGAACCATTGATTACAACTTGGTGCGTGGTCACGGAAACTTCTTACCTACTGCTATCTCGCAAAGGAGTCCCCGCCCAGGTTGCTTTTATCAACAGTCTGTGTGATGGTGCATTTGGTGACTTTACAAAAATATATTGGATGGCGAGAGGCGACCCCGAGATTTCGAGGGTTTTAGCGTGTTAAGTTATGTTTCGCCAACGGCGTCAGCGTGTCACAACCCAGCACTGGATTCGACCCTCATCCCCAATGACCCAGCTCAGGGCATCGCCCGACCCTTCTCCCAATCTTGGGCGAGGGGGGAAATATGTAAGCGGTTTGACTTGAAAAACCACGGAGGCACTCCAGGACACGGAGGATTATTTCGTCAAAATAACCTGATTTTGCCATGAAACCATTGAATAAAATCAGGTATCAGTAACCATAACCATCCCGAATCATGAGCCAGTGCCTCAACCCCGACTGTCTCCACCGCAACCCCGACGGTTCCCAGTTTTGCCAGAAATGTGGGGGCAAACTGCGACTCCTCGAACGCTACCAGGCTCAACGCATCCTCGGACAGGGTGGCTTCGGACGCACCTTCCTCGCCGTCGATGACTTCAAACCCTCCAAACCCCCCTGCGTCATCAAGCAGTTTCTCCCCCAAGCGCAGGGAACCGCTACACTACAAAAAGCCGCCGAACTGTTCGACCAGGAGGCGCGGCGCCTGGAAGAACTGGGCAAACATCCCCAAATCCCCGAACTTTTAGCCTATTTCACAGCCGATAACCGGCAATATTTAGTCCAAGAATTTATCGACGGGGAAACGCTGCAACAAGAATTAGATAACAATGGCGTGTTCACCGAGAAGAAAATTCGGTCATTGTTAGAAGATTTATTGATGGTTTTGGATTTTGTCCACAGTGAAAAAGTCATTCACCGGGACATCAAACCGGAAAATATCATCAGACGAAAAAGCGATAAAAAATTAGTCTTGGTGGATTTCGGTGCCGCCAAACAGATGTCGCGCACGTCCCTCAGTGTCACCGGAACGGTTATCGGTTCGGCGCAATACTGCGCCCCAGAACAGGCAGTGGGAAAACCCAAATATACCAGCGATTTATATAGTTTGGGTGTCACCTGCTTGCATTTGTTGACTCAGATGAATCCTTTTGATTTGTATGATGCGATGGAGGTGGAATGGGTCTGGCGAGATTATTTGAATGGAAATCCGGTCAGTGACTCATTCGGCAAAATTTTAGACCGTTTGGTTGAAACCAAACCCAAAAGTCGCTATCAGTCCGTCGCGGAAGTTTTGGCAGATTTACAACCTTCGTCGGGTACAGTTCC
>NZ_JAJENU010000420.1:0-203 GCF_035615495.1 Lyngbya sp. CCY1209 | reverse complement strand
GTGGGTTTTTCCGAAAAATTACTGCCGCGCCTAACCCACCCTACTGGACTGACACTGCTAAAACTGTGAATTAAAAAGGAAATGGTGGGTTACGGCGCGGATGGAAAGTTGTGGGTTTTTCCGACCAATTACTGCCGCGCCTAACCCACCCTACTGGACTGACACTGCTAAAACTGTGTATTAAAAAGGAAATGGTGGGTTAC
>NZ_JAJENU010000419.1:0-49672 GCF_035615495.1 Lyngbya sp. CCY1209 | reverse complement strand
CGCCGAAGGGGAAGCCGCGATCGAATTTTCGGACGGATATCGCCTCTATTTTCATCACGGGGTGAGACTGCCGGAAACATACGGTCGAGTCCATCCCCGCCAGTGGAAGTCCGAATGGTTGTTGGAAGAAGAAAATGCGGAATTGCGGCGGATACTGATCCGAGAAATTGGCTACGGGCGAATTTGCCAGGAATTGCGATCGGTGGAGTTGGACAGTTGGGAAGAATATACGTTATTGAGAATCGAAAGTCCCCGGGAAAATGAACCGATTGTTCTGTTGAAAATGACCGATCCGAGTACGGATTCGATTCACGCGCTGCGGGTGCCTCCCAACATGACTTCGGCGCGGGAGGCGATCCGGTGGGTGAATTGGGGGATCGATCCGGAAGACTTTGCAATTCAAACTTAGAAAAATGGCATCAATCCGACGTCAGACGAAATCTAAAATTGTGGTCGTCGAAAATGGCGCGCGATCGCGGACGGATCAGGTGACAACCGAAGAACCCCGGTAAATCCGCCTCCTTCCCCCCAAAAAACCGTCGCCATCACCCCGGCGGATGCCGGGGGCTGGTTTCCTGTACGGGGAGGGAATTATTGCCCGCCGGGACGATATCGCCAAAATGAGTTACTGTGTTGATCCGGAAATCGACGGGGAACAAGGGCAAAATATTGTCAATATCGAATTGCGATCGGGTTTGAACCCGGACTTCGCCTGCCTTGATCGCCACTTTTTGACCACCGGCGCCTGCAGCCTGTGCGGAAAGGCGAGTATCGAGGCGTTGAAGTGGCTCGGACATCGATTTCCGACGCCGGATTTTTGCACGGCCGGCGGTTCAATATCTACTCTGAACCGAAGCGAATTTCGCTCTGACATCGACCGCGATCGGCGCGGCAAAAGGAGCGGCGATCGGGTCGAAGTCGCCCCCCGAAAATCAAAATGTAATAAATTGTATCAATTCCAACAGTGAGATGGTACAATAGATCGTATCATGACAACGTCCGATCGTTTGGGAGTTGGGTGTTTTTTATGGATTACAAACAAGAATTAATCACTACAATTCACGACTTTGGCTGCGATCTGGAATTGCTCGAAGGTCGCCTAACCCAACTCAGTGAAGTGTCTCCGACCGCCGTCCTGATCCCGGCCCTGTACGAAGAACTCGAAAGGCCGGCGCTGACCCAAATTCGGGACTGTTTGCGAGGGTGCGACTTTGTCAAACACATCGTCGTCTGCGTGTACGCCAAAACCGCCCAACAGTACGCCCGGGCCGTGGAATTTTTTGAAGTCCTGCCCCAGCCGATTTGGGTGATTTGGGAAAACGGGCCGCGCGTCACCCAACTGATGGAGAAGTTGCGGGAAAAAGGGCTGGACCTGTTGAGTTTCAAAGGCAAAGGTCAGGCCGTCTGGCTGGGGTTGGGGGTGGCCACCCTCCACGCCGAAGCGATCGCCCTCCACGATGCCGACATCACCACCTACGACAAATCCTATCCCCTGAAACTGCTATTTCCCCTGGTGGAGAAAGAGCTGGGTCTGGCCTTCAACAAAGCCTACTACGCCCGCATCGGCGGCAACCCCCCCAGCTTCCACGGCCGGGTTGTCCGCCTGTTCGTCACCCCCCTGCTGACGGCCATGATGGACGTGTTCGGCTACCACAACTACCTCCGCTACCTCGGCGCCTACCGCTACCCCCTCTCGGGAGAATTCGCCCTCACCAACGACCTCGCCCTCAACACCCGCATCCCCGGCAACTGGGGGTTGGAGATCGGGCTGCTGGCAGAAGTGTACCGCAACGTGGCGGAAAAGCGGATCGCCCAGATCGATCTGGGGATTTTCGACCACAAACATCAAATCGTCGGAACCTCCAGCAACGAGGGGCTGCGGAAGATGTGCCGGGACATTTTCCGGTCGATCCTGAGAACCCTGGCCGAAACGGAACGGGTGACGATCGACCGGGAACACATCCACACCCTGCGGATCAAATTCCGCCGCGAAGCCCAGGACTACACCCGCCAGTATTTCGTGGATGCCCGGTTCAATAATTTACACTACGATCGCCACCAAGAAGAAATCACCGTCGAACTGTTTGAACAGGTGATCGCCGAGGCGGGAGAAGAATATTTCAGGAACCCGGCCGGGGCGCAAATTCCCGACTGGACGAGGGCTCTGGCCGTCATGCCCGCCCTACGGGAACAGTTGCGGGAGGCAACGCGGCGGGATATGGTGGACGCGAGGAAACTGCGATCGCAAACGCCAACGCCGATATTTTCCCCGGAATCTCCCCCCCTCCTCGAAACCGAACCCGTGCGAGTGCAGCAACACTGACAGGGCGCTTCGCGCCGGGAACGGGGATCAATTGATAACTGATAATTGATAATTATCAATTCTTCCCCACACCCCGATCGCGGACTGTCGCACCCACCAGATCGCCGTCAGGGGTTATTGTAAATAGAGAGGAAAATTGACGGACGCGATTTTGGGTCGCAAAGACTGCGCGATCGCCGAATTTTGGGTGACTGACAAAAGGAAGAGAATGTTTATTGCATCGGACAACACCACGATCTTTATCTTGCTGATAGCCCTGGGAATCCTGGGGTGGGGGTACTATCGCTCCCGGCCCTACGGAAAAGCCGGACTCCTCTCTTGGTTGCAGTCGGCCTCCCTGATGGCGCCGTGGCTGTTATTTTTCGGGCTGGCCGCCTTCGGCATCTATATCAACTTCGTCAGCATCCTGCTGCTGTTCGTCGCCTCCACCGGGCTCTACATTTACCTGGGGCGACGGATGCGGGCGATCGCGGACGAAGAAACCCCCGAGACCCCCCCCGCGCCCTCGGATGCCCCCCACGCCGCGGAAAACGAGTCCTCCCCCGGCGAAGCGGAAACCCGGACGACCCCCGAACCCGACGCGACACCGGCGCCGGAACCCGCCCCCATCCCCCCGGAAGATTTGAAAGTGATCCAGGGGATTTTCGGCATCGACACCTTTTTCGCCACCGAAACCTTCCCCTACCAAGACGGCGCCATCTTCAAAGGCAACCTCCGCAGCGACCCCGACGAGGCTTACAACCGCCTCTCCGCCAGCCTGGAAGACAAAATGGGCGATCGCTACCGCCTGTTTTTGATCGAAGATCCCGAGGGCAAACCCGTCGCGATCGTCCTCCCGAGTCGCAACGACCCCAAACCCACCACCGTCCCCCAAACGGTCCTCGCCCTGATTTTACTCGCCATCACCGTCGCCACCACTTTCCAAGCCGGGGGCCTGCTGATGGGATTCGACTTTTTCAGCGAACTGAACCGCTACCGGGAAATTCTGCCCATCGTCGTCGGGGTGGGGGCCGTCCTCGCCGCCCACGAAATCGCCCACCAGGTCATGGCCCGCCACTACGACGTCAAATTCAGCCTGCCCTTTTTCATCCCCACCGTCCAGATCGGCACCTTTGGCGCCTTCAACCGCTTCGAGTCGGCGATCCCCAACCGGCAGGTGTTGTTCGACGTCGCCCTGGCTGGACCCGCGGCGGGGGGCCTGCTGTCCCTGCTGATGCTGCTGGCGGGGTTGATCCTCTCCCACCAGGGCAGTCTGTTCCAAGTTCCCACAGCCTTTTTCCAAGGTTCGGTATTGGTGGGAACCCTAGCCAAGGCGATCCTGGGTTCGGCCTTGAATCAGACCATCGTTGACGTCCATCCCCTCACGATTATCGGCTGGTTGGGGTTGGTGATCACGGCGATCAACTTGATGCCCGCCGGACAACTCGACGGGGGCCGGATCATGCAGTCCATCTACGGCCGCAAGGTCGCCGGACGATCCACCTTCGCCACCTTTATCGTGCTGGCGATCGCATCTTTGGTCAATCCCCTCGCCCTGTACTGGGCGGCGGTGATCCTGATTTTGCAGCGCAATTTGGAACGCCCCAGCCTCAACGAACTCACCGAACCCGACGACACCCGGGCGGCGCTGGGACTGCTGGCGCTATTTCTGATGATCGCCACCCTGTTTCCCCTCACCCCCGCTTTGGCGAGTCGCTTGGGGATCGGGGGTTAGGCAATCCTTTTTATAATTGTTCCGGATCGATGCCCAATTCCCGCAACTTGGCAAAGGCGCGATCGCGTTCTTCGATAAATTCCTCCGGTTCCTTGAACGGTTCCCCGTCGGGATAGAATATAGCCAAACCGTCCTCGAACATCTCAAAGCGAATGTTGAGTGTGGGGGAAGTCCAGGGAAAATTCAGAGGAGTAACGGGGGTGAAATCCTGTGTCGGATCGGTTCGTACCCAGCCCCAGAAATCGCGGGAATCCGGATCGTAAAAAAACATTTCTAAAACGCCGTGCTGGGTATAAAATAACTGTTTATTCAGCATTTCTCTGGCGCTATTGCTGGGGGAAATAATCTCAAACACCACCTGGGGCGCGATGTCGTCCTCTTCCCACTGTTTGTAACTGCCCCTGTCTCCATCCGGGCGCCCCAAAGCCACCATCACATCCGGGGCGAGGCAGGGGGCGGGCGGCGTTTCCACCTGTATCGGATACCAGAGTAAATCCCCGGCGACAAAAGCCGTTTGTCCCTGCAATAACCGCTTCAAATTGGTGACGAGGCGGACAATCCAGCGATATTGAACGGTATTTTCGGCCATCGGCTTGCCGTCCGAGTCGGGGTAGAGAACTTGAGATGCGATCGGGCTTTTTATAACCATCGGTCGGATGATCTGATACTGAGGTTTATTATATAGCAGTTTCCGATCCAATGAGAGACGGAAGATCCCCCATTATCCCCCTTAAAAAGGGGGACTTTGAATGGGTCAGTGTACCCCATTGAATTGAAAATTGCTGTAGCATTTCCCAAACTGACGAGGTGAAACCTCCTCTGGCTCCCCCCTTCTTAAGGGGGGCGGGGGGGGATCGAAGAGAAATTTGAGGGAATTATCAATGCAAAACAGTTCACAAAAACCCATCAATCAAAGCCCCCAGAATTGGGGGTTTGGGGGCGAGAGTCAAAATTCAAAATTCAAGGGAAAAAAGCTAAGGGGAAAGAGTCTCCAAGGCGGGACAGACGACGCGGAAACCGAGGCTGTTGTAGAGGAAGTCCGGGACGTCCCAGGAGCGGTGGGCACAGCGACAGTTTTCAAGATTGTAAGACCACGAACCGCCGTGCAGCACCCGTTTGCGTTTATCACCCAATAATTTAACTATAAAATTAATGTATTGACTATAATAACTTTTATCACTCTTCTCATCCCACACCCGAGAATCTGAGGGTGCACCGTCATAGTGATCATGCCACGGGTCTGCACACCACTCCCAAACATTCCCGTGCATATCGTACAGACCAAAGGCATTCGCCACTTGGAACCTTCCCACCGGAGTGGTTCGGTTGCGACTTGCTGCCGTAGAATTTGCCAAATCGCCGGTCAGGGTATTTCCAAAGGCAAAAGCCGTTTTCGTTCCGGCACGGCAGGCATATTCCCATTCGGTTTCGCTGGGCAGGCGATAGCACCGATTCGTTTTGCGGGAGAGTCGAGCACAAAACTCGATCGCATCATACCATGAAACCCGTTCGACGGGAAGATCTTCCCCTTTAAAATAGGAAGGGTAGGGTTTGAGGTCGCGTTGAATCTTGGGTAAATTTGCAACCGCCCGCCACTGGGCTTGAGTCACCGGATATTTGCCCATCCAATAGCCCGACACCCGAACCTTGTGTCGCGGATACTCATCATTATATGAGCCGACTTCTCCTTCCTCCGAACCCATCCAAAATTCACCCCCCGGAACCCTCACCAATTCCAAATAAATGCCATCCCCCAAATCCTCAATTTCTATCGGCGGGGAATCAATCACGCGCAGCCAGACATTCCCTTCCCTATCCGTCTTTGCCGTCCGCATCGGCACATCCTCCCCCCACCGCTTCAGCAGCCAAGAAGCCGCCAACCTCACCTTCGTTTCTTCCCTCTCACTGTCCAGAAGTTTCCCCAGGTTATCCTTCGTCAAATAGGATTTATCAGCCGCGTCTTTTTCCAATCCTTGCTGATTTAAACTATCAACCTTCTTGTCTGTCAGATAATTACATAACTCTTGGTGCCAACTCGTCTCTAAAAATTCCCGCGCCAACGGCGAGAAGGATAACACCGTTGCGTATTCTTCCAAGACTTTTTCCCCGGCTTCCAGCCGCAATCCCTGCCACAAAAAATCCCCGGATTTGTCGTGTTTCCACCAATCTTCCGCATCCCGTTCCAACTGCTTCGCAAACTTCCGACTCTTCCGCGTCTCCGTCCGCCACGCATCCAACTGTTTCCACCCGGAAATCAACACTTCATGGGTCAAATCCACTTCACTCTCCCCCGCCACCAACAGGCGACCTTTCACCAACCCGCAGTCCCCATCAATCAATTCTGTCAACCGTTCCCGCTTTTCCCAGTCATCTCCGCCGATGGAGAAAATATCGGCTTTCAATTGGGGCAGCCTCGTCTCCTTTTCCCCCTCCCCAACTTGTAGCAGTTTCAAGAAAATTTTCTGGATTAAATCTTTCTCCATTTCCGAACGCCGGTCTTGGGGATTCTCTTCCTCATAATCCCGATAATGATAAACCTTGGTCGCGTGTTCATCCAGCGCCCCGGCCAGCCGACCAATCGCTTCATATCCCTCTAAAGTCAACTGTTTCCGTTTTTCATCCCGCCGTTCCCAAAGCCGCGTCAACGCAAACTCCAACAGCGGTAAAGTCGCCCGTTCTTTGGCTACATCTTGCAGGATTTCCCCCAACAGTCCCCCGGCTAATTCATAACCCTGCCGTCTCGCAGGTCTGACAATGACAGTTACTAAATTTTCTCTTTCCAGATAGGGCATAAAAACTGGATTTTCGATTAACTGACTCAAGTCTGCATCCTTCAAACACTCCGTCAAAAAATCAGACCGCAGGGTGACAACCACCGACAGGCGCGACTGAGTTTCCACCTGAGACAGCAGGTTGATGAACTGTTTCTGGTCGTCTTCGTTATCACAAAGCGTGAATAATTCCTCAAACTGGTCGATGACCAACAAAAAACGCTCCGTTCCGGGCAATCTTTCAATCAAACCCGGCAAGTTTGGCGGATTTTTTTTGATATAATCATTGAGCTTTTTCCGCTCTTTTATAGATTGATTAAAATAAGGATTGAAAACTGTTTTAATTTGATGCAGCGGCTGACTCCCCGGTCGAATAGTTGACAGGATATTCCAACCCTCCAATTCTTTAAACCGAGGCATGACCCCCGCCAAAACCACCGACGATTTGCCACTACCGGACTCCCCGATAACCGGAACAAAATTCCGCCGACTCAACTTCTGTTCGATTTCTTCGACCTTCCGAACCCGACCGAAGAAAAATTGCCGGGTTTCCTCCGTAAACGACTTCAACCCCTGATAGGGACAGATAACTTCACCCGTTTCATCCCTTAAAGGTTCCGCATCTGTTTCCCCTTCTTCTTCCGGACGTTCCTTATCCCCGGCAAACAAGAGTCCGTCCCGCAACCGCATCCACAAAACGGGCGCCCCAAAATCCCGACGGTTATGGGATTGATTGCCAATTGCCAACTGTTCCCGTCCCGCCTGCACCGCCACATCCACGGGTTTCCCCGCCGCCAATTTGCCATAAAAAGTTTTGACAAACTTCCACGCCTGGGGTTGAGAAATCGGATACCGGATGGCGACGGCGGCGGGAATGTGAGTCTCAACTAACGTCGCTGCGGTTCCCGTGAACGCCAATTCCTCCGACGGAGATGCCCCCTCGCAGGCTTGCAGGACGACCAATTTCACGCCTTTCACACCTCCTACCCGCAAAACATCGGACAGCGATTGGTCTGACAACCAGGATGTTTCGCCATCCGGCAAGTCTCCCAAGGCCAACGCCCCCTTTTTTCCTTGTCCTAAAAAATGCAAAATATGCGGGGATTTTTCCTTCAGCGTTTCGGACAATATCTCCGGTGTCGGGTTGTCTAACGTTTCAACTTCGACGCTATCCCCCAATTCACTCAATACTCGATTAACCAAACTGACAAAACCAACCGCTTCTAATTTTGAAAGCCGACCGCAAACGAACAAAACCCGCAGCGGCAAGTCTCGGACGGCATATCCCTCCAGGGGATTATTCAGCCAAGTTTGATAGCCGCAGGAGAGGGCGACGCGGGGATGGGTCGCCAAAAATGTATGATTATCATCGGGATAGCAAAGAAACTCCCAAGGCAGGTTAATAATCTGGCTGGCGAGTTCGGTGCGTTCATTCACTTCCTCAAAAACAATCCGAAACCGCAAAGATAAGGCATCATCACGAGTGATGAGCTTCCAAACTTCACTATGAAAGCTGCCATTTACGGGTTTAAGGAGGGCTGCAAACAGTAAATTTCCTAAATAAGTAAAGTCATCTCGTTCTTGAAATCTACCGTTGGTTAAGAAACGAAAACAGTGTTGGATATGCTTGAGCTGTTCTCTGTCAAATTGCCCTCGTGGCGACTCTTCCCCATTGACTTGAGGAACAATCTCGCCGTGATTTCGGATGGCTAAGGTATAGTTGATAAACTGATTCACCGATCGCGAATTTTTTTTGTATATTTGTATACTGAAAAAATACTTATCGATCTATCCAAAAGCACTTCTTGCCCTCACCCCCAGCCCCTCTCCCAATTCTGGGCGAGGGGAGAAATGTCCGGTTTAACCCGAAAATCTTTGATTTGCCCTCACCCCCAGCCCCTCTCCCAATTCTGGGCGAGGGGAGAAATATCCAGTCTAGCCCGAAAATTCTCGATAGTGCAACCCTTCACAGACCAATTGCGAGAATCCGGAAACCCAAAAGACAAAGTCCCCCAAAGTTGGGGGATTTAGGGGGCTTGAGTCTTAAAAGTCCCGATCTTGCATTCGCGCCTCGATTCCCGAGATTAATTGTTCCTCGGCAATGTGACAATTTTCCAGTGTCAAAGGATAGACATCGAGTTGCGGTGTAAAATCGACCCGTTCTTCCCACAGATTTTAAAGTCGTGCGATCGCCTTTTCTTTGAACTTATCGACTTCCGCTTCGGGGAATTCATCCCTCAATTATATATCAGAAAAACGGACAATTTCTATCGCTTTTTCGAGCCAGGCTCGGTCTTCAATCTTCATCATATCTGTCCTCCCGACTCCCTACTACAGGCTTGTGACTCAACAAATACGATCGCCCCGGATGAACCAAAAATTGATCCCGCACGGCGGCGCGTCCGAGCAGCATTCGGAACCCCATCACGTCCCGATTTGTCAGGGTCAATTCGATCGCCCATTTGTGCTCCTTGAGTTGGGCGGTGGTGAGGATGACGGTGCGCTCCTCCGCCTGCCCCCCGGAGTTGCGGACGTGGCGGCGATCGAGGACTTTTGCCCGGGCTTCCACCGTCTGGGTGGTGCTGCGCTGGATGGGGTGCATTTTGAAGCGCACCATCGGCTGTTCCCCTTCAAAAAAATGGTGGATGTCGAAGGCGTGGATCGCCGACGATCGCGCCCCCGTGTCGATTTTAGCTTTAATTGCAGTTACGCCCAAATCGGGAAGAGCCAGCCACTCGCGCCACCCGATTACATCGATTTTTTTTCGGTTCGGTTCGTTCAAAATTCTTGCCTATTTTTGACGACAATATAGCGCTACGCGCAATTCAAAATTCAAAATTCAAAATTCAAAACTTGATGACAAGGGCTGTTCGGCTTTTTGCAATATCCCGATCGATATGCGGAGTGCTATCGACCGGCGATCGCTTCATTCGATAGCATCGGCATTTCTGAGCCGTTCCACTACCTCCCGATGGCGGTTAAATTCGGCCAACATCAACGCCGTGTAACCGCCCCGATTTTTCAGGTTCACGTCCGCGCCGCGATCGACGAGCAATTGCACCGCTTCCCCGTGACCTGCGTAGGCGGCCCGCATCAGAGCCGTCGATCCGGTATCATCTCTGATATTAATATCGATGTCGGCCTCCAAAAGACGCTCCAAAATCTCCGTATTTCCCACTTCTGCCGCCGCCATCAAAGGCGTTTTATTTCCCTCCCCGGTCAAATTGATGTCGGCACCGCCCTCCAACAAGAGCTGCACCGCTTTCAAATCCCCCTGGCGGATCGCGAGGATCAGGATCGTTTCCTCGCCGATTTTGACGTTGAGGAGGGCATCCCGGCGATCGCGGGAGATGCGCGGGACCAGGAGCGCCACGATTTCGGCGTGTCCCTGGAGCGCGGCCACCATCAGCGGGGTATCGCCGAACCGGTTGACGGCGTGGACGTCGGCCCCCCAACCCAGCAGCAGTTTCGCCATGTCCGGATATCCCTCCAAAACCGCCAGGTGCAGGGCCGTCTCCCCGTCGCGATCGCACGCATAAATATCGGCCCCCGCTTTCAACAAGGTACTCGCGATCGTCAGGTCCCCGGCCGCCGCCGCCGCCATCAGGGCCGTTCCACCGTCCACATTTCGGGCGTTCGCGTCCGCCCCGGCTTGCAGCAACAGTTCCACCCCCTGCCAGTCCCCCCCGTCCGCGGCCAACATCAGCGGCGTCTCCCCCTCCGCGTTGCGGACGTTCGGGTTCGACCCCGCCTCCAGCCAGCTTTTCAGCGCTTCGGGATTGCCCGTCCGGGCCACTTGCAGCAGCAGTTGGGAATCGGTCCGGGCGTCGTCGGGAGTCGCCCCCGCCTCGATCAGATCTTCGGCGATATCGAGATGATTTTTGGAGAGCGCCAATTTCAACGCCGTGTCGCGATCGCGATCGGCCACATTCACCTCCGCCCCAGCCTCCAGCAACAGTTTCACCATCGAGCGATCGCCCTTCGACGCGGCCGCCATCAGGGCCGTGCTGCCGTCCTCATTGCGGGCGTTGACATCCGCCCCATTTTCGAGCAAAAAGCGGGCGCTATCAAGTTTCCGGTGCGCTGCAGCCGCCATCAGGGCCGTCATGTTGTGGTGCCGACTACTGTAATTGACCTCGGCTCCCCGATCCAGAAGCGATCGTAAAATATCCGTATATCCGGCCCGGGCCGCCAACATCAAAACCGTCGCGCCGTTGCGATCGCGGGCGTTGGCATTTCCCCCCTTGGCCAGCAGGGCGCGGGTATGAATGAGATTGCCGGTTTTGACGGCGCGAATTAAAGAACTGTCCCGCTGTGCTGTCGATCCCATGAAATCTGCTTTTCACCCCACTCGTCGGTTGGAGAACAGAACGACGATTCCCCCGGCGGAGGGGAAGCCGGCAGTTATGTCAATTGAATCTTCGCAGGATCTATCAAAAACCGTCAATCCCTTTTGTTGGGGTGTGGGATGTGGCCCTTCGACTCCGCTCAGGGCAAGGGGTGTGGGGATTTTAGATTTTAGATTTTAGATTTTAGATTTTCCCCTCCGCTCCCCTGCCTCCCCGACTCCCGACTCCCAACTCCCGACTCCCATCTTTAAACGGCTGATATACTAAGTTTTGTGAAGATCTGACGATATTACCATTCGGAGAATACTATGGAGCTTCCCATTCCAGAGTCGATCAAGCCTTACCTGAATTTTATCCACCCGGCGATCATGTGGGTTTTGCTGGCCCTCTCGTTTTACGCGCTGTACCTCGGGGTGCAGATCCGCCGCACCCGGGCCGCTGAGGGAGACGAGAAAAAGGAACTGATCAAAGGTAAATTTAATGTCAGGCACTATCAAGCCGGTTCGATCCTTCTGGCTTTGATGGTTCTCGGCGCCATCGGAGGAATGGCCGTCACCTACATCAACAATGGCAAATTGTTCGTCGGCCCCCACCTGCTGGCCGGTTTGGGGATGACGGGGTTGATCGCCGTTTCGGCATCCTTGAGTCCTTTGATGCAAAAGGGAGTCGATTGGGCACGATATAGCCACATCGCCCTGAATGTCGCTTTGTTGGGCCTCTTTGGCTGGCAGGCGTTGACGGGGATCGAAATTCTCCAGCGGATTCTCGAAAAAATGTAATCCCAAAAAAATGGGGGCGACTGAGTTCAGTCGTCCCCGCGTTTTCGATCGCATCTCCGCAGAGAATCGGAACATCCCTTCACCGTTTTTTGCCTTTGAGGGGGAAGGGCAGGTTGTGGGTGGTGTGGAAATCCATTTGAGTTTTGTAGCTGAGGCGGCGGGAAACTTGGTTGACGATGCGTTTCAGGAGGCCGTCGCCGGTTTTTTGGATCAGCGATCGCGACATCGACAGGATAAACTGGGGAAACTTCACGCCCACGGCCAGATCCAGGTGCCACTTGGCGCCGACGACGGTGGCCGGACAATCCTTCGGGTCGAGGCCGTATTTCTCGCACACCTGTTCGAGGGGCAGTTCCACCAATTTCATGATCGATTGAAAATCGACTTCGTAGCCCGGGGGGACGTAATCCGGGATGGGGGTGGTGCGGATGCGGTAGGTCCCGGTTTCGTCGGGGGGAACCAGTTCCAAACCGACTCGGGCTTCGACTTGGTAGCCGAAGGCCCCGAAGCGCCCGACGATCAGCGCGTAGGCGTTTTCCCCGATGGGTTCGGTTTTCATGGGTTGGGCACACCGACAGAACCAACCCCGGTGAGTTCCCAGATATTCGGCGACCGTATCGAGATCGGCAAACATCTCCATGCAGTCCTCGTACTGGGTATGGAACCAAATGGTTTCGGCGCGATCGCCCGATGCCTCACGATTTTGAGAATCTGAGGATTGCAGATCGAAAGGCTCGCGCAAGTAGGGATCGGATGCTGCCACAGGCTGAAGTTTGACCAAATCGTGCTGCATGATGGGTTCTCCTGGAATATGCCATGTGCCTCTATCTCTAGAATGCCTCGTGACAAGGTGAGACCGCTACAATGAATATACTGAAATTTTGAGAGTAGAATCGGACAAAATATAACATCTGTTTTAGCATAGGTGGGAGATATGAAGGCTTTTGTAGCAGGTGCGACCGGTCAGACGGGTCGCCGCATCGTCGAGGAACTCGTGAAGCGAGATATCCCCGTCCGCGCCCTGGTGCGGAATCTGGAGAAAGCGCAGGAAGTTTTGCCCCCGAATGTTGAGATTGTTGTCGGGGACGTGACCGAGCCGCAAAAGCTGCCCGATTCCATCGGTGACAGTACGGTTGTATTGTGTGCCACGGGTGCGACACCGAGTTTCGATTTCACCGCCCCCTACCGGGTGGACTGCGAGGGGACGAAGCATTTGGTGGATGTGGCCAAGGAAAAGGGGATCGAGCATTTCGTGTTCGTGTCTTCCCTGTGCACGTCCCAGTTTTTCCACCCCCTGAATCTGTTCTGGCTGATTTTGTTCTGGAAGAAGCAGGCGGAGGAGTATTTGCAAAAGAGCGGGTTGACTTATACCATCGTCAGGCCGGGGGGTCTGAAAAATGAGGAGAACGGATATCCGGTGGTGATGGAGTCGGCGGATCGGTTGTCCGACGGCAGTATTCCGCGATCGCAGGTGGCCCGGGTTTGCGTGGAGGCGTTGTTTGTTCCCGCGTCTCAGAATAAGATTGTGGAGGTGATTGCCAAACCGGAGGCGGCTGAGAAGTCCCCGGAACAGTTATTTGCCAGTGTCGCTTAATTGTAATGCACCCATCCAGACCCCGGCGGAGGCGCGATCGCATCGAGCAATCGGCCTCCGAGATCGATCCCCCCGTATTTGTCACCCGACCCCCGCGACCGACGCCGAGACGGCGGTTGCTCAAACCGCTGATTCTGGGATTTTTGATCCTGTATGGTCTGAGTTGGGGGTGGTCGAATCTCGTGACGCGATCGCCTTTAGGACAATTGGGGGGCGATCTTCGGGTCGAGGAACAGTGGCCCCCGCTGGTGATGCGGGGGGGCGACCCCTACATCCGGGCCCTGATGCGGACGATTTCGGCCAGCGAGTCCAACTATCCACACCCCTACCATGTTATCTACGGCGGGAAGTACGTCTGGGATCTGAGCCGCCACCCCGATCGCTGTGTTACGATCGTTGCCGGCCCGAATCGGGGGAGATGCACCACCGCGGCTGGACGGTATCAGTTTTTGACGACGACCTGGGAACAGATGGCCGATCGCTACCACCCAAAACCTGCTAGATTTTGGTATTGGCATCCCTATAGTTTTGATCCGGAATATCAAGATCTGGTGGTCTACCGCTGGCTGTTGGATGAGGCGTTTTGGGATGCGGACATTTCGGGGATGCTGCGGCGGGGGCAACTCGACGAGGTTTTGAAGTTGCTCTCGGGGACTTGGACGAGTTTGGGATACGGCATCGAGGATAATTTGATGACGAGTTCCTTACCCCGGGTTTACGAGCAAGTGTTGCGGGATGAATTGTACGGTTTTCAAAATTCCGGGGGTTTGGAAGAGGCCTATTTTCCCCCTAGCAACTAGATTGGCTCAAAAACCGAGCTTCGATTTGCGGCCCGCCCCGGATGGACTGGCGCAGCCAAGCGACTTCTAAATCGAGGATTTCAGCTTCGCTCAAGCCCCAGGTTTGGGGGGGTTGCTCCCGCAGTCGGGTGGTGGTTTCGTAGAGGCAGAGGGCGACGCTAACGGAGATGTTGAAGCTTTCGCTGAAGCCGAACATGGGAATTTTGACGAAGCGATCGGCCCGGGAAATGGCGCCGTCGGAGAGTCCGGTGAGTTCGGTGCCGAACATCAGGGCGATTTTGCGATCGAGGGGGAGGTCGTGAATGGAGATGTCGTCGGTGTGGGGGGTGGTGGCGACGAGGAGATATCCTTGTTTTTTGAGGGAATTGAGGCAGGTTTCGGTATTGTTAATGTCGGGTCGATTGTAGCGGTGCAGGGTCAGCCAGCGATCGGACCCGACGCTGACTTCCCGGTTGAGGTCGAAGCGGTTGCGATTTTCGATGATGTGGACGTCCTGGATGCCGAAGCTGTCGCAACTTCTCAGGCAGGCGCTGGCGTTGTGGGGTTGGTAGAGGTCTTCGAGGACGACGGCGATCTGGCGGGTGCGCTCGCGCAGGATGGTTTGGATTTTGCGCGATCGCTCCGGGGTGGCGAATTCTTGCAGGTGGTTGATGAGCGATCGTTTCTGTTCCGGGTTCATGGGGGTGCGATCGGGCTGCTTTTGTCGATTATACTGGCTCGGGGTGCGATCGCGAGCGCCACTACCCCTGGCGTTGCGGAAACCTGGCGGGCGTTGATTTTGTCAATAGAGCCTTCGAGGGCTGGTCTGTGTGCTTCATTGTTGGACATCAAAAAACTTGCCGAATGCATTTAAGCGTTTTTGTAATCCCTCAATTTTGAATCCGACAAAACGTTGAAGTCGGTCTGCAGACAGGGCGGTTTGACGTTTGAGAAAAAACCGTTTCCGATGTAGCACCGGATTAGAACACCATCTGTGATAGGCGGGAACGGCCACATCTGTCAGAAACTCGATCCATTCTTGAGTTAAGATATTCGGCTGAGTTTCGTATGCTCGCCGTCTGCCATTTTCGACCATCGATTGGCGGAACAGCACATCGTCTCTAAGTTTCTTGAGGGCCGCCAGGGCTTCTTCTACTGTTGTAACTTCCAAATAATCCAAGTGACTTTTCCGTTCGGCTTGATAGGCAGACTCCCATCCTAAAATGGCGGGAACGCCCCCATGCCAAGCATTGAAAAGCTTGGTGGCCGGTTTCCAGGCAAAATTATCGGTACATTCAAACTGACGGACGGCAATCATTACATCTATGTCGCCAAAGTCCTTCCAGCCTTATCCTCGTTTTCCCGGTCCTCTAAAAGACCAGTTCAATCCCAACTCCTTGATGCTCCGTTTCCAGAAATCAGTTTTGAACTCGGGAGCCAAGGAGCGACCCACACCTAAAAATACGACCTCAGACGAACTGAGTGATATATATATTCTATATTTTTTGTTATTTTCCGGACAATTTTATCAAAAATAGAAGAATTTGAATTTTCAATTTTTTTCTGAACTTCAAAATACATTTTTTTCGCTTCCGGGTCGGATTGTCCTTTTGCTATCCTGACTTTTTCGATGCGATCGTCAAAAAAATCGATTCCTTCCATCGTATCATGTCGAATGGGAAAACCAACTTTTGCAGCCGCCAGCCCGATGGCATAAGCGGGGTGCTTGTGGTGTTGATGTAGTTCGGCGTACAGTGCGAGTTTTTGCCATTGCTCTAAAAACTCAATTTCTTTGCCCCCATCACGAGTCACCACAAATAAAAATTCATTGACAAACGTAATCGGATCTTTTTCCAAGTCCAAGCCGATTTTTTTTGCCATATCTTTGTAAAAATTAAACTCTTTAACCAAAGTTAGCCTCGGGGGATTGGTTTTGTCAAGTCGCCCTCGAATATGCTTCATCATGCTCGTACAACTTCGAGCCGTTATTCCGGGGAACCAGGACAGATTGTCTGGTATGAGAGCGCAGATACGTATATCTGCATCTAAATACATACAAGAGTTGAACTTTGACAAAGCATTTGCGATCGCAAATCTCCGTTCGTGGTAACACAAAACTCCTTGCCTTTTATGACCAAAGATCAGAACATCATTATTTTTGATGTCACTAAAATCCCCCGGTCTATCTGTCAATAATATGAAAGGAGTTCCGGGAGCGTATTTCTGACAATCTTGAATCAAATTTTTGACGAGATTTCGGTAGACTTTGCCGGCGGCAAAGGTACAAAAGCAAAAGTCTCTATTTTGTAGTTTCATACGATACTTTAACCTCTAATAACATCAATATTCAGATACCTTATCTAACAGATAAGAACTAGAATAGCCACTGCGTCAACTTCCATTGAATCTGACCGTTTTTTCTGCCCTCTCAATTTTGATGCTAAACTTCAGAATAAGTAATTGGCAAATACACTTCAAAAGCGCTCCCCAACTATTTTTTTGATGGTCTGCCATAAATTGCTTTTCGTTTTGGGCTGTAAGGACTCATCATCCGGCATGGGTTCGTCCAAATACCGATAATATTTCCAGATCTCCCAGTAAGGACAACCGGGTTTGATGCGAATTCCCGCCCAGTGCAAGTATTCCAGTGGTTGATTGACGTTAGGATCGACGATTTGACGCTCTCCTGTCACCTGAAAATGCTTGCTACCCGCCCAGCTTCCCGGCGCCCCCCCAGGCCGACGGACGATGTTGAAGCGACGCGGGATTTTTTTCAAAATCATATAGTTGATGATCGGTTGATCTGACGTTTTTTGAGAAAAGTCGAAATATTCGGGGTGGGCGGCACATTCGGAAAACGTTTCATATAAAGTTTCTTCCGAAATCAAATTTTTACGCGCCCCCCAAAATCCGCCGTTGAACAGATCTTGAATGTCACTTTCTTCGAGGACACCATCTGCAAATATTTTGGGGGTGAACACATTGGTGATTCCCCCCTTATGCTGATAGTCGTAACAAATAAAATCGGACTCATCCAAATAATTGGTCGTCTCGATGATCTTGTCAAATACGACAATGTCCGTATCGATATAAATAAATTTTTCAAACGGACCGAACCAGCAAGCCTGTTTGCGAAATTGATTGGGTCGGGCGAAAAACCCCTCGCCAAAGATTTGGTATAACTGGTTGGACAGGCGGTCTATAAATTCCAGATCTTGATAGATTTCGACGCCGTAGGATTCGGTCAATATCGAGGCAATTTTTTGATAGTTATCGTCGTAGGGGATCAAAACAACCGGTGTCTCGCTGTCGTACATCCGGATGCTCTTCATAAGTGCGATCGCCTGTTCGATCACCTTGTCATTCGCCGTGATATAAATGCCGCGACTCATAGAATTGTCCTCATCAGTTGAAAGTTGACTTAAATTGATTCAAAGCTCGTCGGAATAAATTTGGGGGGCGCTTGTACGGTTCGGGTTGGGAGTCAAATCGAGGTCGTTTTTCCGGTTCGTGTAAATAGCGATAATAGAGGAAGGTCTCTCGATAGGGAAAATCGAGGTTTTCTCCGGCACAGACCCGGGCAAAAATCTTGGAAGATACGCCGATATAGTGCAGGTAGGTCAGACGTTTTCCGCCGTCGTAAACGAGATGATCTTTTTCTTGGAAGTGGGCGGAAGTGACGCTATTTCCCGTTTTTTCGTCGGCGGGCAAGCTCCGGGCCAAATTGCACACCTTGAGATCCGACCTCATCACCATATAATTGAGCACCGTTTGATCGGGAGCCATCAAATATAAAATTTCGGCTTCGCCCGCTTCGAGCTGATGCAGCAGTTGCTCTCTTTTCTGCTCTTCAAATATTCTTTTCGATGTGGCATAAAATCCAGAACAAAAGATCTCCGACTCGATGCGATCGGGCGAAAAGACTTCCCCCAATTTGTTTGAAGACAGGTCGTAAACGTGGCCGGGATCTTTAAATTGAAAGTCGTAAACGACCCAATCGCTGCGCTCTAACTGCCGAAAAATGGGCACCGCCGGCGACAGAAGTAAGGCGTCGGCATCCATGTAGATAAACCGGTCGAAAGGCCCGTCAAAAGCGCAGTAGCGGCGATGAGTCCCGACCCGATGATAAGGTTCGTAGCCCCGCTGCGCCCAAGTTTGGCGGGCCGAGGGGTGGGCGTCCCAAACTTGGCGGGCGAAACGGTCCCAGCGTTCTATGGATTCGCGATCGCCATAAAGCTGCACTTGAGGGCGGCGGTTAATTTCCGCGGCGATCCGCTCCGTATTATCATCGTAGGGATAAACGCAAACCGGTATATCAGCCCCCTGATTGGCTTCGATACTATTTAAGAGGGCGACGAGCTGATCGTAAACTTTATCATTGGCTAAGGTACAAATTCCATCCATTATTTCAACCCACTAAGCAACAAATTCTGACAGCCAGTTGAGGAGGTTCAACTTGTGCAAAATAATCTGTCGAGCTTCGGCGATCGCGGGCCATGCCTGATGCCAGCGATCGGGGTCAGAAATGACCTCTTTCACGTAGGAGATGCCCTTTTCATCCAAACTCGGCAATCTTAAAAAACTGCCGGGGGGCAACAACTTGTCAGCCGCCGGCCCCCCGTAATAAATCGGCAAACACCAGGCCAGCAAAGAGTCCCACAATTTTTCACTCACATACAGGTCATTTTCGGCATAATTTTCGATCGCCAGATTGTAGTAATAGGGAGCCATTCCATGCCATTTATTGCTGAGAGAACCGCCCGATTGGGACCAGTCGGGCAAGTTCCGCCCGTAGATATCAATGTCCATCTCCGATTTAATTTGTCGCAGAAAGTCGAGGCGTCGCTGGTGATTTAAAGTGCGGTTGATACCGGATGTGATCCAAGAACAGGCTTTAGTTTTGGCGGGAGCTTCGAGAGTATCCAGTTCGCGAAATGAGTTGCTGTGATACCAAATGGCGGGCATATAGTCCGGCACGGGAGCGAAATCATCCGGCCCGGATATATACCCGCAATAATTCTGGGCTTGTTCGTAATTGACCTTGTTGATTTCCCGAATTTCTTCCAGGGGAGGTTCCCGCAATAAATAAATGATTCGCTCTTTCGGAACCCCCCGAAGCTTTTCGGGCAGGCTCGGTTCTTCGGGTTGGGGCTGCGGTTTGAGGATCTGCTTCAACTGCTGACGTAAAGTCGGACTCTTTTTCGGCTTCTTGCGGGCAAAATCGAATTGGTAAAGGAGAAGGTAATCGGGGCGAGGGTGATTGGCTTGCATGATGATATTTCCCCATTTGCCAAAGCTGTGAGGAGTTTGCTTCCACAGCCAATCGCTTTGATTGAGCTGCGGATAGCTGGTTAACATTCCGATAATTTTTTCGCTCACTTGACTTGAATGATTGAACTCGAATTTGCAGGACGCTTTTCGTCAATTCAGTCCCAGTTTACACCCATCAATTTGATCGAATTGGCATTTTTATGATAGCACACACCCGGCTGAGTTGCACGTTTTTTAATATTAAAGAAATGTAAAGGCAATCGTCGGAATGGCGGCAGCTTTGACGGCGGACTTGAGAACAAATGGGTTGCCCCACTATTTCCGGAACGCCCCCTCGCTGACGGTTTCGGCGATCGCGCTCCGGGAGGGTCAATTGCCGGAAACGGTGGCTGACCCGGCTCATTTTGGGGGTGCAACTACTTTTCATGCAGTTTATTTTCAAACACCTCTATAGTTCTCAACAAATAGATAGCCGATTGATAGGCTTCTTCGGTGAGTTCCGCTTGCTCGTCGGGCGTGTCTACAATCTCGTCTGCCAGCAATCTCAGGGAACCAATAATTGAATTGAGAAAACCGCGAGCTTCGTAAGACGCTTTGGCCAGAACCTGTTCGTCCAAATAGTTTTCTTCTTTCTCCTTGTCGGCAAATTGTATGGAATATAAGCGACGGTAATAACCGTCTTCTTTTTGGAGCAGTTGTTTGTGGCTGCCGACTTCGACGACCTCTCCCTGCTCTAAAACGGCGATCGTATCTGCTTTTTGAACCGTGGAGAGGCGGTGGGCAATCACCAGCACGGTGCGATCGCGACTCAACCGGTCGATCGCCTCTTGAACCAGACGCTCGGAAACGGTATCCAAAGCACTGGTTGCCTCGTCCAAAATCAGAATTTGGGGCTTTTGAAGTAAGGCTCGGGCGATCGCCAACCGCTGACGCTGCCCCCCCGAGAGCATGACGCCGCGATCGCCGATTTCCGTTTCCCACTGTTTGGGCAAATTCATGATAAACTCGTAAGCATTCGCCTGTTTGGCGGCATTCACGATTTCATCTTCCGTAGCATCCGGACGGGCATAAATAATATTATTTCTGACGGTATCGTTAAACAGAAAAGTCGTTTGACTGACAATTCCCATCGACCGCCGAAGACTGACCAAATCGAATTGGCGAAGGTCGGTGCCGTCGATGGTAATCGAGCCCGAGGTGGGGTCGTAAAATCTGGGCAGCAAATCTGCAAAAGTTGACTTTCCCGCCCCGGAACTTCCGACTAATGCCAATGTCTGTCCTTTGGGCAGCGTCAGGTTGATGCCTTTGAGCGCCTGGTGACTTTGCCCCGGGTAGGAGAAAAAAACGTCGTTGAAACTGATGTTGTCGTGACAACCTTCAAAGGGAATCGACCCCCGTTCCATGATCGGTTTGTTGTCCCGTCTCCACAGGTCATAAGCCATATTAAAACTCGCAGATCCCCGAGAAATTTGGTTGCGAATGCCGTTCAAACTGGAGACCACCGGGAGCAGGCGAAATAAGACGAGCAAGTAAGTCAGCAAGACGGCCGATATGGCTTCGATTTGATCGGAGAATAAGCTGCGGCCCAACACCAAGATAACGATGATTGCCAGAATGCTGGTAATTTCATTGATCGGTTGGATGAGTGAAGAGTTCATCTCCGACTTGAGAGCGATATTTTCAAGTTTCAGCATCAGGTCTCTGATGGTTTCGTATTCTCGATTTTCGCTCCCCACAGATTTGATCAATCGAATTCCATTTAAGGTTTCAATAACTTTGACAAAATAACCCTTTTGAGTTTGATTGAGGAGATCTCCATATTGCTTCGAGCGGCGGATAATATTTTGGTTGATGAACAGAATTAAAATAATTAAAATAGTCGAGGCTAATGTGAGCTGCCATGAAATCGACACCAGCAATCCCACAAAGACTAAAATCGTGATGCTTTGTGTGACCAAATTGATGTACGCATTGATGGTCTGAACGGACTGGGCCGTATCCGATCCCAATCGCTTGGTCAGGTCTCCGACTTTCATTTTTGTAAAAAAATCCAGGTCGGTGTCCATCAAAGTGATGAGCATTTCCGATTTGACCGTATTCGCCAAACTGCGATTGAATGCGACGGAGAGCAAATTTCTCAGATAATTGGTTCCATTTTTCAGGACGATCGTCAAAACAATAACCGCCAGCATGACGATCAGTCGGTACTGCTCCGGAATCGACTCGAACGGAGAAAACAGGGTTTTGATGATGGGTGGAGAGCCTTTGAGTTCGATTTCTTGACCCGCAATCTGTAGCAGTACGGGGACGATCAGTGCCGTATTGACACCGTTAAAAATCGCGCTAGAAAAACCCAATAAAATATTGAAAAATACTTTGAATGGATTGCGTTTTATCAGGTTGATAACAAATGCATTTGTGCCAGACATAAATCGATCCTTTCATTCAACTTGAACGGCGATCGCCCCCGACGCCAATCACCCTAACGATAGTTTTCTATCACCTCGGACAAAATTTCAGACATCCGATCAATACCGTAGTGCTTGACGCACCGGGCACGAGCTTGGATGCCGAGCTGATTTGCCTCATCTAAATGATTGAAAATCCACTGAATTTGGGTGGCAATTTGTCGGGGAGAACTCGGATCGACCAAATACCCGGTCTCTCCCAAAATTTCGGGGATGTCGCCGACGCGGGTCGCCAAGACGGGTTTGGCCATCGCCATGCCATCCGTCAGCTTCAGGGGGAACTGTGCCCGAGTGGCGGGGTGATCCCGTTGGGGCACAACAACCAGGTGAGCGGCCGACACAATCTCCGGCATCATTTGAGGCGGGGAGTTGGGAAGCTCGACGATCCACCGCCCCCACTTTTCATTCAGTTTAGCATCATAATCGTCGTAGGGACTGCCGCCCACAATTGCCAATCTCAGATCCGATTCGTCCAATAAATCGAGCGCCGTCAGCACCTCTTCCACTCCCTTGTAAGGCCGGGGAGCCCCCGGAAACATCAACACTCGATATCCGCTCAACCCGTAACGATTTCGACTCGCGTCAGGGTCGTAATTTGCCGGGTCGAATAACTTCGTATCTTTGCCGTTGGGGAGGTAGATGCCGCCGAAACGCTCCCGCAGAAACCGGGTGTGCAACGTGACGCGATCGGCTTTTGACACCCATTTTTCGATCCAATTCAAATAAAAGGGATGGTCGGGTTGTCGCAAAGCGCCGTCGGCTTTTAACAGATCCTTTGCGAACTGTTTGACCGTCGGGCGATACTTCCAGTTGTCTCCTCCGTGCCAACTCAATTCCCAATCGTCGATATCCAAAAAGACCGGGCGACCCGTCTGCATTTTTTTGAGCAGCGCCAAACCAAAGCTGGTGGGTTTGAGCTTGTAAGCGTAAATGATATCTCCCGTGATTCGGGCTAGTAATTTTTGAGCCGATCGCCAAAATTGGGGATAAGACTTGGAACTCGGAATGGCAACGATTGGCACCGGGCTGTTGTCAAAATTAATCGGCGAACCGTCCTGGCAAAATCCCAAGATTTCGACATCATACCCAATTTGTCGCAGGGCTTGGGAAAGCAGAAAAGGGCGGACCGCGCCCCCCCATCTCCCGGCTCCACTGCTCGACAGATCGCTAACGATTAAGGAAATTTTCACGAAGTTTCTACCCCCGCCCGTCTGAGATTGATTGATCGGTCTACTTCTGCCCCCCGCCAACTCAACTTTAGGTTAACCTAAAACCTTGAAAGTGTCACGACTGCGATCGCCGGTACTGCCGAACCCGACCGACACATCCGGGAATCAATGTGGCAGGGCTGGGGCATTTTGGGGGTTTTTTAAACGGGCCACAACCGTTGGAAACTCAGGGTTCGGATGTCCCGGACTGAGAGAGTTGCAATTCATGGTTGACAAATTCCCCGATTTCCTTCGTAAAATGTTCGGTCGAAAAGATGGACTGACGTTCCTCTAAAGTTTGTCGGAGTTGTTGCTGCTTCTCGGGATGCTCCAACACAAATAAGATTTTTTCGACGGCTTCTTCTTCGCTGTCAAAAAATAAATCTCGATTCTCCGGCCCGACAATTTCGACCTGGCCGCCGACACTGCGGACGAACGGAATGGCCCCGGCTTTCACCATTTCGGCAATTGAAATCCCAAAGGGTTCTTTTTTGTAGTGAATTCCATAGCGACACTTGGCCAAAACCTTCACGTAGTCCGGGTAGGGTAAGTTTTGATACAACGTCACCCAATCCGAATTTTCGGCGACCATTTTTTTGAGAAATCGAACGTATTTCCAACCGTACAAGCCACCGCCACCCCCGGTGAGATAGAGTTGGACATCGTGGCCTTTTTCTCGAATTTTTTTGAGAATTTGAATCGCTTTGTGGGGTTGCTTGGCAACGGTCAATCGGCCGCTACAGATAAAGGCATTTTCTTTGAGTTCCCAGGGAATATTTTGCACCTCCAAAACGACGGGAGGGTAAATTACGGTTGACTCGATACCATATTCATCCCGGACTGAATCAGCCACAACGTAAGAATTGGAGATGGATATATTGCCTTTCATCCTATCATCAGAAAAGTGGGAAATGTTCTTATAAAATCTGTCGTCTTTGTCAAAAACGTTGATCCAGTGAATGTATTGAATCCCTCTTTTTCCCAAGTCGGCTGCATTGTAAGCTGACACCACCAAATCATCGTCTTGAGTTTGGGCTTTAAACCAACCGATAAAAGAATGATTGACCCACTTTTTGACCCCACTATTGTTGGCGATTAAAAACTGCAAGCTCTTCTGGGCGGCGCGTGGAAACATCGATTTTACGGCTACATTTTGGGGCGAAAGTTGGGTTCCATAGGCTGAATTGATCTGTTGGAAGTCGAGAGGAAATAAAGTTAAAAGTGTGACATCATACTGATTTTTTAAAGCCTCTAGAATCCACAGGCCGACACTTTCCGCCCCTCCCCCTGCAAAATTTGGGTAAAACACGGCAATTGAGGGTTGAGAAGCGACTTCTCGTGTGAATTGATCGCTGCTTGAGCCACTGGACATTCTCGTGTTTTCCTCACGCTTGCTCTAGTTTTTCATCGCCTTTCATTCAATCTGACATCTTCATCAACTTCCGTCACCCGCCAACTCAATTTCAGGTTGACCCAGAAATTCCAAAGTGTCACGATCGCGATCGCACCCAATTTCGCCAGATAAGCGCCGACACCCAAGCCCCAAACCAAGGCGTTGAGTATAACTACATTCAATCCTAGCCCCGCCAGACAAATTAAATTAAATTTTAACAATCTTTTAAACCTTCGATGCCAGCCGGACTGGCGGCGGGAGATGTCCCCGAAGGTCCAGCGGTCGTTCCAGAAAAAATTGTTGAGGAGGGCGATTTCCGCCGACAGCAGGGCACTCAGCGTCAAAGGCCAGCCCCACCCATCCAGCAATAAGTAAAAGATGGCCATATCCACCAACAGCCCACTCGTCCCCACGATCGCAAATCTTAAAAATCGACCCACCGGCCAGCGGGCCATCCGCAGCCGCAGCAGATGTTCGAGATATTCCCAATATTGCTTCCAAGTGACCTTGCTCTCCCCCTCCTGCCGTTCCTGGAACACATAGCCCACCTCCCGCACTGTAGCGATCTGACCCCGCCCGAGCACCTCAATTAACACCTTGTACCCCACCGGATTAAGATTGATTTGGGCGATCGCATCCCGGCGCACCATAAAATAGCCACTCATCGGGTCCGAAACCCGGCCGAGGACTCCCGGCAAGACCATCAGCCCCATCACCTGCGCCCCCCGAGACAGCAGCCGTCGCGCCAAACTCCAGTCGCTCACCCCGCCGCCCTCGACGTGGCGACTCGCCACCGCCAGATCGGCCCCGGTTTCCATTTGGGCCCACAATTCCAATAAGGTGTGCAGGGGGTGCTGCAGGTCCGCGTCGATGACCGCCAACACCCGGCCCCGGGCGATCTGCCAGCCCCGAATCACGGCCGTCGAAAGGCCCCGTTCCCCCCGGCGGCGCATCACCCGCAACTGGGGGTAAAACTCCGTCAAGGCCGCGGCCACTTCCCCGGTGCGATCGGGGCTGTCGTCGTCCACGACAATCAATTCGTACTGTCCGGGGATCGCCGGGTCCAACAAGCCGACGAGGCGATCGATCAGGATGGGGAGGTTCTGGCGTTCCCGAAACGTGGGGATGGCGACCGAGAGGAGAATTTCCGGTCGGTCCAAATCGGGCGATCGCGAAGCCGTCGGAGGAATCCGCAGCGGCCCCTCCGGGACGGGTAGAAGACGGCAAACCTCATCCGGACTCAAATTTGGTCGTCTCGTCTCCCCACAACCCTCGCCAGAAAAGGGATACATCCGCGCACTCCCACTCAACCTGTTATCTCACAAAGCGTAGAAATCATAAGACATTTATTTATGAATTTCAAGTCGATCGCCCAGATCGGGAGTGATTTGGGAAGATTTTAAATTCGGGATAATTCCGCGATCGCTACCGATATTTATCAAGGCTCGAAACGCCACAAAATTTCCCATTCTCCAGACGCGATCGCCCGCTTTCAAACAGCAGAAAAACGACTCAAGGTCAGCTCCAGTAAAAACTCGCCCCCCTCAATTCGAGCCGACTTTCCGGGCGATCGCCCCCTCAAATATAACGAATCAAAGTAATCCGTACAACCACTGAATCAGTTCCGGAGCACGTTTGACCCCCTCAATGCGATCGGCGGGCTTGCCATTTTTAAATAAAACCAGGGTCGGCAGCGCCATAATCTGGTAGGTGGACGCAATGTCCGGATATTTGTCCGTGTCAATTTTGACAATTCTGATTTGTTCTTTCATTTCTTGGTTGACCTCTTCCAAGATGGGGGCCATCATCTGGCACGGACCGCACCAAGTTGCGTAAAAATCGACCAAAACGGGAACGTCAGAACTGTCGAGAAGTTCCTGAAAGTTGTTAAACTGCTTGTGAACGGCCATAATCTGAACGGGTTCGTCGGTTTTGCTCTCCAATTATAGTACAGTCCCCCGAGTGTAAATTCCTCGACCTCCGGAAACAGTTGAGTCTCCCCCTTCACCGGCGTGGCTCGATTTTGGGGGGGGCGACTTCGAGGCGGTCAAACGGTTGAGAAAGTGGGACATTATTTTTTGAGGCGACATCCATCTCGGGGGCGAAATCCGCCCGGTTCTCGGAGATGGGAGGGGGGGTTGAAGGCGCGATCGCGGCACTGCGATCCCCCCATCGCTATATCATGGTTGAGTTTGAGCGTAAATTAAAGGAAAAACCGATATGGAAGGACTACCCGAACCCATGGGACGGTTGAACGGACAAGTCGCCCTCGTGACCGGGGCATCCCGGGGCATCGGCAAGGCGATCGCGATCGCCCTGGCCGGCGAAGGCGCTCGGGTTGTGGTCAATTATGCCAGTTCGAGCGCTGCGGCCGAGGAAGTGGCCGCCGAAATCACCGCTGCCGGGGGGGAAGCGATCGCCCTGAAAGCCGATGTCTCCCAAGCCGCCGAAGTGGACAACCTGGTTAAAAACATCACCGACGAGTGGGGCGGCATCGATATTTTGGTCAACAACGCCGGCATCACCCGCGATACCCTGCTGCTGCGGATGAAACCGGAAGATTGGCAGGCCGTGATCAATTTGAACCTGACCGGGGTGTTTCTCTGCTGTCGGGCGATCGGCAAACTGATGCTGAAACGGCGATCGGGGCGGATCGTCAACATCGCCTCCGTCGCCGGCCAGATGGGCAACCCCGGCCAGGCCAACTACAGCGCCGCCAAGGCCGGAGTCATCGGCCTGACCAAAACCCTGGCCAAAGAATTCGCCAGCCGGGGTGTCCTCGTCAACGCCGTCGCCCCCGGATTCATCGCCACGGACATGACCAAGGACCTGAAAAATAGCGAAGAGATCCTGAAATTCATCCCCCTCGGCCGCTACGGCGAACCCGAAGAAGTCGCCGGCCTGGTGAAATTCCTCGCCGCCGACCCCGCCGCCGCCTATATCACCGGCCAAGTCTTCAACGTCGATGGCGGCATGGTAATGGCTTAGGGAGTCGGGAGTCGGTATTAGGGAGTCGGGGAGGCCGAGGAAGCGGAGGAGGCCGAGGAGGCTAGTTTATATAAGATCCGTACACACTCCCCAATCATCTGAATATGATTTTCGCTTGTAGGGGCGCAAGGTTTGCGCCCTCGGGAATTGATTCCCAAGCGATCCGGATATCCCACCCTCCGCTCCCTCCGCTCCCTCCGCTTCCCCCGCTCCCTCTTCTCCCTCTGCTCCCTCCGCTCCCCCCGCTCCCCCCGCTCCCTCCGCTCCCTCCACACCCCACACCCCAACTCTGTACGGTTTCCACGAATTAGCACTCAGACCCCATGAGTGCTAAATTGACTATTTGGAGAGCTAAATTAAGGTTCCTATGGCGAAAATTGTAGCGTTTGACGAAGAGTCACGGCGGGCGATCGAGCGGGGCGTGAACGCCCTAGCCGATGCCGTCCGCGTCACTCTCGGGCCGAGAGGTCGCAACGTGCTGATAGAGAAAAAATTTGGTGCGCCGGACATCATCAGCGACGGGATCACGGTGGCCAAAGAAATCGAACTCAGCGATCCCCTGGAAAATACAGGCGCCCGGCTGATTCAAGAAGTGGCTTCCAAAACCAACGACGTGGCTGGGGACGGGACCACCACCGCCGCGGTTTTAGCCCAGGCCATGATCCAGGAAGGGTTGAAGAACGTCGCGGCGGGAGCCAACCCGGTGTCACTGCGGCGGGGGATCGATAAGACAGTCCAGCACCTGGTCAAAGAAATCGAAGCCCTGGCCAAACCCGTCGAAGGGAGCGCGATCGAACAAGTCGCCACGGTTTCCGCCGGCAATGACGCGGAAGTGGGCGAGATGATCGCCTTGGCGATGGATAAAGTCTCCACCGACGGCGTGATCACGGTGGAAGAGTCCAAATCCCTGACCACCGAACTCGAAGTCGTGGAAGGGATGCAGATCGATCGCGGCTACCTTTCCCCCTACTTCATCACCGACAACGAGCGGATGACCGTCGAGCTCGATAACGCCCGCATCCTGATCACCGACAAAAAAATCGGCGCCATCCAGGATCTCGTCGCCGTGCTCGAAAAAGTCGCCCGCGCCAGCCAACCGCTGCTGATCATCTCCGAAGACATCGAAGGCGAAGCCCTCGCCACCTTGGTCGTCAACAAGGCCCGGGGCGTGCTGAACGTCGCGGCCGTGAAAGCGCCGGGATTCGGCGAGCGCCGCAAGGCGATGCTGCAAGACATCGCCATCCTCACCGGCGGCCAGATGATCTCCGAGGAAATCGGTTTGAGCCTGGAGACGGCGGACCTGGATATGCTGGGGACGGCCACCAAAATCACCATCGACAAGGATTCCACCACCATCGTCGCCGGGGCGGGGAATAAGGGCGACGTCGAACAGCGCATCGTCCAACTGCGCCAGCAACTCGCGGAAACGGATTCCGACTACGACAAGGAGAAATTGCAGGAGCGCATCGCCAAACTGGCCGGCGGCGTGGCGGTGATCAAAGTCGGGGCTGCGACGGAAACCGAGCTCAAATCCCGCAAACTCCGCATCGAAGACGCCCTCAACGCCACCAAAGCGGCGGTGGACGAGGGGATCGTCCCCGGTGGCGGCACGACTCTGATTCACCTGAGCAAGAAGGTGGAAGAATTGATGGCGACGTTCACCATCGAAGAAGAGAAGCTCGGCGCCCAGATCGTGGCCCGGGCCTTGGAAGCGCCGCTGCGTCAGATCGCCAACAACGCTGGGGTGGAAGGCTCGGTGATCGTCGAGCACGTCCGCGGCACCGATTTCAACGTCGGTTACAATGCCCTGACGGGCGAGTTTGAAGACCTGATCGCGGCCGGCATCATCGACCCGGCGAAGGTGGTCCGCTCCGGGCTGCAAAATGCCGGATCGATCGCCGGAATGGTGATCACGACCGAAGCCCTGGTCGTCGAGAAGCCCGAGAAGAAAGCCCCGATGCCCGACATGGACGGCATGGGCGGCATGGGCGGCATGGGCGGCATGGGCGGCATGGGCGGCATGGGCGGCATGGGCGGCATGGGCGGCATGGGGATGATGTAATCCCGATCGCCCGTTCCGCAGTCCATTAAACCCGTAAAAACCCGGTAGAATCGACACCTACCGGGTTTTGTTTTGTCCGTCAGGTGGGTGATTTCAAGCGATTATGATAGGGTTATAGCTAAATCCGGTTCAATGCCCAGATGTCGAGCGATCGCTTTGACTCCCCCCCGGCGAAGGGGAGGGCTGGGGAATCCGCGATCAATTCCAGTTCGACACCGGCTCTGATATTCGTCAATTATGGGATGTTGCCAGTCAAAATCATGCAATTTGAAGATCCCAGCGGCCCCGTTCCTCTCGACTCGCCTCTCTATATTTTCCGACCGCCGATCGAAGAGCGAATTTACCGAGAAATTGAGCAACCGGGCAGTGTCATTCGCATCCGCGCCCCCAGAAAAATGGGCAAAAGTTCCCTCCTTTACAGAATATTGGCGCGGGCTCAACAGTGCGGTTATCATACGGTCAGCATCGATTTTACCCGGGCAGAAACTGCGATTTTGTCGGATCTGAATCGGTTTTTACGTTGGTTTTGCGCCGCCGTTTGCCATCACCTCCATCTCCCCCCTCAATTGGACGACTATTGGGACGAAGATATCGGCAGCAAAATTAGCTGCACGATCTATTTTCAGGATTATATATTGACCCAGATCGATCGCCCCTTATTTATCGCCCTCAACGAGGTAAATCATCTCTTCGAGTACCCCGGAGTGGCGATGGAATTTCTGCCGTTGCTGCGGTCGTGGTACGAAGAGGCGCGGCAGGTGGAAGTGTTAAAAAAGTTGCGGTTGGCGATCGTCCATTCGACGGAAATTTACGTCCCCCTGAAATTAAATCAATCTCCGTTTAATATCGGACTGCCGATCCGACTTCCTCCCTTCACGGGCGAACAGGTCGAAGATTTGGCGCGACGTCACGGACTGGACTATAAGATTGAAAAGATGGTGCCAAAATTGATGGAGATGGTGGGGGGTCATCCCTATTTGGTACGGCTGGCGTTGTACGACCTGGTCAGTTCGTCCGAGGGGGGCAAAAATGGCAATTATAACCGTCGCCTCGACACGATTTTCGACACCGCCACCACCCAAGCCGGGATTTACAATCAACACCTGTGCGAACTGCTGGCTATTCTCGAAGATCGACCGGAATTGTTGGACGGTTTGGAAGCCGTTGTGATGGCGGAAGGGGGAACCCAAATCGAACCCATCGCTGCCTACAAATTGGAAAGTTTGGGGTTGGTGAAACTGACGGGAAATCAAGCCACGATCGGTTGCGAACTCTACCGCCAGTATTTTAGAATTCTGTGCGAACGGGGCATATTGAAACAGCGATCGCGGCTCGAACAGTTGGAGGAGATGAACCGGGAATTGCAAAAAATGGCGAATGTGGACGAATTGACCCAAGTCGCCAACCGGCGCTTTTTCGCCTCCTACTTGCGAACGCAGTGGGAACAACACGCCCTGCGGGGGGACGTCCTCTCCCTGATCATGTGCGACCTCGACTATTTCAAAGCCTACAACGATACTTACAGACATATCGCGGGCGATCGCTGTTTGCAACTGGTGGCAAAAACCCTGCAGTCGAGCGTGGGGCGATCGTCGGACGTGGTGGCTCGTTACGGGGGGGAAGAATTTGCCGTCATCCTGCCGCAAACCACCCCGGTCGGAGCCCGACATATCGCCGAAACCATCTGCAAAAATGTGAAAGCGTTACAAATTGTTCACGAAACCTCTCTCACCGGCGAAAAAATCGTTACGATGAGTGTCGGAGTCGTCAGCATGATTCCGAGGCGAAACCTCGATCCTTCAACGTTGGTGGCGGCGGCGGATGAGGCGCTGTACGAATCGAAATCTCGGGGTCGCGATCGGGTCACGGCTAAAGATCTGACGGCCGCGCCCTTTCACCAACAACTCTAGTTTCTCCGACCCGCCGAGCGATCGCAATTTGTGTCATGAATTTATCTTATTACCAAGTCGGCGGCAGCCTCCGCAATGACGCTCCCTGTTACGTAGAACGGGCGGCGGATACTCAACTCTACGAAGCTTTAAAACGGGGGGAATTTTGTTACCTCCTCAACGCCCGACAGATGGGAAAATCATCTTTGCTGGTGCGGACGAGCCACCGTTTGCGTCAGGAAGGATATCTCTGCGCCACCCTGGACATGACGGTGATCGGCAACCAGGATATCACGCCGCAGCAGTGGTACAAAGGGATCGTCGCGGCCCTGTGGCAGAAATTGAAACTGATCCGAAAGCTGAATTTAAAATCTTGGTGGGCGGAGCGAGAAGAGCGTCCGTTCGTGCAGCGGTGCGGGGAATTTATCGAGGAAATATTGGGGCAATTTCCGGATCAAAAAATCGTCATTTTTATCGACGAAATTGACAACGTTTTGAAGCTCGATTTTTCGGCGGATGATTTCTTCGCACTGATCCGTTTTTGCTACAATCAACGGGCGCTCAACCCGGAGTACGATCGCATCACGTTCGCCATTTTCGGCGTGGCAACCCCGTCCGACTTGATCCGCGATGGGTGCGCTATCGCGAATCGCACCCGCACCCCCTTCAATATCGGGACGGCGATCGCGCTCCACGGTTTTACCCCGGAAGAAGCGGAACCTTTGGCGCGGGGATTGTCGCCCCGCTCGGAGGTGGGGCGATCGCTCCTCCGAGAAATTTTAAAATGGACATCCGGCCAACCATTTCTCACTCAAAAATTGTGTAAAATACTGACAACTATAGTCGCAAAAAAAAGCAAAAATTTTATCACAGAAAATTTCGATTTTCCCCCTTTTTGGATCGATTCTGTCGTCCGAAATGAAATCGTCGAAAGTTGGGAAGCGCGGGACGAACCCGAACATTTGCGGACGATTCGGAATCGCCTTTTTTCCGACTCCAACAAGGTCGGCCGGTTGTTGGGAATCTATCAAAAAATTGTGCGGGGAGAAGCGGTCAAAAGCGATGACAGCCGGGAACAGATCGAGCTGCGGCTGTCGGGATTGGTCGCCGTCAATGGCAACTATTTGCAAGTCAAAAATCGCATTTACGAAGCCGTCTTCAACTCGGACTGGGTGCGACGGCAACTCGACGACATCCGCCCCTATTCTCAGGCGTTGGAAGCGTGGACGGCATCGGGACAGAGCGATCGCTCGCGGCTGTTGCGGGGGCGAGCCCTGCAAGACGCCCACCGGTGGGCGCAGGGCAAAAGTTTGGGCGATCTGGACTACCAATTTTTGGCGGCTTCTGTAGAGTGCGATCGCCGGGAAGTGCAGCTATTTTTGGAAGCCAAGCGGACGCAAGAAATCGAAGCGCGGCTGAAACAAGAACAACAAACCGCGAAATTTCAGCGATTATTTTTATTCGCCCTCGCAACGGCTTTTTCCGTCGCTATCGTATTGGGAATATTGTTGTATTGGCAGTATTTGCGGGCTGTCGAAGAAGCCCAAAAAGCGAAAATCAATGAAATTAAAGCCCTGAGTTTGTCCGCCGAGAAATTGTTGTTTTCTCCGCACCATTTGGAAGCCTTGTTGGGGGCGATCGAAGCCAAAATAAAATTGAATGGGGTCGAAACTCCGGTGGAATTACGGGGCCAAGTCGATGCGATTTTGGGAAAAGCCATTTTCGATCCCACCATGCCTTTCAATCATTTTTCCGCCCATGAGGGGGTGGTGACGGCGATCGATATCAGCCCCGACAGCCGGACGATCGCCACCGGCGGTTACGACAAAATCGCGCGCCTGTGGAAGCGAAACGGCGAGTTACTCCAAACCCTCGACCACGATGCCAGCATCTACAGCCTGCGCTTCACCCCCGACGGCAAAACGTTGGTGACTTCCACGCAAAAAGGCACGATTTATTTCTGGCAGCCCGACGGCCGTTTGTTGCGGACTATTCCTGCCCACGACTCCGGAATTTGGACGGTGGCGATCGCCCCGGACGGAGAAACAATCGCCTCGGCCGGAGAAGATAAAACCGTCAAAATTTGGAACCGGCGGGGCGAGAATTTGAGGACGCTGGAGGGGGTCGAGGCGGTGGGTTTGGCGTTTTCTTTCGGGGGGGATAAAATCGCCCTCGGGACTCGGGAGGGCGAACTGCAAATCCGGACTTCTGGGGGTCAACTGCTGCATACCGTCCCGGTCCACCGAGATGCTATTAAAGACGTGGCCTTCGTGGAGTGGCCGGAGGAGGGGGGCGGCACCCGGGAGGCGATCGTTTCGGGGAGTCGGGACGGGGCGGTGAAATTTTGGGACGGCGAAGGCCGGTTGCTGCAAACCCTCCCCGAACCGGGCCGGGAAGTGTACCGGATCGCCGTCGGCGGGGGCGGAACGTGGATCGCAGCCCGCTACGAAAACGGGACGGTGAACCTGTGGAAGACCCCGGGCCTGCTCTGGCAGCAGTTTCAGAGTTCCCAGTCCACGCCCCAGGCGTTGGCCTTCAGCCCGGACGGCAGGTTTTTGGCCCTCGCCGCCGACGGCGGGACGGTGAAACTCGTGCCCCTCCTCCACCCCCTGCTGACGGTGTTGCCGGGACACGAGGCGCGGGTGTGGGGCGTGAGTTTCGGCCCGGACGGGAAAACCCTCGCCTCGGGGAGTGCCGACGAGACGCTGCGGATGTGGGCGGCGGACGGTTCTTCGGTGCAAATTTGGCCCCAGGGTGTCGGGACGGTCAAACCCCAGTTTTTTACCCCGAAAATGGAGACGGAATTTCTGCCCCGGCGGCCGCTGTTGGCGACGGGGACGAGCGGCGGGGGAATTCGATTTCTGGATGCGAAAACGGGCGAGTTGGTGCGGGAATTGCCCGCCGTCCACCGCAGTTGGTCGTCGGTGGCGGTGAGTCCGGACGGGGGGGCGATCGCGTCTTGGAGCCACGATCAAACGATAAAATTGTGGAATTTGCGGGGGGAGTTGGAGCGGACTTTGAGGGGACACGGGGGCGGAATTTACAAAGTTTTGTTCAGTCCGGACGGCAAAAAAATCGCATCGGTGAGTCAGGATCACACCTTAAAAATTTGGGAATCCGACGGGACGCTGCTGCACGATATCCCCGCCCACGACAATGCGATTTCCGGCTTATCTATTTCTTCGGACGGCACGAAAATCGCCACCGCCAGCCTCGACGATACCCTCAAAATTTGGAACTTTGACGGTCAATTGCTGCGGGCGATCGCGACGGGTTCCGGGGGGTCATTGTCCGTCGCTTTCAGTCCCGACGGCGACCTCATCGCCACCGGGGGAATGGATGGAAATCTGAGCCTTTGGAAGGCGGACGGCACGAAGTTGATAACATTGATTCACCACGAGGGCGTTATTTTCGATGTCGAATTCAGCCCGGACGGCCGGCGGTTGGCTTCGGCGGGAGATGACGGTGCGATCGCCCTGTGGAATGTGGAAAAACTGCGCGATTTCGACCCCCTTAATTTTGCCTGCGGTTGGATTCGGGATTATCTGAATTACAGCGATCGCGTGGAGTCGGAAAAGCGGAGTTTGTGCGATCGTGCGGAGGAAAAATGATGGATGCAGATGCCATTTTTAAAGTCGGCGGAAGCCTGGAAAAAGACGCTCCCAGCTACGTCATGCGGGCGGCGGATACGCTACTTTACGAATCCTTAAAAAGGGGAGAATTTTGCTACGTTCTCAACTGTCGCCAGATGGGAAAATCTTCCCTGCTGGTGCGGACCAGCTACCGCTTGAAAGACGAGGGATTTCGATGTGCGACCCTGGACATGACGCTGATCGGCAATGAAGACATTACGCCCTTGCAGTGGTACAAGGGAATTGTGACCGTTTTGTGCCAAAAATTCGGAGCCGGCCATTTCAATTTAAAAAAGTGGTGGAAAGAACGAGAGGACGTATCGCTGTTGCAGCGGTTGGGAGAATTTGTTGAAGAACTGCTGCGGTTATTTCCGGACGATCGCCTGTTTATTTTTGTCGATGAAATCGATAATATCCTGAGTTTAAATTTTCCCGTCGATGATTTTTTCGCCCTGATCCGATACTGTTACAATCAGCGGGCGATCGCCCCCGAATTTAACCGAATAACGTTTGCCATTTTTGGGGTCGCTTCCCCCTCGGATCTGATCCGCGATCGCCAGAAAACGCCCTTCAACATCGGCACGGCAATTCCCCTCTCCGGCCTGTCCCTGGAAGAAGCAAAACCCCTGGAAAAGGGATTGCAAATTCCCGGCTTCGATCCTCGGATATTACTGCGGGAAGTTTTATCTTGGACGGGGGGGCAACCCTTTTTGACGCAAAAGCTGTGCAAGCTGATCGTTTTGACGGTTCGGGACTCCCAAAAAATATCGGTTCAAACCGAGGCGGAACTGGTGGAAAAAATTGCGATCGCAAAAATCGTCGATAATTGGCACTTCCAGGACGAACCGGAACATTTGAAAACCATATCGAACCGCCTGTTGAGAAGTCCGAATCAGAGTGCCGGGGCGCTATCAGTCTATCAAAAAATATTGCAAAAATATTCGGTAAAATTTGACGGAAGTGCCATTCATGTCGAACTTTTGTTGTCCGGAATAGTTGAAAATTTGAGCGAAAACTTAAAAGCAAAAAATCTCATTTATGAATCCGTATTTGATTTGATATGGGCGAGAAAAAATCTGGAAAAAATCCGCCCATATTATCGAGAAATAGACGCTTGGATTTCCTCCCAAAAAACGGATGAATCTCGGCTGTTGCGCGGGCGGGTACTCCGGGAAGCTCAAGGTTGGGCACAAGACAAAAGTTTGGGCGATTTGGACTATCAATTTTTAGCCCGTTCTGCGGAATTCGATCGCCAAGAAGTGCAAAATGCCCTGGAAGCCGAGCGATCGCAAGCCATTCAAGCACAACTGCTGCAAGAACAAAAAAACAATCGGCTGCAAAAAATACTGTTGGCGATCGCCAGTTTTTCTGCCTTAATTTTCGCCGGAATTGGTGGTGTCGCCCTGTGGCAATATCAGCGGGCAAAAGTCAGCGAAATCCTCGCCACCGCTTTTTTTTCCGAAGCCCTCTTCGCCTCGGGTCAACAGTTGGATTCCATCGTCGCCGCCATCCGCGCCAAACGTCAACTACAAAATTTGATAGTCGGCGCGGACAAAGAAACAATATCTCAAGTTCAAAATACTTTGAAACAAGCTGTTTATGGAACCAATGAATTGAATCGCATCGTCGGACATAACGGCTCCGTTCTGACCGTTGACATCAGCCCCGACGACCAATTAATCGCGACGGGAAGCAACGATAAAACGGTCAAAATTTGGCGGCGCAACGGACAGCTACTCCACACGTTGAAACACGGGGGAACCGTCCACCGCATCGCGTTCAGTCCCGAGGGCGATCGAATTGTCGCCGCCAGTTTGGACGGCAACATTCATCTGTGGAGTGTCGGCGGAGAATTGCTCGCCAGATGGCGGGGACACGATGCCCCGGTGTGGGGAATTGACATCAGCCCCGACGGAAAATTGATCGCCTCTGCCAGCGGCGATAAAACCGTAAAATTGTGGTCAATTTCCGGGGATAAAAATTCGACTCCCGCCCTTCTCCGAACCTTGACAGGACACGATATCGCCCCCTGGAATGTCGCCTTCAGTCCGGATTCCAAGTGGGTCGCCTCCGCCGGAGTAGACACTACGGTTAAACTGTGGAAGGTGGACGGAACCGCCGTAAAAACCCTGGAAGGACACCGGATGCCGGTCTGGGACGTGGCATTTTGTCCCCCGATGAATTGGCTGGTTTCCGTCAGTTCCGATCGCACGTTTAAACTGTGGGATATGGAGGGAAAATTGCTGAATTCGGTGGAGACGGAAGATGCAATTATCGGTGTCGATTGCAGTAAAAACGGTACATTTATCGCCACGGGCGGTCAAGATAATGGCATCAAGATTTGGAAGCCGGACGGCACGTTGGTTCGCCCTTTAAAACAACATGATGCTGTAGTTCGGGATGTCGCCTTGCAGTCCGACGGCTTGATGGCGGCTTCCGTCAGCGACGATGGGACGGTGAAACTGTGGGGGCGCAACAGCAACCTGGCGAACCCCCTTTACGGCCACGAAGATACGGTTTGGGACGTGGCGACGAGTCCCGATGGCCGGTGGGTGGTTTCGGCGGGGGACAAAACCCTGCAATTGTGGGACACGGCGGGGAGGCGACTGCACACCCTCGCCAACCCGGAGGGACAAGTTCGGGCCGTCGCCTTCACCCCGGATTCCCGGGGGATGATCTTCGGCAGCAATGTCGGCACCCTGGAAATTTGGGAGTGGGGCGAGGGACCCTTATCGGAGATGCGGCGCACCCAAGTTTTGAACGGACACGCGGCGTCCGTGTATGCCGTCGCCGTCAGTCCCGACGGCCAAACCATCGCCTCCGCCGGGGACGACAAAACCATCAAACTCTGGACTCGAAATGGTGAACTCCGGCACAGTTTTTTCGCCCACGAAGAGAGAATTTGGAAATTAGAATTTACACCCGATGGCAAACAATTGGTTTCTGCCAGCGAAGATGGGACGGCAAAATTGTGGGATATCGAGGGCACGGCAAGGGCGACTTTTTCCCACGATGGGGTGGTCTGGGGGGTCGCCGTTCATCCCCACAAAAATCTGGTCGCTTCCGTCAGCCGCGACGACACTTTGAAGCTGTGGAAATTTGACGGGACTTTGGTGCGATCGCTTCCCGGAAACAGCCGGGGACTGACCCGCGTTGCCTTCAGTCCGGACGGCGAAACCATCGCCACGGCCGGGGTCGATAACACGGTGAAACTGTGGGATTTACAGGGAAATTTATTGTCCACTTTGCCCGGACATCGGGGGATGGTGATATCGCTGGCATTTACCGCCGACGGCGGGTTTCTCGTTTCCGGCGGAGACGACACCACGGTTATTTTGTGGAATTTGCAGCAAATGGAAACCTCGAACGAACTCGAATATGCCTGCAATTGGGTGCGGGATTATTTGCAAACCAGTCCGGAGGTCGGATCGGATTATTATCATCAGAATCAGTTGGGCGATCGCAGTTTGTGCGACGGGGTGGGCGATCGGCATCGAAAGGGAACCAATCCATTTATTCGCCACGACAATTAGCCGGAAATTGGCAATGGCAGACCGGGCGCAAACCCGCCCTCCTAAAAGTGTCAAAAATTTGCTATCATTATTAATATATAGCAATCAGAAACCATTTGTAAAATTGTCTAGCCCCCAAACCCCCAATACTGGGGGCTTTGAGTCGATCAATTTTTCACGAATCATTTCACACTGCTATAGAAGAAACTTTGAATACCTGCGGTGACAGCCATGCGTTTCCTCAACCCCAAAACCGATTTTGCCTTTAAAAAAATCTTCGGTTCCCAACAGAGTAAACCGATTTTGATCGATTTCCTCAACGCCCTCCTCTACGAGGGGCGAACCGTCATCGAAGATTTGGAAATTATCGACCCGTACCAAGCCCCGCAACTTCAAGGGATGAAAGACACCTTCCGGGATGTCAAAGCCCGCATCACGGGCAATAAAACGGTCATCATTGAAATGCAAGTTCTCAACGTTTTGGGATTCAAAAAACGGGTGCTTTATAACTTATGCAAAGCCTTTTCAATGCAACTGGATTCGGGACAAGGTTACGACCAAGTGAATCCGGTGATAGCGTTAACAATTACCGATTTTGAGATGTTTCCAGACCGTCCCAAAGTCATTTCCCATTATCAATTAAAAGAGCGAGAAGATGCAACGGATTATTCCGAAGATGACGATATCAAACTGGTGTTTGTGGAGTTACCGAAATTAAAAAAACCCCTCGAACAGTTGGAAACGGTGACGGATAAATGGATTTATTTTCTCAAAGAAGCGGGAAGTTTAGAAATCATCCCCGAGAATTTAAACGAACCGGCCACATTGGAACGGGCGTTTCAAATTGCCCAGTTGAGTTTGTTAAGTCGGGAAGAGTTAGATATTTTTGAACGCAAACAGCTTTTCCTACAAGACAGCCGCAATGCCATATTGAAAGCGGAACAGGATGCTTTACAGCAAGGTATGCAGCGAGGAATACAGCAGGGATTGCAACAAGGATTGCAAGAAGGATTGCAGCAGGGAGAGAAGCAAAAAGCCGAAGCGATCGCGCGATCGCTCCTCGATATTTTACCCATCGAAACCATCAGCCAGACGACGGGACTCAGCGTAGAAGAAATCCGGCAATTGAGATAATAATTTTGGGAGGAACCCACCGGGACGGCGACCCTCGCCCAGGAAAGGCCAAATCGAGCGATCGCACCGTATTCTGCTTTGCGCTGCTATATAATCATTTTTAGAGTCTTACTCAATCCATATCATGGCTAAAGACCTATTTCATGATGCCGTGAAAAATGCCTTAGAAAAAGGAGGTTGGCTCATTACCGATGACCCCCTAGAAATCAAGACCGGTGGTGCTACCGTAAAAATTGACCTGGGAGCCGAACAAATCCTAGCCGCAGAACGAGATAACGAGAAGATTGCCGTTGAAATCAAAAGCTTTCTTGGCTCCTCTAACATTTATGAATTTCACTCAGCCGTAGGGCAGTTCATAACCTATCGAATTGCCTTACAAGTCGAACAGCCAGAACGCACTCTTTATCTAGCCGTTCCCCTAGATATCTACCAACAATTCTTCTCTCTTCCATTTGTACAACTCGTTGTCGATCGGTGTGAAATTGCGTTAATTATTTATGATGCCGTTGAAGAGGTGATTTCAGAATGGAAAAAATAGAGCGCTATCGTTCCTATATCCAAGAACTTTTAACCGAACACGCCAAACCGTTTAAATCGGAGGGTGAAGCCCAAACGGAACTGATTTTTGATCTCCAACGCGACCATTATCAAGTCGTGCATACGGGCTGGAAAAACCGCAGACCTCAGTATGGATGTACTTTACACTTGTCGATTAGGAAAGACAAAATTTGGATACACCATGATGGAACAGAAATGGGTATCGCCAATCAGCTCGTCGAAAAAGGAGTGCCTAAATCAGATATTGTTTTGGCTTTTCGCGAACCTTTAATGCGTCCCTACACGGGATTTGCTGTTAATTAATTGGCAAGGTGGGCAATGCCTACCCGACTGAACCGGCTCGATATCTTACCCATCTAAACTATCAGCCAGACGACGGGACTCAGCGTGGAAGAAATCCAGCAATTGAGGGAATAATTTTGGGAGGAACCCGTCAGGACGGCGACCCTCGCCCAGGAAAGGCCAAATCGAGCGATCGCCACCCGAACCCTCACCCCCGAACCCTTCCACACCGACAGTGCCTCCCAACCGCCCCAAGTCGTCCCCATTCCCGACAATCCGACCCTGATCGCCCCCGCTGACTGGCTTTCACCCCCAAACTGGGGAACTTTACACCACCGTCAACGAACGGAATGGACTCGGGGATGATTGAGTCCCCGACTATCTGGCCCGCCTGCAATTTGGCAAATTTTACGGTTGGCTTTATGCTTATTTAAATTGATGATTGTCAATTCTTCCCGATTCCCGATTCCCGACTCCCAACTCTCTCTAATTGGCTGTGAATGAATATATTTATCAAGTTGGTGGCAGTCTTCCGACTGACCATTTTAGTTACGTCGAACGTCAGGCGGATGGCGAACTTTACGAAGCCCTGACGCGGGGCGAGTTTTGTTATGTTTTCAATGCCCGACAGATGGGAAAATCCTCCTTGATGGTGCGATCGCGGCACCGTCTCGAAGCCGATGGGGTGAGATGCGTCACCCTGGACATGACCCAGGTGGGCGGGGAAATGATCACGCCGGCACAGTGGTACAAAGGGGTGGTTGTCAACCTGTGGTTCGGTCTGAAACTTCGCAAGCAATTTGATTATAAAAAATGGTGGTCTGAGACGGAGGGGCTGTCCCTCATCCAGCGGTTGAACCAGTTTATCTTTGAAGGGGTTTTGAGTCAATTTGAAGGGGAAAATATTGTCATATTTGTCGATGAAATTGATAGCTTATTGGGGTTGGATTTTCCCACGGATGATTTCTTTGCTTTCATCCGATTTTGCTACAATCAGCGGGCGACCAATGGGGCTTACAACCGCCTCACGTTTGCCCTGTTCGGCGTGGCGACTCCGGCCGACCTGATCCGCGATCGCACCCGCACCCCCTTCAACATCGGCACCGCCATCAAACTCTCCGGATTCACCGTCGAAGAAGCCGAACCTTTAGCCGTGGGTTTGGAGGCTAAATTCGGCTGCGGAAAAGCCCTGCTTCGAGAGATTATCCGATGGACGGAAGGACAGCCATTTTTGACGCAAAAAATTTGCAAATTGATGATGCATTTCGTCCCCCAAACGGAAACCCACGGAAAATTACAAGGATTAGAAGCATTTTGGATCGAATCGATCGTCCACCGCCACATCATCGATCGCTGGGAATCCCAAGACGAACCGGAACACCTCAGAACCATCCGCAATCGCCTCTTTTACTATCCGCAATTCACCGGAAGATTGCTGAGTTTGTATCAACAAATTTTACATTTAAATTCCATCAAAGCGGACGACTCCCGAGAACAGATCGAACTCCTCCTCTCGGGATTGGTCGTCGAACAAGATGGCAAACTGAGCGTTAAAAATCCCATTTACAAAGCCATTTTTAATGAAACCTGGGTGCAGCAGCAACTCACCCAACTCCGACCCTATTCCCAAACCTTTGAGGCCTGGATTCACTCCGGAAAAACCGACCCCTCCCGACTGCTGCGGGGGCAGGCGTTGAAAGATGCCCAGCAGTGGACCCAGGGCAAAAGTTTGAGCGATGCGGACTATCAATTTTTGGCTGCTTCCGTCGATCGCGATCGCCAAGAAGTCCAACACGCCCTGGAAGCCGAACGGGCAAAAGCGATCGAAGTTAAACTCCTCGCCGAACAACAAAAGCGCCTCCAAGAAAAGAAAAATGCTCGACTACAGCGGCTGTTGTTGGGGGCCGTTAGTGGCGCCTTTATCATCACATTTGCCCTCGGTTTGGCGACCTTTTGGCAGTACCGAAAAGCCAAAATCAGCGAAATTAAAGCCCTCACCCAATCCTCGGAAAGTCTCCTCGCCCTCGACAAACCCCTGGAAGCCCTTTTACAAGCCATCAAAGCGACGCGATCGCTCCAAACCCTGCGATGGTCCGACCCCGAAATCAAGTCGGAAGTGCAATCGGTCCTCTGGCAAACCACCTACAGCATTCAAGAAGTCAACCGATTTTCGGGACACACCAGTTCAGTTATTGACGTTAACTTCAGTCCCGACGGTCGCCTGATCGCCTCTGCCAGCCAAGATCGGACGGTCAAACTCTGGAAGCCAGACGGCGAATTATTCGCGACCCTCGCCGGGTACGAAGATGAATCCTTTCGCTTCAATTTCAGTGCCGACGGTCGCTTTATCGGCACTTCCGGCCGGGATGGAACCATCAAAATCTGGCAAATTCATGCCACAAGTGCGACGCAATTGGCTTCCTGGAGAGCCCACAAACAATCCACCATGACGGTGGCCATCAGCCCGGACAATCGCACCGTAGCATCCGTTAGCATCGACGGAGAGGCAAAATTATGGACGATGGAGGGAAAATTACTCAAAACCCTGGCCACACCGGGGGAAGAACTTCGGGAAGTCATCTACAGTCCGGATGGTAAGCTGTTGGCGATCGGGGGTGGGGAGTTGGAGAACAATAGCTTGATTCAACTGTGGACTGCGGACGGGACGCTATTGAAAACCCTCAAGGAACATGAAGATCAGGTGATGGCGATCGCATTTAGTCCCGACGGCCGGCGGATGGTGTCCGCGAGTCGCGACAACACCCTCAAGATCTGGAATTTGCAAGGGGAAGTCCTACAAACCCTCGTCGGCCACGAGGATGGCGTTTGGGATGTTGCTTTCAGTCCGGACGGGGAATATATCGCCTCTGCCGGTCGCGACCAAACTGTTCGGCTGTGGAAAAAAAGCCGGGTGGACGGAACCTATCACGCCGACCAAGTTTTTTACGGCCACGAAGGAGAGGTGGCGGGGGTGTCCTTCAGTCCGGACGGCCAGACGGTGGTATCGGGTAGCTGGGACCGGACGGTGAGACTCTGGAAGACCCGCCACCCCCTGATGGTCAGCTATCAGGCCCATGCGGATGAGGTCTGGGATGTGGTGTTCAGTCCCATCTCGGACGCGATCGCTTCGTCCTCCGCTGACTTCACGATCAAATGGTGGAACCGGGAAGGAGATCTCCTGCAAACCTTGACGGGACATACCGGAAGGGTCAATAAACTGGCTTTCAGTCCGGACGGAAAATGGTTGGCGTCCACCTCCAATGACGCGAGTGCCAAACTCTGGCGGACGGACTTTGAAATTCCGGGATCGGATGCCGCCGAGAAAACCTTCGCCGGACATCAAGGGGGGGTTTGGGGCGTTGACTTTACCCCCGACGGCCGACAACTGGTCACGGCGAGTTGGGACAATACCGTGATTCTGTGGAACCTTGACGGGCAGATCGAACATTCCTTCGACGAACACGGCGGGGGAGTTTGGGGCGTTGATGTGCGATCGGATGGGGAGATGATCGCTTCTAGCGGCCACGATAATACGATCAAACTCTGGCGTTTGGATGGGACTTTGATCGACAGCCTCACCGGACACCGGGACGGGATCTGGACTTTGGAATTCAGTCCTGACGGCAATTATATCGCCTCCGGAAGCCGCGATCGCACCGTCAACTTGTGGCAACTGAACTCAACCGGAGACAGCTACAATTGGGATCGAACCCTATTCGGCCACCGGGGGAATGTGATTGAAGTTGCCTTCAGTCCGGATGGTCAGATGATCGCTTCCGCCAGCGACGATCGCACGGTGGGAATCTGGAATTTGCAGGGCGATCGCATTCGCCAGTTGGGGGGACATCGCAGTTTGGTGAGAACGGTTGAGTTTAGCCCCGATGGCACAATTCTCGCTTCGGGCGATCGCGATGGAACGATCATTCTGTGGAATATCAACCCCATCCTGAACCTCGACACCCTCGAATATGCCTGTGATTGGGTGCGGGATTACCTGCGGCATAATGCCCGGTTAGAAGAGAGCGATCGTCGGCTTTGCAATTGATAATTGATAATTGATAATTGATAATTATAAAAATTGGCGATCGGGGGGGGTTGACGGGGGCGGGGATTTTTGATAAAATTGAAGTATCTTCTTCATAATGGGAGTGGTTGCGAAAATAAAATTTTTGTCACTATTTCCATTATGAGACAATCATAGCACGGCGGAAGTTTTAAATCAAACAATTCGGCAAAATTTAAATTTTTTTTTATATTTTGGGGATGCCGAAAAGCGATCGTCTGAGACAATAGAGCAGTGTGAAGTCATTCTGAAACAGATCTGGCCCCCAAACCCCCAATTCTGGGGGCTTTGACCCTGTAGTTTTCACTGATCATTTCACATTGCTATATTGCTAGATTTGGGGAACTTGCCGATGGATTTACCGTCTTTTTTGTGGCTGTGGAAGATCGCGGCTTGGTCGATGGGGCTTTCGGTCACGGCCTACCTGTTGCTGGCGGTGACGGGGGGTTGGATGTTCTACTCCCGCAAGACGAAACAACCCCGTCCCTCCGGACTGCGAACGACCCATTATATTGTCGGCGGCACGATGGTGGCGTTGGTGTTATTATTGCTGGCGATCGGCATTGTGGGCACCCTGGGACAGTACGGAAACCTCGGCCACTCGGTCCACCTCCCGGCGGGGTTGACGGTGGTGGGTTTAGTGTTGCTGTCTGCCTGGAGTGCCACCCAAATCGGGCCGAAAAAACCCTGGGCGCGATCGCTCCACATCAGTACCAATATCGTGTTATTCTTAGGTTTTGCGATCGTCTCCCTCTCCGGCTGGGTCGTGGTGCAGAAATATCTACCTTGACCGAAGCGATCGGCTAAAATAAGTTCATATCCATTCGTTGTAGCGCTTTAGCGCCTTTCTCTGGGGGGCTAAAGCCCAACAACTGTGAAAATCCGTTGTAGCGCTTCGGTGCCTTTCTCTGGGGGGCTGAAGCCCAACAACTCACTGATATTTAATCATGAAAAAGTATCTGATATTGGGGAGTGCTTTAATTTTATTTTTATCCCTCCCCGTTAGTTGTACAATTCCCGAGAACGAACCCGAACAATTGGGGGCGGGCGATCGCGCCGTCGCCCAAGAACAGAATCAAAATTTAGATCGGCTATTTCCCCCCGATGCCACCCTCGAAAAAGTGGCGGAGGGGTTCAAATTTATCGAGGGACCCGTCTGGCATTCGGACGGATTTTTGCTGTTCAGCGACATTCCCGCCGACCGGATTTATCGGTGGAAACCCGACGGGGAATTGACCGTATTTCGACAGCCCTCCGGCAAAGCCAACGGCAACGCCCTCGACGACCAAAATCGGTTGATTACCGGCGAACACGATAACCGTCGCGTCTCCCGCACCGAAGCGGACGGAACGATCATGACTCTCGCCGATCGCTACAATGGAAAACGCCTCAACAGCCCCAACGATCTCGCCCTCCACTCCGACGGCAGCATCTATTTCACCGATCCGCCCTATGGCATCAAATCGGAACAGGAAGAATTGGGATTTTACGGAATTTATCGCCTCGCCCCGGACGGAGAATTGACCTTACTCAACGATGAGATGATCCGCCCCAACGGCATCACTTTTTCCCCGGACGAATCCCAACTTTATGTCAACGATTCCCAGGAGGGATACATCCAAGTTTTTGACGTGGGAGAAGATGGCACGTTGGCGAATGGGAGACGCTTTGCGGAACTCAAAGATCCGGATCTCTCTGGTGTCCCTGATGGCATGAAAGTGGACGGTGAGGGTAATATTTACAGTACCGGACCTGGCGGCGTGTGGATATTTTCGCCGGACGGGGAGCGACTGGGTATTATCAGAGTGCCGGAAACCGCCGCCAATTTGGCTTGGGGCGATCGCGATCGCCGCACCCTTTACATCACCGCAACGTCTGGATTGTATCGAATTCGTCTGAATCGGGAGTAGAGAATGGGGAGTCGGGAGTCGGTATTAGGGAATGGGGAATAGGGAATAGGAAATCGGGAATCGGGAATGGGGAATAGGGAATGGACGAATGCCAGGGAGTCCCTACTTTTTTTGTGTGGGGAAAGTGCGATCGCATCCTCAACCGTTCCGGGAAGTGGTACAACTGATTGAAGTGATCGATGGGGTGCGATGCTCGAATCCGGCCCGATCCCACATTTTCAAATTTTAGGAACTTCCCACCTCGCGCATTTTTTTCATGAACGGCAACAGTTTCGGACGCTTGTGGATTTTGACGCTCACGCTTTCCGCCATCGGGGGGATCTTGTTGCCGTTGGGGGCGATCGCGACACCCGGCCCGAATCCAGACACCTGGAACCAACTTCAACAATACAGCCAGGAAGGACGAAAACAGAAATCCCGACAGTCCCAAGTCACCTCGGTTTCCCAACTCTCGGACGTCCAACCGACGGACTGGGCTTTTGAAGCGTTACAATCCTTGGTGGAACGGTTCGGCTGTATCGCGGGCTATCCCGACGGGACCTTCAAGGGAAATCGATCGCTGAGTCGGTACGAATTCGCCGCCGGAGTCTACGCCTGTGTTGATCGCATCGAGGAATTGATCGAAGCCGGAACCCGCGATCGTGTCACCCAAGCCGAATTACTGGCCCTCAAACGACTGCAAAACGAATTTGCGGCGGAATTGGCCCTGTTGCGGGGCGATATGCGGGGTATCGATGTCCGCCTCGACGAAATAGACGACAATCAATTTTCCGTCACCACCAAACTGCGGGGGGAGGCGATTTTCGCCCTCACCGATGCCTTCGGGGAAGATACCGGATCGGATCAAACTGTCTGGCAAAACCGAGTCCGCCTCGACTTCAACACCAGTTTCACCGGACGGGATCTGTTACTCACCCGCCTGGAAAGTGGGGACGCCGAACCCTTCAACGGGGGCGTCATCGGCCAGGGCACCCAGACATTTAATATAACGGACGATACCGATAACTCCGTGCGGTTGGCGAGATTATTGTACCAGTTCCCCGTCGGCGATCGCCTCAATTTCACCCTCGCCGCTAAGGGTGCCACCTGGGATGATTTCGTCCCCACCCTCAACCCCTACCTCGACGACTACGACGGCGGAAACGGTTCGCTGAGTGCCTTCGGACAGCGGAACCCCATCTACCGCCTCGGGGGAGGCACCGGGATCGGGATTAACTATCAGTTCGGCGATCGCAGTTTTGCCAGCATTTTCGGCCCCACTTCTCTATCCGTGGGCTATTTGGCCGCCGGCGCCGGGGATGCAACGGCGGGGACGGGACTATTCAACGGCGATTTTTCGGTTCTGGCCCAACTGACCGTCACCCCGGCGGATACGGTTCAATTCGCCCTCACTTATAATTACACCTATTCCACTCCGGGAAATTTCGGTTTCGATAACGGAGAGCAAAATGGCCCCGTATTCGATCGCACCACCGGAGAAGTCCGTATCGACGCCTTCAACGGCTATGCGGGCACCGGTATTGCTAACTCCCTCTACGGTTTGACGGAGGGGCTCAATCCCGCCGGTATCGCCGCCCCGGTTTCGAGCAACTCCTACGGGGTACAATTGGCTTGGCAAATTAGCCCCCGAGTGATTTTGGGCGCCTGGGGGGGCTACACCGCAGCCCGGGCGATCGGGGTGGGGGACGGCCAAATTTGGAATTATGCCCTGACGTTGGGACTCCCGGATTTGTTTCGGGAAGGGAGTTTGGGCGGCATCGTCGTGGGACGGGAACCGTACCTGGCCCATCTGGACGGGGAGTCGGGACGGGGCCTTCCCAACGATGGGTCCTGGCATTTTGAGGCGTTTTACCGATATCAGTTGACTGACTATCTGTCCATCACCCCTGGTATCATTTGGATAACCAACCCCAACCAGAGCGATCGCAATGATGACCTGGCGATCGGAACCGTGAGAACGACCTTTGCATTTTAGGGGGGGTGCGATATTTTTGAGTGATTTGTCATCGGATATACAGACATTGGTTACAATGAATTGTATACCAACGGTTGCGATCGGGGATCGGCGGCATTCAGCGATCCCCGACGGCCGTAACCGCCCCCGTCACCCCGGGAAAGTCATGGGGATCAATAAAAACTTTACAAATCGTAAGGAAGATTTCGGGCAAATTCACAAATTCCTCATCTTTTCTCTTTAAGCTGTGAAGACAGATAGAGATGAAAGATTTTAGAAGGAAGGTTTAACGATGTCTCAAGTCTTCGATTCCGTTCCCTCGGCTTATACCAATACAATTTTGTGCTACTACAATAATTCCACCACCCAACTACAGACCCTGCGCGTGACCAACATCCCCGGGTGGTACTTCGAGCGGATCGTGTTTCCGGGCGAACGGTTGCTGTTTGAAGCCGTCTCGGAAGCCCAACTCGAAATTTACCCCGGCTGTCGGGTGATTCAAAATTTGGCCCGGTTAGTCCCCTGCTGGCAACTGGCGGTCCAAGAGAGCGAACCGGCGAAATCGAAAACCGCCGTCTGCTCCGCATGAGTTTGAACTCTCCTTTCCCTTCCCTTCCAGTTTCCGCCAGTCTGATCGCAATCGTCGAGTTGGGTGAAATAATATCTGATGAGTAACTGTCCTTGTTGTTCGACCCCCTTGCTCCCCCACATCCGCCACGGCAAAGTCCACTGGTTTTGTCCCTCCTGTTGGCAAGATATGCCCAACTTCTCAACCCTCCAACAGGCGATCGCCGATGCCCACCACCGACAAAAACGGGCCGCTCTCCCCGATATCTCGGATTTTACCCTGAAAAGCGACCCAGTAGAATTGGGGGTGTAGGGGATAATTAACAATTAACAATTAACAATTAACAATTAATAATTGTTAATTTATTCCTGGGTGCCTCTATACTGGGGAGGGTAGTGCGATTCGTTCAGGAACGAAATAGGGCTGAAATGCCCGAAATAACTTCCTGGTAAGGCTTTCATCCCTCTGGAT
>NZ_JAJENU010000418.1:0-344 GCF_035615495.1 Lyngbya sp. CCY1209 | reverse complement strand
CACCAAAACTCGAAATCATTGAACAGTGCAAGATTGCCATTTCCGAATGGTTAAAGCCCATTGGACTCCAACTCAAGCCGGAAAAGACAAGAATCTGTCATACATTTCAAGAAATCGAAATTGGCGGAGAAAAAGTCCAACCGGGATTTGACTTTCTGGGGTTCAATATCAGGCAATATCCTGCCGGAAAACACGTCTCTGGGAAAAGTGGAGGAAAAGCCAGTAAACTCCTTGGTTTCGTAACCCACATAAAACCGAGCAAAAAGGCAATCAAAGCCCACACTGAAAAGGTGAAAGAGGTGATTAAGAAACACAAAACAGCACCTCAAGCCGCCCTGATTAAA